>JAAXPZ010000054.1 GCA_012329065.1 Sulfurovum sp. | reverse complement strand
GTTCAGACAAAATCCCTGTTTCCAACTAAGAGTCTAGGGGGCCTATCATTCCCTTAACAAGAGATAAAGCAATTATTTCAAGATTAATTTTGATTAATTTATGGGGGTTGTTAGGTACGAGGTGTTGAGAATCCACTCTTCTTTAGCTAAAAAAACAAACTCAAAGGTAGTGCAAACCTAGCATTACTTTCATCTCCAAAAGGAAGCATATCATCACCAGTATAAAAAACTATACCTATTACCTCTTTGTCTGACTTCTTTTGCAAGTCTTCTATGTGCTTAAAAGCATCTTTTTTTATACTCTTAGATGACTTTACTTCTATGGCAAATATTTTATTGCCTTTTTCTAAGATGAAATCTATCTCCTTTTTGTCATTGGTTCGGTAATGATATATTTTGGCTTGTGCTTGTGAGTATCCTATGTGTTTCAAAAGTTCTGCATAAACAAATGTTTCTACTACATCACTCTTGTGTGTAGAATTCAGTAGCTCATCAACATTGTTTATATCCAGTAAATGACAAAACAGTCCACTGTCTGTCATAAACATCTTGGAAGATTTTATAAAACGCTTTGAGATATTGGAAGCAAATGGCTGAAGCAGTGATATTTGGTAAATCATTTCAAGCATTGAGAGGTAATTGTTTACTGTGGCTTCAGAGAGGTTTGCTTCATTTGCTAGGTCTGATTTGTTTACTAGCCCACAGCTACGAGGAGCTATAATATTATAAAACCGTATAAAAGCAGAAATATCCCTAAGCTCTCCAACATCTCTGATATCTCTTTCTACATAGGTACTTATGTAGGCATTGAACCAAAGTGATCTTCCTTTGGCTGAGTCAATTTTAAGTATCTCTAGGTAACCGCCTGTTACCCTGTATTCTCTGTCTAAAGATAAACACAATGTAGATTTACCAACCTGCCTCGCTCCAGAGAGTAGCACACAAGGAGATATTTCAAGTGCAAGTTTGAGTATATCATCTACTGATCGTTTGTACATTATGTATTCCTAATTATGTAATTTATATTATTACATCTATATATTTTACATAAGTAAAGGGGTATATCTAAAAATACCTCAACTCATTATAAATTCCCTATTTTTTGGACTCATATACAGACTTGACAGTTATCATAGGGTATTCGCTTGGTATACAAATCCGCCTCTCCTAATGCTTCCATGTATTTCAAAATACAGCAGATATGATAATCAGCACATCACTTTTTCAAACACTTTTTTTACTCTATGTACTTTGGCATACCCTTCTAATAGCATCCCATGCTCTTTAAAACCTTTGAGGCTTAGTCCAGGAAAGTGTAGTCCGTAAAATGTGACTTTCTTTTCTATAATGTCTTGGCAGAGTGCCAGACATTCAGCCGTGTACATCTGCCCTAGACTTTTTTGATAATTTTCTATGTCTTTAGATTTGAGTTTTATTTCGAGTAGAGCATCTAGGCATTTATATATATTTGTAGACCCCCTTTGTAGAGTCGCTATATGATTGCACCATGTGACCCATAGTTGTGCATCAGTATAATTACCCAAAGCAAGACAAATCATGGCTTTAAGCTCACCTATCTGTAGGTTAGCCCATGTCGTTCCTGTATCCGCTATAACACCTATAAACTCTGCTACTTTGAGCATATCACTATGTTCACCAGCTTCTAGGTTTTCTAAGACAGCTTCTAGCTCTTCATCGTTTAGCGAATCAAGCGACAAGATAGCTTCACGAAAATATGCACCTTCATTGTTGTTGTTCCAGAGTAAATCTTCAACAGGATAGATGTCTGACATGCCGGGTATAATAATACGACAAGCATACACACCCACATGTCCATAATCTGCAATATACACTTCAAAACCTTGCTCTTTAGCGACAGAAAGCATGGCCGTCAATTCACTTTGAGTATCGGCATCATAATCCCAGTCTACAAAGTCATAGTCACTTTTGTTTTTAAAAAACTCATAAGAGATGAGCCCCGTAGAGTTTATGAAGTGTGCTTCTAGATTGTGTTGGTCTGCTACTTTGTCTGTGTTAAAAGAAGGTGCATGAAAATCATCTAACATATCTAGTGAGCGTCCTTGAAGTAACTCAGTTACAGTTCGCTCCAGTGCGACTTCAAAACACGGATGTCCGCCAAATGAAGCCAAAACAGAACCATCTTTGGGGTTGATGAGTGTCACAGATACCACAGGATATACACCACCCAAAGAAGCATCACAAACCCTTAGGTGAAACCCTTCCTCTTCTAGCTGTTGAATAGATGCTTGTATGTTGGGGTATCTATTCATCACATGCTGGGGGATAAGAGGCAAAGATATTTCCTCAGAGATAATTTTATTTTTGGCATATCGTTCATAAATTTCACTTAAGGCTTGTACTCTGGCTTCAGGCTGAGTATTGCCTGCCGCCATGCCATTACTCACATAAAGGTTTCCTATAATATTCACAGGAAAATAGATATCTTTGTTATCGCTTTGCCTCGTCAAAGGCAAGGCACAAATGCCACGCTCAACGACACCTGTATTGGTGTCTATGATGTGAGAGGGCTGCAAGTCACCCTCTGGGTCATAGTACTCCCATAAGGCATCATCTAGAAGTCCTTCAGGCATAGATAGATCTGCATCATAGAAGGCAAACCATTTTTCATTGGGATAATGCACAAAATCATCTTGAGCAAAATGTTCACCCAAATAATAGTCTGCAAAAAAATAATTACAGCTCAAACGCTCTACATATTCACCAAGTGCCGAAGCAAGACATGCCTTTTGGCTAGTCCCTTTACCATTGGTAAACATAAGGTTGCAAGATTTGTCTCTGATGTGCTGAGAGTATACAAAAGGTACAGGGTTCAGTATAGAGATTTCATCTATCTCGATGCCAATACTTCCAAGTTTTTGATATATTAAACTTATGGTCTCTTCTAGGCTGGAATCTTTACCTTTTGTAAATGTTATTTCGCTCATTTGTTGCACCTTTGTGGCTAATATTGTAGCATGTAAACAATATAAACCTCATATCAATAACTTTTCGGTATAATACCCGTCCATATTCTTTAATAGAGCCATAAAAAGCTTGAATACTGGAAATACTCATGTAGTTATTCCTTGTACGGTTGCGCTGAACTTGTTGAAGCGTTGAGGACTACAGAGCGATTGTCACTTAGACAATGGAAACCGAGTCGAAGCTTAGGAGATTTTTCTAAAAGCTTTTTATTATTTTATGATTAACTATGTCAAGGAGACAATAATGGTAACAATGAAAGACCTACTAGAGTGCGGTATGCATTTTGGACACCAAACAAGAAGATGGAATCCAAAAATGAAGAAATTCATATTTGGTGAGAGAAAGAACATCTACATCATCGATCTACAAAAAACACTCAGATATTTTAGATACACATATAATGTAGTTAGAGATGCAGCAGCGGAGGGTCAGACAGTGATCTTCGTAGGGACTAAAAAGCAGGCTAGACAAGCAGTTAGAGAGCACGCGATCAGAGCTGGTATGCCATTTGTGTCTACTAGATGGCTCGGCGGTATGCTGACAAACTATCCTACAATCAAAAAATCTATCAGAAAACTAGAGATTATCGAGCAGATGGAAGAGAATGGTCAGATCGATATGTTGACCAAAAAAGAAGCACTTATGCTCAAAAGAAAGAAGGTAAAGCTTATCTCTTATCTGGAGGGATATAGAGATATGAAAAAGCTACCTGATATGATGTTTGTAGTTGACACAGTCAAAGAGCATATCGCAGTAAAAGAAGCTAGAAGAATGGGAATGAAAGTAGTAGCTCCACTAGATACCAACTGCGATCCTGATCTTGTAGACTATCCAATCCCTGGAAACGATGATGCCATCAGATCTATCAATCTTTTCTGTAGAGAGATTGCAGATGCTTGTATCGAAGGTAAAGCTATCTATGCTGAAGCAAATGGTGAAGAAGTAGAACAGACAGGTGAAGTAACAGAGGGTGTAATCGCAGCTGCTGAGGCAAATGTATCAGAAGAAGAGATCAAGGAGATCGTCAAAGAGACAAAAACTGAAGAGCTAGAAGCTCCAGCTACAAAAGACTCAGATATAGAAGCTCCAGCTGTAGAAACACCAGCAAAAAAAGAAAAAGTATCAGAGACAAAAGGTGATAATCTTACTAAAATAGCAGGTATTGGCAAGGTTTATCAGGGCAAGCTCAATGATGAGGGTTTCTATAGCTATGCAGATGTAGCAAACATGAGTGATGAGGCTATCGCTACTATGGAAGAGAAGTATAGCTTTAAAGGCGACTTTAGGGATGCAGTTGCGTCTGCAAAAGAATTGGCGGAGGCATAGTATGGCAAATTTTGGACCAAAAGATATCAAAAAACTCAGAGAGATGACAAATGCTGGGATGATGGATTGCAAACAAGCACTTGCAGCATCTGATGGCGATATGGACGAAGCAGTTGTTTGGCTCAGAAAAAAAGGTCTAGGAGCTGCCGCTAAAAAAGCTGGGAAAGTAGCATCAGAAGGTGCTATTGTTATGAAAGTAACAGATAATAAAGCAGTTCTTGGTGAGATCAATTCACAGACTGACTTTGTGGCTCAAAATGATAAATTCCAAGCATTCACTACAGCAGTTATAGAGCATGCTTATGATAGTAATTTAGGTGACGCAGAGGCACTCAACACTTCAGAGATAAACGGGCAGCCTTTTTCTGAATTTATGTCATTACATATCTCAACTATCGGTGAAAAACTTGTCGCTAGAAGATTTGCGACGATTGAGGCTAGTGACAATGTAGCAGTCAATGGCTATGTGCATGCCAATGGCAAAGTAGGCGTGATAGTATCAGCACAATGTGATAGCTCGGATACAGCAGAAGCAGTTAAAAATGCATTAAAAGATATATCTATGCATGCTGCGGCTATGGCTCCAAGATTTCTCGATGAGAGTAAGATCGGCGCAGAGGTAATAGAACAAGAAAAAGAGATTGCAAGGGCACAACTCATCAAAGAGGGTAAGCCAGAAGCAATTCTAGAGAAGATTTTGCCAGGAAAGATCAAAAGATTCTTGCAGGACAATACGCTTGTAGAGCAGAAGTTTGTTATGAATGACAAAATGTCAGTAGCAGAGTATCTTAGCTCGGCAGCAAAAGAGGCTGGCGGAACTGCAAAGCTTGTTGAGTATATCAGGCTTGAGCTCGGTGAAGGTATAGAGGTAGCAGAAGAAGACTTTGCTGCTGAGGTTGCCAAACAAATGGCATAGAGTAAAACCCTTTTTGGGTTTTCACAAGTGAGAAATGAGAAATTGTGTGTTGTTGGATACTTTTTTTGATCTCTCATTTTTAAGCAAAGGTTTTTTATGACTATACCCCTTATCGAGGCAAAAGGTCTCTCTCATAGTTTTGATTACCCACTCTATAACAATGTAAATATTGCTCTTAATGGCGGGCAAAGTATGGCAGTGGTGGGCCGTAGCGGAAGTGGCAAATCTACGCTTTTGCACACACTCTCTACATTTTTGAAGCCAGATTCTGGCTCTGTTAGGCTTTTTGATAGAGATATATATTTACTCAGGGAGGATGAGCTTGAGAAGCTTCGTAGGGATGAGCTGGGTATCATTTTCCAAGCTCACTATCTTTTCAAAGGCATGACTGGAAGAGAAAATATCGAGATCGCCTCTCTACTTAGTTCCGAGAAAATAGATGAATCCCTGTTGAGCGAACTAAAAATAAAAGATGTAGTTGATCAAAAGATTGGTGATCTATCAGGCGGACAGCAGCAGAGAGTCTCTATAGCAAGAGTTCTACATAAAAAACCTAAAATTATTTTTGCAGATGAGCCTACTGGTAACCTAGATACCCAAACAGCTATGCTGGTTATGGATGTGTTACTCAATTATATTGAGAGACATAATGCAATTCTTTTTTTAGTTACACATGATGATGCAGTTGCTTGTCGTTGTGATCTGCACTATAGTCTTGAGGCACAATCATTATCCAAAGTTGATTAGTATACTTTTTTGCTATAATCAGCCTTGAAAATGATATAAATATAAGGAATATGTGATGTATCGTAAACTGCTGTTACCCCTTTTTTTGGCGGCATTCTTTTTTTCAGGATGTGTAAAAAATACCCCACTTAGTTTATTTGCCCAAAAAACTACAATCTCTACTGAAAATGTAAACGAGGCATTGGCAAAAGTATTTCCTATTCAGAAGAAGTCATCTTTTGGTTCTGTTGCTCTCAAGAGAGCTATACTGATACCAGCAAGAGAGAGTAGCAAGGTAGCACTTTCTGTTGGCTTTGGTTTGACCAGTTTTGAGATTCCAGAAGGTATAGATGGAGTGCTTACTCTTTCTGCAGGACTTAGATATGATCCAAAAACTAAAAAAATATATCTCAAAGAAGTAACACCAATAGGCGTAAATTTTGGAAATCCATCGCTGTCTGAGTATGTCTCCAAGGGGGCCAGAACTGCACTCAATGTGATAGCCATGAGGGAGTTATCAGATATAGAGATATATCAGGTCAAAGAGAGCTTCTCCGCTCGCTTTATCAAACATATAAAAGTCGATAAAGGCAAGATCGTTATAGAGTATGGACTGTAGTTAGGTTTTATTGTTATATCAACTAGATATTTTTTATTACCGCAGCAACAAATAGTCTGAACTTTTGATGCAGTGATTTCGCCCATAGACAAGGTAGATTTTTTTCAAAGATAGTGCAAACACGCAGTGAACTTTACTCTATGACACAAAAATAGACAGGAAATTTGCTTTACCATCATCTCCTGTGCTTGATGCAGAAATGATATTTACGCTGTACTGGTATGCTGTTTGTGGTTGATAGGTGAAGTCAGGAACAAAGCAGATTAGAGAGGAATGTCTTAAAGTTGCCAATTCTGAGTGCAGATGGATTTGATACGGAGCTAATTGTTACAGTTCCAGTAAAGGGTGTCTCTATCATCAGTGTTAAAAATGGAGACTACAAAGTTGAAGAGGTATGGTTTCCTCAAGTAAAATAGCGTAACCTACAGATAGATTTTGCCCATTGTTTGTAATGGGCAAAATATGATTATTCTTTGGATAACATTTTTATTTCAGACAACAACTGGTCAGCTGTCATCTGCCTACAGTAACCCTTTATGTGTCCTATTGACTGCTCATGCCTCTCTTTGCTATAGGTTGTACAGGCATCTGTAACAAGTGTTACAAGATAGCCAAGATCGCAGGCATCCCTAACTGCGGAACTGATACATTGATCACTCAAAAGACCACATATTATCAATGATTTAACACCAAGATTTCCTAGGATATAGTGAATACTTGTTGAGATAAATGGGCTAGAAGAGCTCTTTTTAAACACCATCTCATCACCTATGGGCTTAATCTCATCTGCAACTTTGCCATCTGGTGAATCTTTGGGGATATTAAATCCGCTGATTTTGTAGTCCAAGCTTCTGTCTCTGCCATCTATAGTAAGACTCTCCATTACAGTGTAGAGTGGCTCTATCTTTGCATCTCTTATAGCTTGTTGCAGTTTTATCATATTGGGAAGTGCAGTTGAGTGCAGGGTGTCGAAGAAGTAGTGATACTTATCTTTTGCCTCCTTGACATTGAGACCCTCCTTCTGATACTGACCGCCATTAGGATAGACATTGTAGTGTTGTACATCGATAAATAGAATAGCACTTGCACCCTTCTGGATCGGTATATTTCTACTTAGTATCCCCATCTTAGAACCTCTCCAGCATAATCTTTACCTCTTCTTCGAGTGTGGCACTCTTGAGGACATCCCACTCAAACTCTTTGACTCCTACATATGATTTAGCAAGTTCCTCTCCCATGGAGTTCAATACAATACTATCATCTTTTAGATAATCCAGTGCCTCTCCAAGATTCTTTGGAAGACGCTCTACCCATCTGCTCTCACACTCACTGCTCTTAAGATAGCCAGGATCTATTGTGGTCTCTTCGGGCAGTACCATATCTTTTTCTATACCATCTATGCCACACGCTATAAGGGCTCCAAGGGCGAGGTATGGATTTGCCGATGCATCGCTGATTTTGAGTTCAAATCTCTGCGCTTTGCTCTGAGATTCATTTTTGGACACCCGTATGGCAGCCTCTCTGTTGTAGTATCCCCAAGATACAAATGCCCCTGCCCAGAAGTGAGGTATAACTCTTCTATATGAGTTGGTGCTTGGTATAGTGACAGCACATAGTGCCTTGAGATGATGCATGATACCTGCTACAAAGGCAGATGAAGTCTTGGATATACCGTTTTTCTCATTACTCTCTCCGCTTATGTTCTCCTCATCTCTCCAGAGTGAGAAGTTTAGATGTGTTCCGTTTCCTCCAGCATCCTCAAATATCTTTGGCATAAATGAGGCAATCAGCCCATATCTGGATGCCACTGCTCTGACTGTCTCTCTGTATGTTATCTGATTATCTGCTGACTGTAGAGCGTCGCTGTATTTGACATTGAATTCATGCTGCCCAGGACCTGACTCACTATAGTAGCTCTCTACTTCAAGCCCCTGACTGGTCATGCTCTCTTCAAGATCTAGTATCATCTGATCATAGCTGTTTTGGGGTGCAGTCATAGCAAAGGAGGTCTCATCGCTTTTGATGATATTTCCATCTTCATCTTTTTTGAGCAGATAGAACTCATTTTCAAATACACTCTTAATCTCCAGCCCCATACCTGAAAGTCTATCTATCTGTCTCTTTAGATAATCTCTGGGGCAGTTGAACCATGGTGTCAGATCACCAAGACTCTTCATGTCGCCTATCATCGATGCCTGCCCTTTGGCAAAAGGGAGTATCTTTAGTGTGGTTGGATCTGGAACGAGTGTCACCTCTCCCACTGGCGAGAGACCTGCATTTGGAGCTACGGCATCATACATCACAGGAATTCCCATCTGTGCTTTTGCTATCTTGACACCTGAGTCAAGCGTATCCTCAAGGTATTTTATATGCACACTTTTTGCCCTAATGATATTTGCATTGTCACACCACAATACCCTGACAAATTTAATCCCTTTCTCTTTGAGATGCTCCATGCTATTCTCCTGAAATTTTGATACAGCTAATCTGTAACAATTTTAACATAAATAGGGATAGATATAAGTAAAAATAAGAAAAGTTTTTAAAGAGAACTGCAAAGTATAGCACCTATTGTTGTTGGTAATATCCTAGAGCTATTTTGCCTGCGAGATCAAGACCCCTTCAAGTAATTTATCAATATCCCCATCCAAGATCGCATCTACATTAGTAAAAGCCTGCCCACTTCTGGTATCTTTGACCTGTTGATATGGTTGCATGACATACGACCTTATCTGATGCCCCCAGCCTATGTCACTCTTTTCTACACCATCTACGGCAGCCTGTTTTTTTGCCATTTCATACTCGTAGAGTCTAGACTTTAGCATTTTCATGGCTGCAGCTTTATTTTTGTGCTGGCTTCGGTCATTTTGACACTGCACAACAATGCCAGTAGGTTCATGCGTGATGCGAATAGCGGATTCAGTCTTATTGACATGCTGACCGCCTGCCCCACTGGCACGATAGGTGTCTATGCGTATATCTCTATCCTCTATTTCTATTTCTATATCGTCATTTATTTCAGGTGAGACCATTACAGAACTGAAGGATGTGTGTCTCTTGGCGTTGGAATCAAAAGGACTGATTCGTACTAATCTGTGTATGCCATTTTCTACCTTGAGGTAGCCATAGGTATTTTCGCCTTTGATAATAAAACTTACATCCTTGATACCCGCTTCTTCAGCTGGCTGATAGTCGAGTACCTCTACTTTGAGGTTGTGTCTTTCCGCCCATCTGAGATACATACGATATAACATATTTGCCCAGTCTTGGCTTTCTGTGCCTCCCGCTCCAGGGTGTATGGTTACGATGGCATTATCGCCATCATGTTCACCACTGAGCATCATTTGTACTTCTAGCGCATTGGTGCTTTCTTGTAGATTTGAGGCATCCTCATAGAGCATCTCTAGAGTCTCCTCATCTTTTTCACTGTTTGCCATCTCGAAATACTCCACGGCATCATCTACTGCATCCTTGGCACTACCATAGGTTTCTAATATTCGTTCAGTACGGGTTTTCTCTTGAGATGTTTTCCCAGCAGCTTCTACATCATTCCAAAAGTCAGGTTCTTGTTGTACCTCTTCTATCTCAGAGAGCCTTGCTTTTAGCTGATCGGGCTTGACAATATTGGTTATATTTTCTATTTTTTTGGATAGAGATTTGAGTAGCTCGCTATATTCATAATTATCCATAGAAAAAGTTCCTTTTTTAAGTGAGGAATTAGAAATTAGAAATTAGGAATGACAAGAGACTCTAATGACTTATTCTTTATATCCATATTTTTTTGATATTATTTTACCAAAATATAGCAAAATAGGGGGTTAGAGATGATAATAGTTAAAACGACAAAAGAATTCAATCAGGCTAGAAAAGCATTGGATGGTACAATTGGTTTTGTGCCTACTATGGGGGCACTACATGAAGGGCACATATCACTTATCAAAAAAGCAAGAACTGACAATGACTATCTGATCGTTTCGATATTTGTTAATCCTACACAGTTTTTAGAGGGTGAAGACCTAGATGACTATCCACACAAAGATGAAGCTGATATCAAAATCTGTGAACTCTCCAAGGTAGATATCTTGTTTGTGCCGACTATAGATCAGATGTATAAGAATGATGAACTCTCCATAGCTGCACCTGTGATTCGTGGCTACGTTTTGGAGGGGGCCAAGCGACCAGGGCATTTTGATGGCATGCTTCAGATTGTCATGAAGCTTCTCAATCTTGTAGCAGCAAACAAGGCATATTTTGGAAAAAAGGATGCCCAGCAACTCTCTTTAATCATGCAGATGGTACGCAACTATTATATACAAACAGAGATCATTCCCTGCGATATAATTAGAGATGAGAGGGGACTGGCTCTTAGCTCACGAAATATGCATATGAACCCAGAGGAAAAAAGTAGAGCACTCTGTCTTTCTCGTGCTCTTAGGACTGCTACGGATATGGTGACTTCAGGGAATCTCAACAGTTTAAGCATCAAAGAACAGATGCTTGGCATTCTGCAAGATGCTGACAGAGTAGAGTATGTCGCAATAGTCAATAGAGAGTTTCAAGAGACTGAAGAGATAGAGATAGGCAATACTATTGTTTTAGTAGCTGCATGGGTAGGAAAACCCAGATTGATTGACAATGTATGGATCTAGAATAGATCAGGCACTGCCTCCTGCGGGGTAGGTCTTCTTTTTGGTTTTGATCTAGGAGTTGATTGTTGTGAGTTGACTTTTCTTTTTTGTGTAGCGTTTCGTTTTTCTTTGAGTCTTTGAGCTTTTTGTTTGCGTTTTATCTCTTGCCTTTCTCTTTTGAGTTTAGCTTTGATTTCTCTGGTTCTTTGTTGTTGTTTTTGCTGGGCTATTTTTTGGCGTTTTTTCTCTTGAGCTTCCATTTCCTGTTTTTGGATGACAGAAAGATCTGGCTTGAGATACTCAAGCTCTATCATATTGGTGACAATCTTCTTAAATGTAGGCACGGCTGATTGGGAAGCAAAGTGCTTGTGCCCTTTGTGTAGCCTCATCACCAGCACTCCTATAGTGTATCTGCTTCCTTTGTCATCATTGACAAATCCAAAAAAGCTACTGTTGTATTTGTCTATATATCTTCTTTTTTCAACTATATGTGAGGTTCCTGTTTTGCCACCTATTGTCAAGCCAGGATAGATAGCTGCTTTGCCTGTACCGTCTGTGACTACCTTGATAAGTATCTTTTTCATCTGGTTGGCAGTTTTTTTGCTGACAGTTCGCATATCTCCAACAGTAGGCCTAGAGAGATATTTTTTAGCACTTTTATCCTGTAGGTAGGCAGTGATTCTGGGAGTTACAGCGATACCATGATTATCAAAAGCACTATAGGCTTTCCAGAGCTGAGCAAAAGATGCCATCATCCCATATCCATATGCTTGGCTTGCTTTGTTGATCGTACTTTTGAGCTCTTTTTGGCTTCTGACTTTCCCGACTAGTTCTCTTGATAGATCGATACCTGTAGCAAGCCCAAATCCAAATTTTTTATAGCCTTTATAAAGTATTTTTGGACTTAGCATCCATGCTATTTTGGTTATGCCAATATTGGAGGAGTGTATGATGATATCTTCTGCCGTCATTGATTCTTCTGGATGGTCATCCTTGATTGTAAATCTTTTGCTTAGCTTTAGCCTACCGTTGTTGGTATCAAACCATTTGGCTGGCGTAACTTTGCCTGCTTCCATAGCTATAGACATAGTAATCGGCTTCATTGTTGAGCCTGGTTCATATAGAAATTCACTGAATTTAGGGTTGAGGCTATATACATCTTTTTTGCGTATATTGTCAGGATCGTAGCGTTCTGAGCTTGCTAAAGCGATTACTTTGCCTGTGCGACTGTCCATGACACCAGCTATAATCTCTTTAGCTTTAATAAGCTTCTTCATCTCATCTAGTACAAGCTCAACTCTTCTTTGGAGTGTTAGTGGTATGTTTAGGTGTACATCCATGCCGTCTTTTCGTACTTTGACTATGCTATTTTTGTTTCGTATGATGGTGCTTGAGACATCTCTCATGCCTTTTACAAAGCCGTTGTTATTACTGTTTAGATACTTCTCATAACTTCGTTCTAGACCTTTAACTCCTTTGACCTCTGTGTATTTTCCATCATCCTTGTTTCTGACATATCCGAGCACAGGAGAGAGAGTATCCTTGAGTGGGAATGATCGCTCTTCACCGTTTTCTATAATATCCAGACCATATAAAATATCTACACCTTGACTATTCCTAACCGATTTAAATACACGAAGACGGCGTAGTTTGTAGGCTAGAGATTTGAGTCTGATTGCAGTGCTAGCATCAATATCTTCTGCCAACACCGTGTAGCCTTTACTTTTTTTAATTATCTTTCTGAGCGTTTTTTCATCATTGCTACTATAGATGGCAAAAAGTTTGATTAGCAGATCTTTCTTGTCGGGATTGATACTTTGGGTAAAGATAGTAGCTTGATATTTCTTGCTTGATCTGCCTAGGGTGTAGCCGTCAGCTGAGATTATTTTGCCTCTGAGTGCTCTGTCATGAGTTGTAGCTGTACTGGGTGGAAGCTTTCTATCTGCGGAGATTGTATCGGATACAGATACCAAAAAACCTACAATTGCAAGTACGAGGATTACAAATAGTGCCAATGTTCTGATGGGCTTTTGTTTGAACGCTCCCTCACTATCTTGCATCATATTACCCCTATTTGGTCACTGTTTTCTGCCATTTTAGTAGAATTTATCTTCAAATAGACTATAATAGCAAAAATTAATACTAAAAAATAGAAAATAAGAAAAAAAATGATTGACAAGCTACTATTCGCTACTATTATTGCACTTTTTACCATATCTCTGATGATGAGTTATTCTCTGTCTACCTTTACAGTGCTTTATCATGATTTTAGTGGACCACACTTTTTTATCAGACAAGCATTTGCTGTGTTTATAGGAATCGGAATCATGGTATTTTTGAGTAGGCTTGATCCTGATGTGTGGTTTGCTAGGGTTGGATTTGCACTTTTTATACTCTCTTTTATCGCTATGGTTATGATGCCCTTTTTGCCAGAAACTCTAGTCAAAAGTGTGCTCGGAGCTAAGCGATGGATTAGATTGGGGCCTGTGTCGATCTCACCCGTGGAGTATTTCAAGGTGGGTTTTGTCTTTTTTCTTGCATGGAGCTTTTCTCGCAAGATGCTTGTGCATGGCAAGCTCTCATTGTGGGAAGAGATCAAGGTCATCTTGCCATATATGGCGATTTTTGCTGTAGCGGTGATGTTTATAGCCGTTTTCCAAAAAGACTTAGGGCAGATTGTAGTGCTAGCATTTACGCTGTTGATACTATTTTCATTTGCAGGGCGTAGCTTGAAACTGTTTTTCGTAAACATTTCCATAGGACTGATGGGCTTTGTGGTACTGGTGATGGTAGCACCACATAGGATGGCACGAATCAAGAGCTGGTGGTCAACAGTACAAGATAACTTCTTGGGATATTTCCCAGAGTCTGTGGCTTCGGAGTTTGCGTTAGATGTGGCTCAGCAGCCATACCAGATCTCTCATGCACTCAATGCGATTCATAGTGGAGGTTTTTTGGGGCAGGGGTTGGGTAATGGACAGTTCAAGCTTGGTTATCTGAGTGAAGTGCATACAGACTTTATCTTAGCAGGCATAGGGGAGGAGCTAGGTTTTGTCGGTATAGCCGTTGTAGCATCTCTGTTTGTTGTGATACTGTTCAGAATCTTCCATATCGCCTCTAGAGTAGAAAATCCTGCCTATCATCTCTTTAGTATGGGCATAGGACTTTTGATCATGTTGGCATTTCTGGTCAACAGCTACGGCATATCTGGTATGATCCCTATCAAAGGTATCGCAGTGCCATTTCTGAGTTATGGAGGATCACATATCATGGCAGCATCTATAGGTATAGGTATGGTGCTGATGATATCTAAAAAAAAGAAGCTCAATGAAGAGTTAGGAGCTAGAAATTAGAAGTTGCAGTATGCTGTTCTTTGAAAAACTTTTATTGTATTGGGAGATTTTATGAGTATAGTGATGACAGGTGGTGGAACTGGCGGACATTTGACTATCATTAGGGCAGTCAAGGAGCAACTACTCCTGCGACAAGCTCAGGAAGAGATGGCTGAGTCTATTGAAGTGATCTATATTGGTTCTACGCAGGGGCAGGATCAACAGTGGTTTGGGGATGATGAGGATTTTTCTCACAAGTACTTTTTTGAGACCCGAGGCGTGGTCAATCAAAAAGGGTTTGGCAAGCTAAGATCGCTTTGGATGATGCTAAAAGCCACTAGGCAAGCTAGAAGGCTACTCAAAAAGCATGAGGCAAAAGTGGTTTTCTCTGTTGGTGGATTTTCAGCCGCTGCTACTGCTTTTGCTGCCAAGAGTCTAGGTGTACCTATAGTGATACATGAACAAAATGTAGCCATAGGCTCATTAAACAAGCTTATGAAACCATACGCCAAACACTTTATATCTTCATATGAGGCAGAAAGCCACATCAAAGCATATCCTATAAAACAGTTGTTTTTCGACAATGCACGAATCAGAGAGAGAGTACAGACGATTATATTTCTAGGTGGTTCTCAGGGTGCAGTGGCTATCAATAAGTTGGCTCTAGAGCTAGCCCCTACACTAAAAGAGGGAGGCATCCGTATCATTCATCAAGCAGGTGAGAGAAATATCGATGAGGTGAGAAAAGCCTACAAAAAGCTAGGGGTAGAAGCAAAGGTGTTTGGCTTTACAGACAAGCTGTCAGAGTATATGAAAGAGGCGGATTTTGCAGT
>JAAXPZ010000003.1 GCA_012329065.1 Sulfurovum sp. | reverse complement strand
GCGTCTTGACATCTTTTATCAACAATACTTTCATGTATACTCCTCTATCAGATAATAATTTTGGTATTATTTTACCCAAAAATCACTAACAAGTAAGGACTCCTTACTGGATCAAGGATAAATAAATGTTTCAAAACTTTCATATAAACAATCTAGAAAACTTTCCAAAAGAGTTAGGCTCTCTATTGGATAAGCAACGCAATACCATCAACAATATCACCAAGTCACCTGAGACTAGCTATGAAAAAGTACTCAAGCCCCTACAAGACCTTGATGAGGAGTTGGGGCTTTTCTTTACACCGTTATCACACATTAACTCTGTGATGAACTCTAATGAAACACAAAAAGCCTATGAAAAGTCCCTACCTCTCCTTTCAAAGTTTAGTTCCGAGATGGCGCAAAATGAAGTGCTCTTTAAAAAGATAGAGAAAATTAAAGTCGAGGGGGATGAGGCAAAAACCGTTGTGGCACATGATGTCAGAGATTTTGTGCTCTCTGGTGTCAAGCTCCCAGAGGACAAAAAGAAGCGTATAGAAGAGATAAGCCTTAAGCTATCAACACTCTCTAATAGTTTTTCTCAAAATCTACTAGATGCCACAAATGCCTATAAACTCATCATTGAAAATGAAAAAGATGTAGAAGGTATGCCTCAAACAGATATAGACGCAGCCAAAACTGAACTGAATGGAAAGACTGTCTACAATTTTACGCTTCAAATCCCCAGTTATTTGGCCTATATGACCTATGGACCAAATAGAGAATATAGAAAGGAGCTCTCCAAGGCTTACAGTAGTAGAGCGCCAGAAAATGCAGAAGTCATAGACCAAATCTTGATACTCAAAAATAAAAAAGCAGAGCTTTTGGGCTTTAGATCATACACACAGTACGCGCTTGAGACTAGAGATGCCAACCAAGAAGAAGATGTCATAACCTTTTTAAATGACTTAGCTGAAGCTTCACTGCCACAAGCGAAGAAAGAGCTCAAAGAACTCAAGGACTTTGCACTTAAAAGTGCTGGAATAGACGACTTAGCAGGCTATGATGTCGCTTACTATTCTGAAAAGTTAAAAAAAGATAAGTTTGATTTTGACGACAGTACAACTAAACCCTACTTTGAACAAAGCAAAGTTCTACGGGGCTTGCTGGATATTGTGTCTGAGCTCTTTTCTGTGACATTCAAGATAGCTGATGTACCGATTTGGCACGACTGCGTCAAGCCATACGATATCTTTGATAATGGAAAACTTTCAGGACGCATATATTTTGATCTTGAAGCACGCAAAGAGAAGCGAGGTGGTGCATGGATGAATGACTGGGAAACACATTTTGTTGACAGTCAAGGGCAAGTACACCTAGCCTCTGCATTTATTGTCTGCAACTTCTCACCTACTACAAAATCAACACCATCTCTATTGCGACATGATGATGTAGTCACACTCTTTCATGAGATGGGGCATGCTATTCATCACCTTTTTGGTAAATGCAAAGAACGGTCTGTCTCTGGTATCAACGGTGTAGCATGGGATGTGGTAGAGTTTCCTTCACAATTTTTGGAGAATTTTGCTTATGAGTCTGCTATTTTAAAACGCTTTGCTTTCCACTATCGGAGTAAAGAACCAATCAGTGATAGTCTTGTGCTTAAGATAAAAAAGAGCAAAAACTATCAAGCAGCACTAGGCATCTTGCGTCAAGTAGAATTTTCTCTTTTTGACTTTAAGCTTCACCAGGATCTCTACCAAGGCAAAGAGGTACAAGTTTTGCTTGATGAAATACGAAAGAAAACTTCTCTACTAAAAACTCCTAGTTACAACAAATTTCAACATGGATTTGCCCATATTTTCGCTGGAGGATATGCTGCTGGATATTATAGTTACAAGTGGGCAGAGGTCCTCTCTGCGGATGCATTTTTTGAGTGTATAGACGAAAAAGATGGCTTCAACAAAGAAAAAGCCAAAGGATACAAGAAGTTCATTCTAGCTAACGGTGGCTCAAAAGACATGAGCGAACTCTATCAGGATTGGCTTGGACGAAAAGCAAAAATAAAAAGCCTGATAAAACTCTATGAGATTTGACATTTTTTGGGTACAATTAGTACGAATTTTTATGTAAAGGCCAAACTTGCTGTGAAGTAGGGACGGAAAACTAAGGGTCTCAGTTGAGATTGCCGAGTTGCCATATATTACAATATGCTTTATATGTCCTTTCCGATTCAAATACTTTCTGAGATTTAAAGACCGTCTTGAAACAGACAAATTATGTAAATTACTGTAAAATGTAAAATAAAAATAATTTAGGAGATAGAGATGAAAAGAAGACTTCAAGGTATATTTAGGATATTAGTTATTGGCATGAGTATGCTCTTTGCTACACAAACTGTTAATGCTGCCATGAGCAAGCAAGAAAGAGCGGCAAAAATCAAGCTTGCCAGAGCGGCTTATGGAACTAGTATGATGGCAGAGACTATCACAAAAGCATACCTTTATGCAGGGAATAAAGTGGGAGTGCGACAGGCGACACAAGAACTACAAGTTTCGCTGAAAACATTTCAAGAAAAATTCAATATTTTAGATGAATCTATCGGTGACCCAAAAAGCAAAAATCTACTTCTTTTTATGAAAATGAGCTTTGACGAACTACGAGATATAACAAAGCAGCCATATAGCCTAGATAATGCACAAATCGCACTGGATTTAAGTGCTACTATTACAGAAGGTGCAGTTTTTGTCGCCAATGATATCAAAAAATCAATGAATTATAAAGATAAAAATACATTGAATGGGGCAAGAGTTCACCTAGAGTCTATAGCAAAATACTACATGGCTTATCAAGCTGGTATAAAAGATGATAACACAATTAAACTAATGAAAGAGACAGTTGATATAGCATCTAATACTATTGATAGTTTTGCAAAAGACCCTCGAAATACAGTAGCAATGAACCAAAGAATGAATAAAGTGCAGAGACTTTGGGGGGTTGTATATAAATTTTATCTGGACATAGACAAAGGTGGATTGCCATTTATAGTATATAAAACCACTAGAGATCTCAATAAAAATATTAGACTATATAGCAAAGATATGTCAAAAGTAATCAAAGGTAAGGTTTCAAAATGAAGCCATTTGGGTATTTTATTACCCTACTCCTAGGGATTACTATAACTGTCTCTGCCTCAACCATTCGAGATGTTAAGATACTCGAGGCTTCTGAAAATATCAAATACATCACACAAGGTATAGCAAAAAATTATATATATCTTTATATATATCCAAATAAAGACGAACTAAAAGCTACAATATCTAACTCTATCGAAAACCTTGAAGAAAACATCCGAATAATTGCTATAAATACAAAAGATACAAAAACGAAATATATCTTGGATTTTTTTGCTTTTGAAAAAGAGCAGCTTAAAATATTGCTAGAGAAAAAACAGAGTGCAGTCGCTGCTGGCAAGGTATTAGATTTTAGTGAAGCCCTTACTGAAGGTGCAGAAAATATATCTAACTCTATAAGATACGATTTCACATTTGAAGAAAAAATGTTTATGCGTAGCAAAAATATCGGCTATCTTGTAGAAAAACTTTCTAAATACTATATGGTTCTAGCATCAGATATCGATAAAACCACTATCCAAGAGAAAGTCAAACAAACCATAGGTCTAGTTGAGGATGATATGAATCAAATGCGACAATATATATATCCTAAAAATCTTGATAAAAAGAAACAAGATATAGCAAAATTTTGGGAATTAAATAAATATTACTACACCACTATAGACTCACTTAAGATACCAAGTATTGTACTTTTATCCACTAGTGGTCTTCAAGATATTATGAATAAAATAGCTATACATCACGGAAAAGGAGAATAGAAACAGTCATGAAATCATCAAAACAAAAACTGCTACTTTTCTTTATAATTATACCATTGATTGTAGTTATAGGATGGTTATCCTTTCAGGCATTTCAGTCCTACTCTGAGTATAAAAGTGGGCAAAACAAAATTAGTTATACTACTTTGATCGATAAAACAAGTATATTGTTGGAAAAAATAGCAGGTGAAAAGTTAGAAAGTGCTATACATATGGCATCCAACGATACTGCGACCAGCAACCTTGAGAAGCTAAAACAAAGTAGGCAAGCAACAAATCTAATGTTTGGGGATATAAATACCCTAATAAGCAACAATAAGTCTTTTCTATCATACAAGGAGAGAGTATCGCAAATAAAAGAAAATCTAAATTTAGGTCGGTCACAAGTTGATACGCTAAGTGCAGACTACAAAGGTATATTCTTTGGCTCTTATTACAAGCATGGAGCCAGTGCTCTGATAGAGATCATAAATGAAGTAGCACAAAACTTTCCGTCTAAAAAGATGAGTGATGTATTGAAGCATTATACTGATATTGAAAAAGTATATGCACTTGCTGCTCTAGAGGAAAGCTTTATAGCTCTTAAGATATCTGGTAATAAACCATTAGCTGACAAAGATCTTATTTTATGGGAGTCTATACTAGGGAAAATTCATATGCCTAACCTCTCCACAATAGAAGACAAAAAGCTTCTTGGAAAATTAAATAAATTACTACAAAATGATAAAATCAATAAAACCATAACAGCAAATAGAACTGCCATAATAAAAGATGTTAGTAGTGGAGAATACGGAATTTCTCCGCAACAGTGGATTAAAGACTATTCTGAAAAAATGATAAATCTAAGATCTGCAGAAAAGTTGCTTTTATATGATTTAAGAAATAAATTTTTGTCGCAAGAAAAAACTCTTAAAGACAAAGCAATTCAGTATGCTATAGGTGCACTCCTGATACTTCTACTTCTTGCTATACTCTTTAGTATATATAAAAATATCAGCAAAGACAGCAAGCTTCTAGAGGAGGCTCTAAAAAATATCGAATTTGACCTCAGTGAAGAAAAGAGAGGTGAGCTTAGAAAAATTGTTGACAAAAAGAATGAAGTTGAAATCTATCGCTTCCTTGCCAATACGATCAAAGAGGCGAACCAAACAAAAGACCTCTTCCTTGCCAACATGTCACATGAAATCAGAACGCCTCTCAACGGAATCGTTGGTTTTACGCAACTTCTAAAGGCAACAGAGCTTGATAACGATCAGCAAGATTTTATTAATGTAATCGAAGATAGCTCAGAAAATCTTTTGAATATCGTAAATGACATCCTGGATCTATCTAAGATCAAAGCAGACAAAGTAGAGCTAGAGAATATTCCTTTTGATGCAAGAGAACGCTTTGAATCTGCAGTAGAATCATATGCTGCAAAAGCTGCTCAGAAAAATATCGAATTTGGAGCATATATTGATCCTACGATTCCAGATACACTTATTGGCGACCCTACAAAACTTTCTCAAATTATCACCAATCTCATCAGTAATGCTGTAAAGTTTACTAACTCCTACGGTGAAATCAATATCTTCATCGAAAAAGTATCAGAAGATGACAAACATGCAAAAATTAAATTCGCCATAAAAGATACGGGTGTGGGTATTACGGATGAGCAAAAAAGCAAGATCTTTGAAGAGTTCTCGCAAGCAGACTCAAGCACAAGCCGTAAATTTGGAGGGACTGGTCTTGGGCTAGCTATTTCAAGTAGACTAATTGCACATATGGATGGAAAACTTGAGATAGACAGCACGCCAGGAGAGGGTTCGACATTCTACTTTTCTCTTAATCTAGAAAAGCAAGATCGTGAAGAAACAGAACAAGACATACAAACATATCCAGATTTAAAAGTTGGTCTAGTCCTACCAGAAGAAGTTACGAATAGACAAGTAGATAGAAATCTTGAAACATATGTATCTTTTCTTGGTGCTAACTTTCAAATATATTATGGTGAAGAGATTTATGATATTGATGATGCACTTTTACCAGATATACTATTTATCGATCAACGATATTCTCGCAGGGAAGACGAACTCGAAAATTTGCTGGACATCAATACAAAAATTGCTCTTTTGGCATCTGAGCAACTCAGAAATGTGCCAGAGGAAATCATCAATAGTATTAGTAAAATTATCTATAAGCCAATCAATTTCAGTAAAATTTCAAAACTTCTAGAAGAGTTTAGTTGCACAGAAAGTACACAGGAAATTGACTCAGAAAATAAAGTTTTAAAAGCAAATATGTTCTCCAATACGCATGCACTTGTTGCAGAAGATAATATTATCAACCAGAAACTAATAACAAAAATTCTGAATGATTTTGGATTGACAGTTACACTAGTAAACAATGGAGAAGAAGCTGTCAATCTGCGTAAACAAAACGAATATGACATTATTTTCATGGACATACAGATGCCTGTGTTAGGTGGCATAGACGCTACAGAACAAATTCTTCATTTTGAGAAAGCATCTAAGCTAAAACATACTCCTATTGTTGCGCTAACTGCAAATGCTCTGCAGGGAGATAGAGAAAAATATATTGCAACTGGCATGGATGACTATACATCCAAGCCAATAAACATAGATCAGATTCAATTTCTACTTGAGACATATTGCTCAAAGCAAAATACAGATGAGTATACAAGCAAAAATTATACTGAAACCAGCATATCCGATGAGCAAATAGATATTAAGTCGCTTACTCAAACTGAAGTAAAGAGTAGCTCTTTAGCTCATGATATAGATGAGAACATTGCTACAGCAGAAGCTAATAAAAAAGAAGTAAAAGATGTGCTTCTTTACAAAAAATCTACCTTGCTAAGCAATATTTATAAAAGCATGATCTCTAATACTAAAAGTACAGTAGAGGTCGCCTTTAGTGAAGATGAATTTTTAGAATTACTCAATACTAAACATTTTAAATTTGTATTTATCGATGCAAATCTTATAAAAGATGATCTCGACCACCTAATAATAGATTTTATAAAAGAGTGTGATTCGACACCAATAATATTGAACAGCACTAATGGCATCCAACAACACACATGTAAGTCTATCAGCTTGAAAAATGCCAAAGAGGACATTAACAAAATTCTTAGGGATATCTAAAAAGCACTGCACCTATCAAGTGGGTGCAGGGAAGACTATTTTTTTTCTGCAAACCCAAAAAATCTTTTTATTTTCTCACACATGCTAACTGTGCCTGTCTCTAGCTTGCAGGCTTCAATTTCGCTACTACCCCTTCTTGAAGGCTGTTTTTTACCCTCAATTATAAATCTAAGTGCGTTGAGTTTTATAAACCCTTCTGCATCCTTTTGATCATAGACCTCATCCTCTTCAAATGTGGAGTGTTCCTCACTATAAAGTGAATTATCAGATCTTCTCCCGACAACCATAACATTTCCCTTGTAGAGCTTGAGCCTAACTTCTCCCGTAACATGTTCTTGAGTTTTATCTATAGCTACTTGCAACATCTCCCGTTCTGGTGACCACCAAAAACCGTTATAAATCAATTTAGCGTAGCGAGGCATTAATTCATCTTTGAGATGTGCTTCTTCTCTATCTAAAGTAATGGATTCTATGGCTCTATGAGCCTTGAGCATGATTGTTCCGCCTGGTGTCTCGTAGCACCCTCTAGCTTTCATGCCTACAAATCTATTTTCTACAATATCTATCCGTCCTATGCCGTGTTTGTTTCCATATTCATTAAGTGTTCTAAGTATTGTAGCTGGGCTCATCTCTTTGTTGTTTATACTAACAGGGTCACCTTTTAAATATCCAATACTTATATACTCTGGCTTGTCTGGTGCCTTTTCTGGTGAGTTTGTCCAAAGCCACATATCCTCTTCTGGCTCTGTATCTGGATCCTCAAGAACCATGCCCTCATAAGAGATATGCAATAGATTTGCATCCATAGAATATGGAGACTTTTTGCCTTTTCTATCTATCTCTATGTCATGCTCCCCAGCATACGCTAACAGCTTCTCTCTAGAATTGAGATCCCACTCTCTCCATGGAGCAATAACAGCTATATCTGGATCCAAGCTAAGGTATCCGAGTTCAAATCTGACCTGATCATTGCCTTTCCCCGTAGCACCATGACTTACAGCATCAGCAGATGTTTCATGAGCAATCTCTATCTGTTTTTTGGCAATAAGGGGCCTAGCAATAGATGTACCAAGTAAATATTCACCCTCATAAATTGCATTTGCTCTAAACATAGGAAATACAAAATCTTTGACAAACTCTTCTTGGAGGTCAAGAATAAAAATATTCTCCTCTTTTATGCCTAAGTTTAGTGCTTTTTTGCGTGCTGACTCTACCTCTTCACCCTGCCCGATATCAGCTGTAAATGTTACAACTTCACAAGCATACTCATCTTGGAGCCACTTAAGTATAATGCTTGTATCAAGTCCGCCTGAATATGCAAGAACTGCTTTTTTAATCTCTTTTTTCATAATTCTGTACCTTATTTTATGTAGTAAATGATTTTACCATAATGTCCGTAATAACTACTTTTATAAAATTTACCCATAAGTCTAATATTCCTATTAACTATTTTATGTTAATATCTCATCATGATAACAGAAAAAGCCAAACTCGCTGCGAAGCGAGGACGGAAAGTCATGGGTCTTCATTGTGAAGATAGCCAGACTACCTGTCTGCCACTCAATTAGATTCTTTTTTCTACTTATCATATTTTTACAATGTTTAGTAATATTATTTGCGTAATAAAATCATACGCCAGCATAATATTGATGTTTTGTTGACCTAGTATCCCCCCCACAAAGTCATACAAGCTAAATATTATGCTGGTCTGTGATTTTAAGCAGCATTTATGCACTACAACCTCCCAAAAACTCAAAATAACCATAAGTCACTTTTGGTATAATCTCTCATGTCAGTATATCCACAGGAGCCAAAATGAAATTAGGTATAAATATAGATCATATTGCTGTACTGCGAGAAGCACGAAAGATAGCTGATCCTGATCCGTTGGATGCACTGAGTATATGCAAAAGAGCAGGTGCTGACCAGATTACCATTCACTTACGAGAAGACAGAAGGCATATGCAAGATTTTGATACAGAAAATATTATCAAGCTGTCAACGCTTCCTGTCAATCTGGAATGTGCTATCTCTACTGAAATGATAGATATAGCCTGCCACCTAAAGCCTCATCGTGTCACACTGGTACCAGAAAAAAGAGAGGAAGTAACTACCGAGGGAGGTCTCGCTGTAACAGGGGAGCAATATAGATTGAAAGAAGCAATTAGAAATTTGCAAGCAAATGAAATAGAAGTATCACTCTTTATAGACCCAAGTCAGGACGCCGTTCATGCTTCTAAGGTCCTTGGAGTTGAATGGATAGAGTTTCATACTGGCAAATATGCCAATGTATATGCGATGCTCTACAACAACTTAAACAATACACCTTATACGATACCAGAGCTTGATCTTCCAAGAAAAGATCTAAAAATAATATTAGATAGAGAGCTTGAAAACCTAAGAAAACTTAGCTGTGACACTATCGAGCTTGGTATCAGGGTAGCCGCTGGACATGGATTAAACTACCACAATGTATCT
>JAAXPZ010000061.1 GCA_012329065.1 Sulfurovum sp. | reverse complement strand
GAAAAATCAAAATTTGTAAACTATATAGGTACAGATGACGATACAGGAAAAGAGGGTCATATATCTCCAGAGGGAATGAGATTCATACCTGCATCAGAGTCACCAAATGGTAAGAATTTATTACTCGTTTCTTTTGAAGTGAGTGGTTCAACTGTTGTGTATGAGGTGAGATAGAGTTATTTCAAGAAATACAACTTCGGATACTCGAAAAACAGCCCCTTGCCTTGGTAGGGGGCGATCTCATCCCCAAACTCTATACCCACTATAGATGCAGTAGGCATATTGCTTATTTGTTTATCCGATAGCTGATTATTGAGTATTGTTAGCCCTGGATTGTGACCTATTATCATGATGCTATCATGCTCTTGGAGGGCTTCTTGAGTCAAATATAGTAGGGTCATTGGAGATGCTTCATAGATGGAGTCGTTAAACTCCAGCTTGGTTCGCAGTTTGTCGTTGTAGTATTGAGCTGTAGCCTTGGCTCTAAGAGCAGGGCTGGATATGATGATATCTGGGATAACAACTCTGTCTTTGAGTACTTTTGACATAAAAGGGGCATCTCTGAGTCCTCTTTTGTTTAGAGGACGCTCGAAGTCACTAAGACAAAGATCGTTCCAGCTTGATTTTGCATGTCTTGCTATATATAATATTTTACTCATGCGACTCTCCTGTTGTGAAGTGGTATATGTACTCTTGGTTCCCTTCTTTTCCTGAGATTTCAGATAGTGCATGATATTTAAGTTGCCATCCAAGCTCAGTGCATGAGAGGACAAAGCCATCCATATTCTGCTTGATCACATCTTGATTTAGTACTACTCCTCTGCTATCTCTTTTGATCTCTCTGCCTACCTCAAACTGTGGTTTGTATAGTATAACAATATCACATTTGTTATCTTTTAACCTATTTATAGAGTCTACAATGTGCAAGATGGACACAAAAGATACATCACAGGTAATCAGGTTAAACCTTTTGTCTGCTTTAAAATCTCTGATATCTGTTTTCTCATGTAGTGTTATGGCAGGGTGTTTTCTTAATGAGTGGTGCAACTGATCACTCCCTACATCTACACAGTCAAGGCTCACTGCTCCACTTTCAAGAACTATCTGGGCAAATCCTCCTGTGCTGGAGCCAATGTCAAGAGCCTGTTTGTTCATTAGATCCAAGGGATAGCTTTTGAGGAACTGTTCTAGTTTTTTAGCAGCCCTACTGACATAAAATTTTTCATCTTTTATCTCTATTTTTGAGTTTGCGGTTACTTGTTGGGATGGTTTTGCTGTTTTGTCATCGATCAGCACAGACCCTGAGCTTATGGCTTCAGCAGCACGATTGCGACTCTCAAAATATCCATTTGCTACTAGATATCTATCAAGTCTCACTCCTCTGATTCCAACATAGAAAATTTATATGCCGTTCCAAATCTGATAACAGAAGAGGAAAAACTCCCACTTCTGTTTCTAGCATAGTCTACTCCAAGAGTAAGCTCCCATGAGTCATTTAGTGCATAGGATATGCCTCCACCTACCGAGCCCCACAATCCACCACCTATATCGATACCGCCACCACCTCCAACACCTGCCAGTAGCTCTGTATAGAATGAAAAACTATTATAGCTGTCACTACGATATCCTATGCCAAAGACTCCTTCGGCATATCCACCAGCTTTGCCCTTGTATGCCCAGTAGGTTTGCCCTGTAAGGTATATATTGTCATACAGATACCAGTCTATGGCACAGCCAAGCAGGTCAACTCTATTTACATCCCTGCTTGTCCCACCTTTAAATATCTTTTCGGTGTCCAGATAAGACTTGTTAAGCATTCTGAAGCTAAATGGCTGTGTCGTGACATGGCTTTTGTTGTCATTTGAGATGGTATCGAATATAGCTGTCTTGTATCCAAAAGTGGCACCATAGCTTGTAGCCGAGAATGTCCCATCTACAGACTTTATAATCCCAGCAAAGCCACTTATACTCAGATGCTTAGAGATATCTGCTTTTGCAGTAAGCTGAGATCGATACACTAATCCACCACCTGTATCGACTCTACCTCCTCCGCTTGCTCCTATGGCTGCCTCTATGCCCAAAGATAGTGGAAGGTTGGCTATCTGATGCCTATATCCAAGACCTCCAAAGATCTCCATATATCCGTCGCTATCTCCACCTCCAGCACCAGCAGCCTGAAAGTAGCTGTAGGTATTATCACTTATATATTTATCAAACTTGATACCAGCTAGTGTGTATGGCTTGGTAGGTGTTTTGCCGTCAGTATTGAGAGTCCCTGAGTGCGGTCTGTAGTGCTCAGTAAAAAATGATGCCTCTATCCCTTCTAGTTCTGTATGCTCGTTGTCAGAATCCAATGATATCTTATTGCCAAAGATGTGACCCTGTAAGTATGCCCCGCTTGTAGGTATATTGAGTGATAAGTAGGCTTGAGTGCTTTCTATATCACCATTTGGGAAGTTGATGTAGCTTACTCCCGCCCCTATGGCATAATCTGCTGTATAGTACTGCACTTGCGCGTATGGTCTAAGCATCAGCCCGCCACCTTGAGGAGCTGCACCCCCACCACCAGCACCGACAAAAAGTCCACTTTTAAATTTGAGATATTTATTAATATTATATTGTATTCCAGCATCTCCTCCTACTGTAAAAAATCCACCTCTTTTCCCGTCTACTGCACCATACAGCCCAAAACCGCTATATAGATATTTGTTAGTATTAAAAAGCATACTTATACCCACGAGACCCATTTTTTCACTATTAGTAATATCTATCTTTTCGTATGTTATTTGATAATCGGCGTTGTATTGTTTCAGTTTTATCTTATTTGACGATAAAGCCAATGTAGATAGTAGTGTGAATAGAGCAATGCTAGGTTTTATCATTTAGTAAATACTCTGAAGTGGTCTACTATGTGGTATTCTCTGAGTACATCTTCTTCTTTGGCTCCTGCTCCTACATTGTGAACGATGAGTGGCTCACCTTGGCTATTCGTCCTATCTGTGCAGATACCTATATGATCTAGATTGCTTCCTGGGAGTTTCCAGACTACGATATCCCCAGGCTTGAATACTTTTTTGTGCCCCCGCTTGACCCTGTAGCCTCTGGCTGTGAGATAGGCTTGCTGGTTTTTGACTCTTCTATGGTCTATATGCGGGTCTAGTTTGTCTGTGTAGTATAGTCCTTTGTAGAGCTTTAGATTTGCCTTTTTGTGTCTATAAATACGCTCTTGTAGATCGATATTGAGTGCTCTAAATGCTCGTACTATCACATCTGTGCATACTCCTTTGGAGATAGGTATATCACCATTTGGAAATTTTAACTTGACATACTCAGGATTGTATGTCATGGTTTTACCCACCTGTGCTTGACTAGCTCCTATGAATCTGTCAATATTTTCTGCATCCAGTATGCTTCCTAAAAGTAGTACTATAAAAAGTGCTTTCTTTATCATTTGTTTGCTCCTATCTTTTTAGCTTCTCTTTCGGCTGAATCAACTCTCCAAAACAAGAATTCTTCATTTACATATCCAATAATCTCTTCCAGAGGTTTTTTGTCTGGAGCGATAAAGTAAACTTTAGGCGTTATCCATGTTTTTTGGAAGTATTTTTTAACTGCCTGATAAAACGAAGTTTCCCATTGCAAGCTGGAGGCAAAGAGAGTAGTAGTCATAGATATAAGAATGAATATTTTTTTCATATCGTATTATACCTTGTTAAAATCCATTCACTAGAAAACCTAAAGCATCTACTATTTCAGTACGCTTCTCTTCAAGGTTAAGTACCGCATTGCCTAGCACGGTAGCAGGAATGCCTGCTATGTCCATCGTGGACATATAAAGCTTTGCTCCTTGTACATTAAAACTTGGGTTCAAATGCGTAACATTATGGTTGTCATTACACAAAGGCACCACTACTCTTAGCTGAGAAATGCTATTTATATTATGGGTAATATCTAATAAATAAGGAAATATATCACTATTTTCTCTATTGTTTTTATACATGTCAAACTGTGCCACTAAAATCTCCTGAGGCCATCAGAAAAACAACCGTATTTTTCTATACGCTCATTTTGTTTGTCTATAGCCTCACGGTTTTCTTCCAACCAGTGTTGCTCTTCTCTTTTTCTCACCACTTCAGCCAGATACGCTTCAAAATTTTTAGAGATATTGATTTTGTAACTTTTTGCTTTTTGAAGCAAGTCAGAGTTTATAGTCACATTCGTTGCTTTTTTTATTGCATTCTCATTATAGATAGCAGACATGTGCATCCTTTATGTTGGTATAGTATGTGTATTATATCATAAATAATACTCCACTATCTTTAATACATAAGTCTAGAAAACAAGCTAAGGTTTTAGATGTTCAAGCTCTTTATAGTAATATTAGTCACCAGTGCTACAATATTTTTTACATCATTATGTCTTCACCACACCTAAGACAATTAATGTTTTAATCCCTCTTTTTGCATATACTCTCGTAATAAGTTATTGATAAGCGTTTGGTAGGCTATCTTTTTTTCACCTGCTTGTTTTTTGAGAAAAATCAAAATGTCATTATCGAGTCTCATAGAAGTAGGTATCTTCTTTGGTTTATAAAAACGTCCTCTAATGCCATCAGAAAAATCATACTCATCTTGCATCTCGTAGTCGTCATATTTTGCTCTGTCTTTAACACTTTTCATAAGTTTTCCTCGCTTTATCATTTACTTTTCTAGCCGATATAATACGGATAATCTCTTCACCTTCATCTGAAAAAAATAGATTGGCAACCAGTCAATACATTAAAACTCACAGCATCCCCCTCATTTTAAAAAACTTTCATAATTAACTATTTTTATGCCACAATTCAAAAATGCTTTATCATTTGCAATCAATAGTGTGCAGGCATTTTCTTTTGCACATAGACACTGTAAAGTGTCTTCCAAATCTATACCTTTAGATAAAGAAATATGCGTTGCTTCTTTTATTACCTTCTCCCCATACGGCAGGACATACCAATCTATGTAGATAATATTTTCAAAAAACTCCAAAGTTGCTTTCTTATCTTTCGAGATAAAATAAAGTGTACTCAACATATCCTCAGAGATGAAGATTTCATACTCTTGAATCATCAATGTTTCCAATAAAGAAAGTGATAGCCTATAATTTTCTCTTTTTTCGTCTATCATATCGGCTACAATATTTGTATCTAAAAATATTTTCTTATTTTCCATATTGTTCTTTTGCTTTTTGTTCTCTAATTTGAGAGGCTGTCATGTCATTAAATCTTGGATAAATACTGCCTTTGCCAGCAAATTTCATAATCCTATCTAGCTTCTCTTTTTTCTCTTTCGCAAACTTTTTTTCCAAAAACTTCTTCACGTCTTCTGCATACTTGGAAGAGATAAACACACCTTTATACTCATGTGATTTTTTATCTTCTATATCTATATAATCATACTCGCCAAACATACTTCCGTTACGCGTAAGTTCTCTTATGCTCATAGTTGTTGTCATTTTGTGTCCTTTATCGTCATATACGCATTGTAGCATATTAAAATTTTGTTGTCAAAATCTCCTATTTTTACAGCTCTAACTGTGGGACTTTATATCGCTAAATACGTTTGGATAATACTCAAATACCTATGCTCTTTTCTTTTTGATTTATTGGCATATTAAATTAACTCCCTCATCTCCCCCTCTCTCAAAACCTCAACTCCCAACTTCACAGCCTTATCATACTTAGAACCCGCATCTTCTCCATAGATGAGATAGTCCGTCTTTTTGGACACAGAACCACTCACTTTAGCCCCAAGCTTCTCTAACATCTCTTTCACCATACCACGACTCACAGACATCGACCCTGTGAGTACTACCGTTTTGTCTTTAAAGGGATTTTCTTTGGCTTCTATTTTCTCTTTTACGGTAGGTTGCACTTCATTAAATAGCTTCAATGCAAAATCATGGTTCACTCTCATAAACTCTAGCAAAGAGTTCGCCATCTCTTCGCCTATGCCGTCTATGGCTACTACTTGCTCTAATGTCACATCTACTATGCCTAGCCCAAACTCTAAGGCTAATGACTTACCTGCGACTTCTCCTATATGTTCTATGCCCATTGCAGAGATGAGCCTATGGAGTGGCACACCTTTTGTGTCAGCTATGGCATCAAGTAGCTTGTTGATACGCTTCTCTTTGAAACCCTCCATGCCCTCTAAATCTTCGTACTTCAAGTGATACAGACCCAAAATATCTTTTATTTTGCCTTCATTTACGAGTATCTCTACTATCTTAGAGCCTAGCCCGTCTATGTTCATACAGCCTTTTTTGGCAAAGTGTATGATGGAGTTAACTACTCTGTCTGGACAGTCTAGGTTTTGACACTTGATGAGCGTACCTTCATCTAAAACTTCTGAGTTACACCTAGGACATTCTGTAGGTCTTACTATGGCTACCTCTGAACCATCGCGTCTGTCATCAAGTACCTTGGTAATCTTAGGTATCACATCCCCGGAGCGTATGAGAATGACAGAGTCACCTATCATCAGTCCTTTGCGTTCTATCTCATCAAAGTTGTGGAGGGTGGCTCTAGCTATGACTGCACCATCTAGGTCTACTGGCTCTACTTCTGCTACGGGAGTGAGCACCCCTGTTCTTCCTACTTGTATAGTGATAGCATTCACTTTGGTTACTTTCTCCACTGCGGGGAACTTGTAGGCACACATCCACTTAGGTACTTTGACTGTATAGCCCAAATCCTCTTGCAGACTCACCTCATCCACCTTGATGACCATGCCATCCATCATCATAAGTATCTCGTCTCGTTTACTTATGAGGAAATGGTAAAAATCTTCTATCTCCTCTATAGTGTTACAGGCTTTGGAGTATGGTGGGTTCAGAAAGCCTTGTGCGTAGACAAAGTCCATCTTTTCGGAGAGTCTAGTCTGGGTAAGGCTATTTTCTCCAAGTCCCCAAGGGTAAAAAACAAGCCTACGCTTCGCGGTAATAGAGCTATCTAATTGACGCAAACTTCCCGCCGCAGCATTACGCGGGTTTGCAAAAGGTTGTTCACCTTCATCAAGCCTCTCTTTATTGATAATCTCAAAGTCATCTTTACGGATGACCACTTCTCCGCGTATCTCTATCTGCCCCATATAGTCAATGCTAAGTGGTACAGAACGAATGGTGTGCACATTGTCTGTCACTTCTTCTCCCACGACACCATCTCCACGGGTAATGGCACGAACCAACTTCCCCTCTTCATAGAGTAAGTTCATACTAGCCCCATCAAACTTAGGCTCACAAAAGTAACTAGATGTCCCTACATTTTTCACCGTTCTGTCAAGCCACTCTTGCACCTCAACAGTAGTAAACACATCTTCCATGCTCCACATTCTTTTGATATGTGTAGCCTTTGAGAATGCTTCTCTAACAACATAGTTTCCAGATACAATATCAAAACTAGAAATAATCTTTACTCGTTTGGCACCAACTTGTTTTGTAGGTGAGTCCTCTGCTACCTCTGATGGATTAGTCGTCTCATACTCTAGTACTTCATGGTAAAGTTTGTCGTACTCTTCATCTGTGGCTATGGGATTGTCATCTACATAGTAGGCATTTGCCCATTTGTTTAAGAGTTTTATTTTTTCTTGGTATTGTTTGCTTGTCATTAGTTCACTTTATTTTGAAAATAGTTCGCTGTGAGAGCCTATGCGAATAAGCCATAGTTCATCATTTTTTATTTTATATATCACCAACACATCCCCGCTAATATGAAACTCAAAATATCCTTCATATTTGCCTTTAAGTGGATGACTTAATGCTTCTTTCGGCAAAGGTACCTCTTCAATGAGTTTTGAGATATAGACAATATATTTAGAAAAATGCTTATCACTTAGTTGTGTTTTACGTAAATCTTTAAAAAAACTCTTGTTCTGCTTAACCTTTAGCACCATAACCTCTTTTGTGTTCAGCAATCATCTCTTCTAAAGTAATCTCTTCCATATTGATGCCCATTTCAGTATCTTTTATCGCTTGTATTGTTTCTTCATTGGGTATTTTAAGTGCCATAGGTATACCTCGTTCACGCTTAATTCCCTTCATGAACATAATTATAGCCTGCGAAGTACTCAATCCTATTTCAGATAAAATCTTTTCAACATCTTTTTTTAAATCTACATCTATTCTAGCTCTTACAGTTGCATCTAGTGCCATAATAAATCCTTTTTTATTCAATTGTAGCATAAATGAGCTACAATTGTCAAGAGATTGCCCAAGTGAGACGGATGACAACATTGATTGCATATTTTGACAAGCTTCACTAAAAAATGAGTCGTAGCAGGTATTAGGTATAAAAATTTAAAAAAACTTATACCGATGTAGTCATAGTGCATTGTCATCTCTGACGATAGTTTACTCTCTCTTTTTTTCCATAGAACTTTGGCTCGGTACGCAATATATATAGATCCAAAAAAGCTTTGGTTCTGGCTAGGTACTCTCTAAATTTCATTCTGTAAGCAGCGGCTGTTTCTGGAATATCCTTTGCAATAAAACCTAGTACTTTATGACCTTTAGCTTTGGCGATAAATATAGCTCGCTCCAGATGAAATCTTTGTGATATGATTATATAATCTTCCAGCCCAAATACCGCTTTGGCACGCACTATCGAATCAAGTGTTCTAAATCCAGCATAATCCTTTGTGATATATTTGGCGGGTATGCCAGAGCTTATAAGGTCATTATACATTGTAGTAGTCTCATCGTAGTATTTAGTGCCATTATCGCCAGATACTACGATAGCTTTTATCTTGCCTGCTTTCCAGAGTGTTACTGCTGCACGGATGCGGTAGGTATAGAAGTAGTTCTTTTTGCCTTTTGCTATATATTTGGTTGTACCTAGAAGAAGGGCAGCTTTTTTTGGAGGTATTTTTGCTATATTATCGTATATGAGGCTCTTTGTACCTTGTTCCATATATAAATTTATACCAAATATGACAGCTATCCCAAGCAAGGTGGCAAATAAACAATATTTTATAAATTTCATATCCCAAACCAGCCCTGTTTCAAACCCATATAAAAAAGTGTCGCAGCAAATATGCTCAGTAAAAAGTTTTTAAATATCAGATGAAGTATAATGGTGACTGCTACAGCAGATATTTCATAAATGCCATATGGTGTAGTGTGAAGGTCTATGTCCTTGAGCGAATAAAACACAAGTATAGTCATAATCACAGGTGGAAAATAACCCTCTAAGAAGCGTATAGGTGCAGGTGGTATCCTATCTCTATAGAGTAAAAATGGCAATACTCTAGTCGTAAAATTTACAAATATCATAACTAAGATGGCCCACCATAGATAAGTATTATCCATCTATATTCCCCTTTTGCATATACCCTCGGAGCCCAAAAAGTATTGCTAGAGACAGGAGGATAGCCCCTAGAAGCATATTGTTCCCAAGGAGCATCATTGATACCAGAGAGGCAATTGCCCCTACAACAAAAGGAGTTATGTTTTTTCTAGCTTTATACTGCTCTATGGCCAAAACTATAAATAGAGCTGTAAGAGAAAAAGTTATACCTCTAGTATCAAAGTTTATCGCGGCACCAAAGAATGCTCCAGTAACTGAGCCTATCACCCAATAGCTCTGATTGAGTGCGGATAGAAAGATAGCGTAGTGCCTGTATGATAGTTTTTCGCTAATCTTTATACTCGTTAGTATGGCATAGGTTTCATCTGTCAGAGTGTGGATAAGATAGGGCTTTATCCATCCTGATTTAGCATATTTTTTTAGCATAGAAAGCCCATAGAATGACTGACGGATATTAATAAAAAAGCTGGCAATAGCAATATCAATCAATCCAAGTTTAGCAGAGAAGAAGCCAACCGCAGCAAACTGTAATGCACCAGCATAGATAAAGAGACTCATCCAAAGTGTCCAATACCACTCATATTGGTAGCTACTCATGAGCAGTCCAAATGCAAATCCAAGCACTACATATCCCATCATAACAGGGATTGAGTGTTTAAGTGCTGTTTTGAATTCAAGGTTATATTTCATAAGATGGATTATAGCCAAAGATGTCAAATGCCTTATGTTATAATTCTGAAAACTTATCCTTGCGGAGTGCGAAAATATGAACTGTATATACTGTGGTGCACCTATGCCAAAACGAGGGCTTGTGTGTAATTTCTGTAGTCAGAGAAATCCTCTTAATCTATCTATATTAGAGAAGGTAAAATTCTCCAAAAATAGGGGTGGTGTGCTACTTGACTGCCCATCTTGCGAGATAGAAATGGAGAGGATAAATGTAGGCATAGCAAGTGACATTATCATTCATAGATGTGTAGATTGTGATGGAGTATTTATAGGTGAAGAGTGTCTGGAAACTACTATTAAGCATCAAACAGGTGTAGTGTATAAAGTTGACTATAGTATATTGAGATTTATATTGGACAATCCAAGGCAGGAGCATGGTACTGACAGGGAATATAGGAGTTGTCCTGTATGTGCTAAGCGAATGAACAAAGCTATATATGCAGCAGTCAGTGGTGTGCTGATAGATAGGTGCTTGGATCATGGGATATGGCTTGATAGTGGTGAGCTCCAGCAGCTTTTTGAGTGGAAAAGTACATACGCAACACTAAAAACGGAAGAGATAGCAAGTGGTGATATCAAAATCCTAAAAGGCAGCACAAAAAGAAAGTACACAAAAGATATCAACAAAAACCCTGTAGATAATTTCTTGACTTGGGTATTTGGTGGTGGAATGGTTTAGTCACATTTTTTTAAGTATAATGTGAAATATTTTCTCGTTGTTTGTAGAGGGATGGTTAACTTTGATGTAAAATGAAAAACTCTGGTTTTCCTATGGCTACGATGCCCGCATTGGTTTATAAGAAGATGAATGATGTATTTGTGAGCATGCATAAAGCAACAGGGCTTTATGTTAAAGTCATGACAGAGATTGTATCACGATAAATGGGAAAATGGGAGTGTAACAATATTGTACTCCTCTGGCAAAGATGATGAAGGTAGGCACTTCCATGACTTTGATATATGCTGTTCAAGCATGGATGATATAGATTCAAGCATACTCTCCGCCTCATCTACAAACATCTTTTCGACTTCTATAAAAAGTTGTATTTTTTTTGCATCTCTTCCTTGATAAATCTGATACGAGTCTACATCTTGGCTTTTGAGCAGGTGTTTGATAAGTGGAAGAAATCTTTTGTGCTCTTCACCTTTGTATTCTACGACTAGATAGTCTGTTTTTCCATTTTTTAGTAGAGGTGTAGCAATTGTATATTCTCTTGATAGGTGCTGTTGTATCAGCAGGGGGGTGAGTGGTTCTCTTATCTGCTCAAATTTGGCATAGAAAGTGCGGTTGCCAAATGGGATTTTGGCAACTATATGATCTCGTTTTATATAGTAGTGGTCATCATGCAGTTCTAGGTCAAAGATTTTTATGCTTGACCTTTAGTAGATCGGCTTATCGTATATGACAAAATCGCTTGCTAGATTTTTCATCTGTTCTTTTATCGTGGCATGGAGATTGCTGTCGTCGATATTGTCAAGAATATCAGCTATCTTGTCTGCAATTATCTCAAACTCTGCTTCTTTCATTCCCCTGCTTGTAAGTGCAGGAGATCCAATACGCAGACCAGATGTGACAAAAGGGCTTCTTGTTTCTCCTGGAACTGTATTTTTATTTACAGTTATCCCAGCTGCCCCAAGTGCTGCATCTGCATCTTTTCCTGAGAACTCTTTGTCTAATAGGCTGACAAGAACTAAATGGTTGTCTGTACCACCACTTACTATATTGTAACCTCGCTTTATCAGTATCTCTGCAAGCACTTTTGCGTTAGCTTTGACTTGCTTTGCATAGACCTTCCACTCGTCAGATAGATTATACTTAAACCCTACAGCTTTGGCAGCAATGACATGTATTAGCGGCCCACCTTGAGTGCCTGGGAATATGGCTGAGTTTATCTTTTTGGCTACAGCTTCATTATTCATCATGATCATCCCACCTCTAGGACCTGCCAGAGTTTTATGCGTAGTTGTAGTGACCACATCAGCATAAGGGAATGGACTAGGGTGCTCACCAGCACATACTAGACCGGCTATGTGTGCAATGTCAGCAAAAAGGATAGCCCCTACTTCATCAGCTATCTCTCTAAACTTTTTGAAGTCTATCTCTCTGGCATAGGCAGAAGCACCACAAACTATGATTTTGGGCTGTACGATTTTAGCTATGTCCATGACTCTTGCATAATCGATGCGACCGTCAAGCTCTACCCCGTATGTGAAGCTAGAGTAGTTTTTACCAGAGAAGCTTGGCTTGGATCCATGTGTCAAATGTCCACCATGACTAAGATCCATGCCGAGTATCTTGTCACCCGCTTTTATAAGAGCGGCATATACTGCACCATTGGCCTGAGAACCTGAGTGTGGCTGTACATTTGCATATTTGCAATCAAATAGCTTGCAAGCCCTGTCTATAGCAATCTGTTCTGCTTGGTCAGCAAACTCACATCCTCCGTAGTATCTTTTATATGGATATCCTTCTGCATACTTGTTTGTAAACACAGAGCCCATAGCTTCCATCACAGCAGGAATAGTAAAATTTTCCGAAGCAATCATCTCTAAGTGCTCTGTTTGTCTTTCAAGTTCGCTTTGAATAGTTTCATATATCTCAGGGTCAAATTTTTCTATAGCATAACTCATGCATTTCCTTGAAGTTTAATTGTGTATTTATATCCTATTTCCTCTTATGAATTACTTCTAAATGAATTATATTTTATTAGATATAATGCTATCAAAAAAAAGGTAACTCGTGACATTAGAATGGTTTTTGGCTCTACTGCTGTTTATATCTATTGCCAGTATTACGCCAGGGCCGAATAATATTATCGCTATGAGCATAGGGTTTTCGCATGGTTATCGTAAAGTTATCCCTCATGTGTTGGGGGTATCGGTCGGCTTCCCTGTGATGCTACTATTGATAGGTTTTGTACTAAAGCCAATAATGGACCAGTATCAAAATTTCTTTACTTTGCTTAAATATGCAAGTATTGCTTATGTCATGTATATTGCATACCAGATAGCTACCACAACACCTAACATAGAAGACATAGAGAATAACAAAAAACCTATTACATTTTGGCAGTCTGTTCTGTTTCAGTGGATTAATCCAAAGGCATGGGCTGGGGCTTTGGCTGTAGTTAGCATATATATTCCCAAACAATCATACTCTATCGGACTTACTGTTGCTGCAGTAGTTTCTGTTGTTATTGCTGCTCTAGCAATCTCATTTTGGGGAATTATGGGTAGAGAGATAAAGAGGTTTTTTGCCAACACAAAACAGATAATACTATTTAACTATATTATGGCGATATTGCTTGTGGCATCCGTACTTATGATGTTGTTTTAGGATTGATCATGAGATACATCTGGTTTGTTTTTGGGTTTATTTCAATTGCTTTTGCGATACTTGGCATGTTCTTACCACTTCTCCCTACTGTTCCTTTTCTTTTGCTTGCTGCATTTTTCTTTGCTAAGTCATCTGAAAAAATTCACCAATGGTTGCTGGAGCATAAGATATTTGGTGGCATGATAGAGGATTGGCAGGAGAGAGGAGCTATCAGTATGAGATCGAAGTATATAGCAACTATCTCCATGGCAGTGGTGCTTACAGTATCTGTAGTTTTTGATTTTGGAATCTTTGTGATATTGGTACAGATGGTTGTAATGTCACTAGTCTTGATATTCATATGGACAAGACCAAATGAGTAAGACAGCCAGTGTCTGTGTAGAGTGTTGTTGCTTAACAGCACTATGATATCTATTTATCTACTCTTTTGGTGAAGTCCTCTTCTTGCATTCAGCTGCATCCATACAAAAGAAGCCTTTGCCTTTTTTGGCAGGTTTTAGCTCTTTTTCGTTTAGGTTCCCACACTTTTTGCAGCTATTTTTGTTGCTAGTTTCTATCTTAGGTACTTCTGGCTTCATGGCTGGGAAGAGTAGCACATCTCTAATAGAGTGTTGGTTGGTTAGTATCATTACCAGTCTATCTATGCCTATACCCTGTCCAGCGGTTGGAGGCATAGCGTAGCTCAGAGCCTTTACATAGTCTAGATCCATATGCATCGCCTCGTCATCACTGTCTTTTTGAGATGCTTGTGATTTGAAACGATTGAGTTGATCTATGGGATCATTTAGCTCGTTAAAGCCATTTGCTATCTCTTTACCAGCCACAAAAAACTCAAATCTATCTGCTATCTGATCATCTTCGTCGTTTCTTCTGGCAAGAGGACTGATGTCGACTGGGTAGTGGGTTAAAAAGGTTGGGTTGATTAATTGTTCTTCTATAAAATTATCAAAAATCTCCTCTTGTATTTTGGCTAGATTTAGTGTACTATCCACTTCTATACCATGAGAATTTAAAAATATAATAAGTGCCTCTTTGTCTCTTATATCCTCAAGCGGTACTCCTGCTATCTCCACTAGAGCTTCTTCCCATTTTATTTTTTTAAATGGAGTAGATAAGTCTATTTTAAGATCACCATATTCGATGATATTTGATAAGTCTAACTCTTTTTTAAGCATATCAAAAAGGTCTTCTGTCAGCTTCATCAAATCTTTAAAGTTGTGATATGCCCAATAATATTCAAGCATAGTAAACTCAGGGTTATGTGTGTGATCCATGCCTTCATTTCTAAAGTTTCTATTGATCTCAAAAACAGCATCCATACCACCAACTACAAGTCGTTTTAGATAAAGCTCTGGTGCAATTCTTAGGTAGTTGTCTATACTTAGGGCATTGAAGTGTGTGATGAATGGCTTGGCATTTGCTCCACCTGGGATAGGATGTAGCATAGGTGTCTCTACTTCTAAAAAACCGTTGTCTTCAAAGAATCGTCGAGTAAGTGATACAATTTTTGATCTCATGACAAAGCTATCTTTTATATCTGGATTCATTATCATATCAAGATATCTTTGGCGATATCTTGTCTCATGATCTGTTAGTCCATGGAATTTTTCTGGAAGAGGGGAGATTGACTTGGATATGATACGCATCTGCTTGCAGTGCAGAGTAAGCTCTCCAGTTTGCGTGACAAAGGGGTAGCCAGTAGCTTCGATAATATCACCTACCTCAAAAAGCTTTTTAACTATAGTGTTGTAGTAGTTTTCTGGCAATTCATCACGATTGTAATATATTTGCACTAATCCATCATTGTCCTCTATTTTGGCAAATGCTGCTTTGCCCATAATACGAACAAATTTGATGCGTCCAGTTAGAGTGACGGAGACGCTATCATCTTTTTTCTCATTACTATCTTGCTCATAAACATAAGTAAAGGTACTGAGAAACTCAACTGACGGCATGCCTTTTTCAACATTGGCAGGATATGGATTGATACCTTCTTCTCGTAGCTTTTCTAATTTTTTTATGCGTTCTTGTACATATTGATTGTCAAATACCATGTTATTATCTCTGTTTTGTTTTGATCTCTATAGGGTTGCCTATTGGTGATAGATTTATAAGGGTTGCTCCAATTTTGTCTAGCGTAGGGTATAGTTTGCTGTTTTCTACTGTTTTGGTCATGTTGTCTTTAATTAGGGGGCTCCTAAAAAGTGCAGAGACAATCAATGCAAATATCAAGAAGTATTTTATTCCTGCGACGATAAACCCAAATAGTCTATCTATAAATGAGTGAGGTGTGTCCTTGGAGACTCCAACTATGATATTGCCTATAAATACAGAAATTGCCCATATTAAAGCAAGTACAGACAAGAAGCCTATGAGCTTGAGTAGTGCAAAGTTTTCTAGGTGGAAGATATGAATATCTATGTATTTTGCGATATCATCAGCAACTCTAGAGGCTACAAAAACCCCTCCAATTAGTCCCAAAAATCCAAATATCTCACGAAGAAATCCGTTCATAAGACCCTTGAACGACATAAGCAGTATGAGAACAATAATGATAATATCCATGGCATTGAGCCCTATCGATGTTATGTTCATTTAGATTCTCTGAAGTGCTTTTGCCAATTCTTCTGGCTTGTTGGCATACTGCATAGCAACATGTTTGTCAATTGCACCATTTTTCACAAATGTCAACAGTGCCTGTGTCTGTGTCTGCATGCCAGTTCCCTCTTGTCCTAGTTGCATGGTAGAGTAAATCTGATGAACCTTATCTTCTCTGATGAGGTTTGCAATAGCATGGTTGGTGACTAATATTTCGGAGGCTGCGACTCGTCCACTTTTACTCTTGGGTAGTAGTGCCTGAGCGATGACTGCAACTAGCGAGGAAGAAATCATGGCTCGAATTTGTGGTTGCTCTTCACCTGAAAAAACATCGATAATACGGTTGATCGTTCCAGGAGAGGAAGAGGTGTGTAGAGTGCCAAATACCAAGTGTCCTGTCTCTGCAGCGGTTAGTGCGGCAGAAATCGTCTCCTTGTCTCTCATCTCACCTATCAAAATGATATCTGGATCCTGACGCATCGCGTATTTGAGTGCTATGGAAAATGACTCCGTATCTTCACCAACACCTCTATGAGAAAAGACACATTTTTTGTTTTTATGGACAAATTCCACAGGATCCTCTACGGTGACGATATGTTTGGATTCTGTGAGGTTGATCTCATTAAGCATAGCTGCTAGTGTAGTTGACTTACCAGAGCCTGTGGGACCAGTGACTAAAATTAGGCCTTTTTCTCTTTTAATCAGTTTTTTATATACGGCTGGGGCATGCAAGTCATCCAAGGTAGGTACATCTATAGGGATAACCCTAAAAGCTGCCGCCATTTCTCCAAGCGTTTTGTAGAAGTTTGCCCTAAATCTTCCTATACCTTCAAGTTCAACGGCAAAGTCAAGCTCAAAATGTTCTTCAAAATGCTTTTTTTGCTTCTCAGTGATGAGAGAATAGCACATATCCTCTATGTCTGTACCAGTAAGTATAGGTAAATTTATAGGCTTTAATGCACCATCGAGTCTTAGTTGAGGCTCACTTTTGCTGATGAGGTGCAAATCTGATGCTTTATGCACAACAACACTCTGGAGAAGCTTTTTTATATTAGATCCTGTTGACATACTTATTTCCTTTTTATTATTCTATAATAGCAGGGACTACAAAAAAGCCATCTTCATGTCTAGGAGCATGTGATAGTATGTTTTTGCCGACCTTAGGACTCGTTGCTACGATGTCATCTCTCATAGGGGTACCACCCTCTAGTGTAGAAAAAGAAGCGTCTAAATGATCTGTGTCAAGTTCATTTAGATTTTCTATGTAGTTGACTATCTCTGATAGCTGTTTGATAATCTCTGTTTTTTTACTCTCAGCTACTTGTAAGTGAGAGAGTTTTTCAAGTTTTTCTAAAATAGTATGGTCAATATGCATACCTATAACCTTTATTTGGAGAATACTTAAGTATAATAGCTATAATTATAGTTAAAACTTTATTAAGGATAGCTCCAAAGATGAATGTTGTTGATTTTTTTATTAAAATACTAGCTGTGGAATCTGTTACACCAGAAGATGGCGGTTTGATGCAGATGATAGAGAAGTATCTTGCTGGATACGAGGCAATATATGTAAATGAAGGTGGTGTAAAAAATCTTTTTTTATATAAAAAATTTGCTGACGGGGATCATTTGTGTTTCGCAGGACATGTAGATGTTGTGCCTGCTGGAGAAGGGTGGCATAGTAACCCTTTTGACCCCATGATTAGTGATGGCAAGATATATGCTAGAGGTGCACAGGATATGAAGAGCGGTGTAGCAGCTTTTGTCCAAACATTAAAAATGCAGAAGTCTTTTGGAGGAACACTATCTGTTCTTCTGACCTCCGATGAGGAGGGGGATGCAATATATGGTACACAAATCATGCTAAAGCATCTCAAAAAGATCGATCTGCTACCAGACTACTGTGTAGTGGCAGAGCCTACTTGTGAGAGGGTTTTTGGTGATGCTATCAAGATAGGACGAAGAGGCTCTATTAATGGCTATCTTTCCATAAAAGGCAGACAAGGACATGCGGCATACCCAGAGAAAGCTATCAATCCTGTTCATCAGATCGCTGTAGTTTTAGATCAGATTGCAGGAGTAGATTTGGATAATGGTGATAATAATTTTGCACCTAGCCAGATGGTAATAACAGATATTCGTGGAGGTATGGAGGTGACAAATGTCACACCAAGTAGCCTGAAAATCATGTTCAATGTACGAAATTCTACCAAAACTACAAAGGAAGATGTCAAGGCTCATATCGACAAAGTGTTAGATGACTTAGATTATGAGCTCAGACTAGATCAGGGATCTTATCCTTTTGTTACCAAACATGACTCCAAGATCGTTCAAAAGACTAGAGAAAGCATAAAAAATATTTTGGGCGAAGAAAGTAAACTCTCTACAGCTGGAGGTACTAGCGATGCTAGGTTTATGGGTCAGTATGGTATTGCTGTTGTTGAGTTTGGCGTTATTAATGATACTATTCATGCGCCCAACGAGTGCACAAGTATTACTGAGGTTGAGAAGTTATATGAGATATTTGATGACCTTGTAAAGCGGTTTTAGTGTAGCTATGTTGCAGATTATCGCACTTTTTGTAGTGCTGGAGTTTCTCGAAGCTTATTGGCAGAGATCAGACACACTTTTGGGCTCTCTAGCCAAGAGCTACTTTTTTTATAATAAATCAATATTTTTTCTACTTTTTATGCATATTGGCTATTTGTATACACTTTATATATCATTGGCGTTTAATTTACTCAGTTGGGCATTGCTAGCAATACTGGTACTCAAAAGTTTTGATGTATTAACCAAAATATACTTGATGGAACAAATATTCGTAAAGCAGGACATTGATGATGGATTGCTGGAGATACTTGAGAGCAAAACACCATTTTGGTATTATTTAATAGGCGTATCTATATATCCATATCTTATGTATATTGCATTGGCGGACTTATTGTAATTTGGACTTAAGTAAAAAAGAACTATAATGCAGTCACTGCAGATTGAAATATATACAACTTTGCAAACTTATCCAAAACTTCCCCAATTTTCAAGAGGACTCATGAGCGACCACAACAGAAAAAAGCCTGCCAGCAACAATGGTAATAGAAATACTAAAAAACATAGCAGAACACATACCCCTGTATCTGGCTATAAGGTAGAGACGCTTCAGCAGAAGCCACTAAGCGAATTACTAGAGATAGCAATTAAACTAAATGTAGAAAATCCCAATGAATTTCAAAGAAAAGATCTTATCTTTGAGATACTTAAAAACCAGGTATCTCAGGGTGGGTATATCCTTTTTACTGGCATACTCGAAGTGATGCATGATGGTTATGGTTTTTTGCGTTCCGAAGATGGTAATTTTGCAAATTCCAGTAATGATACTTATGTTAGCTCCACCCAAATCAAGCGATTTGCACTTAGAAATGGAGATATTGTCACAGGACAAGTGAGATCCCCAAAAGATCAAGAGAAGTATTATGCTCTTCTCAAAATCGAGGCGATCAATTATCTTCCGCCTGAAGAGTCCAAGAAGAGACCACTTTTTGATAACCTCACACCACTTTATCCTCAAGATCAGCTCATTTTAGAGTACGATCCAATCAGGCTTACAGGCAGAGTAATAGACCTTTTTTCTCCTATAGGAAAAGGACAGAGAGCTTTGATAGTTGCACCACCTCGCACTGGTAAAACCGAACTACTAAAAGAGATAGCACATGGCATAACTGCCAACAATCCAGATGCTAGTCTCATGGTACTGCTTGTTGATGAGAGACCAGAAGAGGTAACCGATATGCAACGCTCAGTTAAAGGAGAAGTATATGCTTCTACTTTTGACCTGCCTGCACAAAATCATGTCAGAACAGCTGAGATGGTGATAGAGAAGGCAAAGCGGCGTGTGGAGCTGGGCAAAGATGTTGTGATTTTGCTAGATTCTATCACGAGACTAGCCCGTGCGTACAATACAGTTACTCCAAGTTCAGGAAAAGTACTTTCGGGTGGTGTAGATGCAAATGCTTTACATAAGCCAAAGAGATTTTTTGGTGCTGCTAGAAATATTGAGTTTGGCGGATCATTAACTATTGTTTCCACGGCTTTGATTGAGACTGGCAGTCGCATGGATGAAGTGATTTTTGAGGAGTTTAAAGGTACAGGAAACTCAGAAATAGTACTCAATCGTCACATAGCAGACCGTAGAATATACCCAGCGATGGATGTGACTAAGTCTGGTACGAGAAAAGAAGAGCTATTGGTCACGCCTGAAACCCTGCAAAAAGTATGGGCATTAAGAAATGCTATGCAGAATATGGAAGAGATAGAAGGGCTCAAATTTCTCTTCACTAAGATGAATAAAACCAAGAACAATGACGAGTTCCTCTCTATTATGAATGAAGGGGCGTAATCCTAGATTATCCCCACTGCATCACGAATTATCTCCATTTTTACTGAAGCTATTTTACTAGCTTTTTCTGCACCTGTATAAAGTATCTCTCTCACTTTATCCTGATTATTAAGATAGTAAGCTCTCTTTTCTCTAGCCTCAAAAAACTCATCCCAGATAAGCTCTTTGAGGTATTTTTTGAAGTGACCATAACCCTCATTAGTGCTTTTGTAACGATCTTGAAGTTCAAGCCTTTTGCTCTCATTCAAAAATAGAGATGCCAGTGCATAGACATTGCAACTCTTCCAATCCAGTGCTTCGCCCATAGGTGTGGAATCAGTGACAACTTTGTTGCAGAGTTTTTGTAGAGGCTTTTCATCCATAAATATCTTGATATCATTGCTGTAGCTTTTGCTCATCTTGGCACCGTCTATGCCTGGCACAGTAGCTACATTTTCATCAACTTTATGTTCTGGTATGACAAATATTTCTCCATGTTCGTTGTTAAACTTGATAGCGATATCTCTAGCCATCTCTACATGTTGTATCTGATCTTTGCCCACTGGCACCACTTGTGAATCATACAGAAGTATATCCGCTGCCATAAGCACTGGATAGGAGAATAGGGCATGGTTTGCCCCTATACCTTTAGTGACTTTGTCTTTGTAGCTAGTGGCTCTCTCCAGTAGTCCCGTAGGTGTATAGGCGGAGAGTATCCAATATAGTTCAAGTACTTCTTTGACATCACTCTGTGCCCAGAATGTACTCTTGTCAGGATCTAGTCCCAGCGATAGAAAAGTAATCGCTGCATCTATAGTGTTGGCTTTGAGAGCTTTTGAGTCCTTAAGAGAGGTGAGGGCATGATAGTTGGCGATAAACATAAACATATCGTTGCTGTCTTGGAGCTCTAGCATAGGCTTGATAGCCCCAAAATAGTTCCCTATATGTAGACTGCCAGATGATTGAAGTCCGTTGAGTACGCGCATAGTGTTTCCTGCTGAATTTTTGTGGCATTATAGCAAAAAGAGGATTTACCTCTAATTCAAGTAGGTATTTTTAAGCTTAAGTTTACTCATCTATCCTCTCTCCTCGTTTGCGAGCAGTGATATCCAGTGGCACACCCTCAAAATCAAATGCTTCTCTGAAAGCATTTGCTAGATAACGCTTATAACTGAAGTGTAAAAAGTTTGGTTTGTTGACTATTAGGGCTATTTTTGGTGGTTTGGTTTCGTATTGGGTTGCGAACTTGATCTTGACTACGGCCCCATTGTGGCTAGGGACATGATGACGACGCATCGCTCTTTGTAATGCTTCGTTTAGTTTGCTGGTTGATATTCTCTGAGAGTATCTTTGGTATATGTCCACAACTTCATCTAGTAGGCGATGCACTCGTTGTCCTGTCAACGCTGATACGGTTAATACAGGGGCAAAGTGTAGAAATTTAAGCTCATCTCTAACTTCTTGAACAGCATCTTCATAACTTTTATCACCTCTTGCATCCCACTTGTTTAGTACTATGATAGTACCAAGTCTGAACTTCTCTGTGATTCCAGCGATTCGTTCATCCAGTTCAAATATTTTTTTAGATGCATCAAGTATCAATAAGGCGATATCTGCTTCTTCTAGCATGGCTTCAGTGCGACCTAGAGCATGCTTTTCGATCCCGAGTATTTTGCCTCTGCGTCTGATACCAGCAGTGTCTACAAAGGTGATTTCATGTTCTGCATGAGTGATCGTCTCATCGATAGGGTCTATGGTAGTTCCAGCTATATCACTAACGACAGATCGCTCTTTGCCAAGCAACGCGTTGAGTATAGAGCTTTTGCCTGTATTGACCCGACCGATGATGGCAACTTTTAATTTCTTTTCTTCAATTTTTGCTTCAAGACTGTCTAGCTCTAAAAAATCCTCCAGAGAGATTTCGCTATCTTCTTCATCCTTCTTTAGCTTAGTCTTTGGCTCTTCTTTGGCTGGAATATACTCCTCCAGCCATGCATAAAAGTCGTTGAAATATCTGTTGTGACTTACAGATAATGGGAAAGTCCTGTCAGCTCCAAACTCTAGAAACTCCCAGTAACGCTCCTCTTCTTTCTCATTGTCGATTTTATTCACTATAAGTGCCAGAGGCTTATTGAGCTCTTGAAGCTTATAGAAAAGTGCTCTATCTTCTTCTTGAGGTATGCTTTTGCCATCAACCATATAGATGATGACATCAGCTTCTTTTGCAGCTTTTAGTGCAAACTCTGCTACTTTTGAAAATAATTCGCTCGTGTAGTCTATACCGCCAGTGTCTAAGACTTCAAAATCTCTATTTTCAGATATAGTGACTATTCGTTTTTTTATATCCCTTGTAGTGCCACTAACATGAGAAGTGATGGCATCCCTTTGTCTAGCCAAACGGTTAAAAAGAGAGCTTTTGCCCACATTAGGACGACCGAGTATCGCTACTTTTCTAAGTTCTTGCATATATAATTCTTTCTTCTAAAATTGAAGAAATTATAGCACAGTTTAGCTACTTACTTGGTGTGGCAATGAATAATTTTATAATACTATTTATACTTTATAATACAACTATTAGCACCTGGATTTTCTCCACTATAGACTTCTAGGTTACAACTGCTTGTGCTATAGTATGTGCAATCTACATCACCACCAAGCTCTTGTGTCCCAATAATATCATATCCTTGTTCTTTGAGTTTACTCACAAATAATTGTGATGTACATACTAATGCAGGTACTTTTTGTAAAATATGAATCTTTATAATAAGTGAAGTTGAATCGTTACTATCAAGTGTTGGATCTGCCTGCATTCCGTTAAATGGTAGGTCATTTGCAGAAGCACTGAGGTCAAGATCATTACTATTTATAAATCTAACACCGTTAATAGTAATATGGCTTTTGTCATCAGCTAAAAAGGCAAAAGCAGCCTGCTGTACTTCTCCGCCATACGGCTTAAATTCTATCATATATTTATCTATACGATAGGTGCCAGATCTTTCATCTGAAGAGCCTATAATAACATCTGTACTACTTCCAAAAGATGTAGAGCTGTGTGCGTAACGACCATCAGGTAAAAAGCAAAATTGTCTAACATTGCCCACAAGCGGTCCCAGTCCTAAACCATCAGAACTGCGTATCGAGCTTGCACATCCGTTAAGTCTTTGGTCTATACTACCAGAATCTGCAACAGCAGAGGAGATAGCTGTATCGTAATCACTGTCATCATGCTCTTTAATCTCAAATTTATTTTGGGCGTCGAAACGCCACTGTCCCCACCGTTTAGGTTTGTTTGCTTTTGAGTATTCTTTTCCCTTAGAATAAAGATTTGCCAAATCATAAGTATATGTGCCATCATCAAATAATGCAACAATTTCATCAGTTAGACCAAATAGACCTCCTGCTTGAATGCCATATACCATGTGCATATATATCATCTTAAATCCTTCAGGGGGTGTTAGTTTGGCAGCGTGTGAGTTGTTTGCTGGATCGCTATTACTTAAATTGTGCTCTCCGCCACTACCTCCGCCACAACCGATAATAAAAGCAATAGCTACAGATAGGGCTAGTGTAATTAGTTTCATTTCATGTCCTTTTTGTAATATTTGTCAATAATATCAAGTATCAAAATATTTGTCATTGATTTATGGTAATATTGTAGAAGAATGACAAAATGATAACATGCCATTGAGAACTAAGCTAAATTCTTGAAAGGATTTATATGAAAACAATAGAAGATTTTTTCGATAGTCAGGTAAAAATTAATGATGATGAGAAGAAAATGCTCAAATCTATAATAGAGATACGAAAATATAAAAAAGGTGAACAGATTCACTATAAAGATAATATATGGACACATTTCATATATATCAATCATGGGATTATGAGATCTTATATTATAAATGATAAAGGAAAAGAGTTTACGCGACAGTTCTTTTTTAATACAAAAGAGTCAAGTATATCAAATCTATTTGCTATCGACCTAAGCAGTATTATATTGCAAGAGCCGTCCATGAGAGGGTTTGAGGTGCTTGAAGACTCTGAGGCTTCTATATTTTCAAAACAGGATCTCGAAAAATTATTTGATAGATCAAAGACATTTGAACGAATAGGGCGTGTTTTTATGGGCTTTGGGTATATAGATATGGATAGATACTATAACTCATTATTGGCAAAAAGTGCAAAGGAGAGATATATGCACCTTGTACACACTATGGCAAATCTTATCAAGCAGGTGCCACAGTATCATATCGCTTCTTATTTGGGTATTACTCCAGAATCACTATCGAGAATCAGAAAAGAGATATAGTCTTACTGTCTTTTATGTTAACCTAAATTTTCTGGAGTACTTTCAATGTATAAGCTTTGTGATGGAAATGCAAAGCTAGAATTGTTGTTTTCTATGATTTGCATGATACTTAGGCTGACTTCTTCTTTGATATCCATGTAGGTTTTCCAGTTGGAGGTTTTTGTAAAACAGTAGATAAATATATTCAAAGAGCTATCACCAAAAGAGTTGAAGTTGACCATGAGAGTCTCTTCATTTGTTATATATTCATGGTTATATAGTAGATATTGTATCTCACTTATGATTTTAGTGATCTGTGCTTCAGAAGTATCATAAGTGATACCGATGGTCATCTTAATCCTTCTTATCCCTCTGCGTGAGAAGTTTTCTATAGGAGAGTTTGCGACTACCTGATTTGGCATAGTTATGAGGGATTTTTCAAATGTTCGGATCTTGGTAGTACGCATGCCTATATCCTCTACAACCCCTTCTACTTGTTCGTGTTTCTCCATTCCATTTTACGTTAACACCAAGTTCTTCTGCTACAAATCTTAGAGG
>JAAXPZ010000049.1 GCA_012329065.1 Sulfurovum sp. | reverse complement strand
TCTCTTCATTTTTACCTTCTAGTTCCAGTATCTCATTGACTGCTTCTATGTTGACTCTCCTTATTGCCAGAAGTATCATGACTAAAAATGCTACTAATGCAATCTTGAGTATCTCTAGAGTTGTCGTCTTGACGATGCCTGCTACGCTCAGATAAAACCATATCTGTATAATCTGCACTACCACAAACGAATAAGCAATACTCACATGCCTTTTGGCAGGATCATAAAAAATCGGCTTGTATACCAATAGAGTAAGCCATGCAAACAGCACAATATTGACTATAGCAGCAGGATATGGAGTCAAAAACTCCATAAACCAAAAAGCCACTCTTCCTGCTATCCATAAAAGCATAATATTTCTCAATGTTTTACCAACTATAGGAACTGTACCTGGGAAAAGTTCTGGTGCTCCTGTGAAGATAAAAGCGGCCATACCCAAGAAGCCTACACCGTACAGCATCTCATAGATATGCCAACTTATGGTATCGCCAATAAACGGCAAAGCGATATAGCCACTATAGTATAAGCCCCAAAGCAGTATGGTCAGTACCATATATGGAGCCATCAATAAAAATGCAGGACGAAAGCCGTAAGCAAGATAAATTGGGATATCGCCCTCTGGGTACGATTCATAATGTTTTGTTGCTGCCATTACCTAAACTCCAATTCAAATGTCTCTATGATCTCTCTGTCACTTAGCAGCTTGGTCGTTTGACTATATACATACTCATTGTCTCTCTGATTTTGTGGCAAATCAAAGTCGAATATTTTGATTATTCGTCCAGGGTCTGGTGCTAAAAGCAATACCTTGTCGCTAAGTCTTATAGCCTCCATTATGTCATGAGTGATAAAAAAGATTGTAATCTCCTTTTTTGCTATGAGATCCATGACATGGTTTTGAAGCTCCATTTTTAATCCGATATCCAATGCTGAAAAAGGCTCATCCAAAAACAATAACTTTGGCTTGGTCACCAAGGCTCTAGCAAACGATACTCTTTGTTGCATACCTCCGCTCAACTCTTTTGGGAATTTATCAAAATCTTTCTCTTCTAGCTCAAACTTTAGGGCAATCTCTTTGGCTCTCTCATTGCGTTTTACTCTTGGCACACCCATCGCCTTGAGCCCAAAGGCGATATTTTCTATTGTGTCTTTCCAAGGAAGTAGCCTTGGATCCTGAAAGGCTATAGATTGCGTCTCAAAACTATTTTCTATCTTACCTTCTTGTCTATCAAGTAGCCCTGCACATAATCTAAGCAGTGTAGTTTTACCTCCGCCACTTGGTCCAACTATAGACACTACCTCTGACTCGTTGATCTCAAAATTGATTTTTTCTAGTATTGTATCATAACCGAAAGAGAAACTGAGATCTTCTACCTTTAATCTCGCCATTTCTCAACCTCCCTCTTGATGGGTTCTAGAAAGATATATTCAGCTATCATCAACAGTCCTATCAGTACAGTAACTATCGCCAATGCAGTAGGCGTATCGAGATGACTGCGAGAGATGGCCAAGGCGGCACCAAGCCCGTCGTTTGTGGCAAGAAGCTCTGCCATTATGACCACCTTCCATGCCATGCCAAGTGCTGCTACCCATGCAGGAAATACATAAGAGAAGATATGAGGCAGATAGACATCTAAGAATTTCATAAAAAACGGTACCTTGAATATATCTGCCATCTCTTCAAAGCCACTCTCTAGCGTACGGGTTCCCTGTAGTGCACCTACAAATATTATCGGCATTGATGCAACTATAACAACAAACTCGACAGTCAGATCTCCCATCCCAAACCATATCATCGCCAACACTATCCATGCAATAGGAGGCATACCCATAAGTATAGTAATAATGGGACGGCTCACGATAGAAGCAGTGACAAAAAAGCCCGCCAGTAAACCCAAAAAAGTTCCTACAAGTAAAGAAAAAGAAAAACTAGTGACCGCTCTTTTAAGTGTGATAAGAAGGTTTTTGATAAATTCTTGATCATCAAAAAGTAAAACCAGTGTCTTGAATGTATCTAGAGGAGAAGGCAATACTAGGTCGCCATAGACCTGATTACCTACATCCCATAGTGCGATAAAGAGAAAAATACTTGCCAAAGCCCCCCATCCACTCCACAAGTACGCTGGAAAATCTCTCAGTGTTTTTATTATAAAGTTCAACCTAACTCCAATAGTTTTATTGGTCTAAGTATAGTGTATAATTTATAGAATAATATTGATATCAATCATAATTTACACAATCTAGTAATAAAAGCTATCTACAGGAAGCTTGCCTCCTATTGTTTTTGGGTTGCTTTTTTTAAGTATGCTGTAAAAAAACTCTAAATCCTTTTTGGCATTTTTTGCATCTACTATATCAAGCTGGACATACGGGATACTGTCCGCCACACCATCAGCATCAAGCATAGGAATATACTTGACTATCATTTCGCCAGCCTTTTGCGGGTTTTCCATGTACCATTTCAAAGATTTTTTGTACTCTTCGTTAAATCTCTTAACAATCTTATCTTTTGTAATCATATCTCCCAATACAGCCATGCCTGCCTGAGGTATTTTAGGCTCTGTTTTAAATACCTTTCCCCACTCTTTCTGGAGGTTGGCACTTCTGTACAAATCAGGAGCAATCAGCTTCAGAGGAAAAGAATTGGTTTTTCGTAGTGCTATAGATATGGCTGGCTCTGCCAAAAGAGCATGGTCTACCCTACGCATAATCAGCATCTGCATAGCATCTGCAGGTGAGTTCATATATTGTATCTTGAAGTCCTTTTTGGGATCCATGCCCTGAGCCCTAACGATCTCTTCAAAAAGGATATCTGGCATATCTGCACGAAAAGGCATAGCTATCTCCTTGCCCTTGAAGTCTGCCAAAGTTTTCAGACTTTCATCTCTAGTCATCATGCCCAATATTCCCCAAACAGATATATTGAGTAGCTTTATCTTCACACCCTTGTTGTGCAAGTTAGCCCCTACATTGCTAGGGACTGCTATAAAATCTGCACCTCCTTTAAGCGTAATAGCTCTAAGCTCATCAGGGTTCTTCCATAGTCTAAACTCCACTTTTTTGGCTACATCATTTAACGCCCCCGACTCAATCATATGAATCAGCGGATGCGACACAGATGCCACTGGACCACTAAGTACCAATTTTTCAAGCTTTTCTTGTGCATTTACACCTACTGAAAATATCAGCATAGATATTATTACTATTTTCTTAAACATGTCAATCTCCTATTTTTATTTATCTATCAAGTGTATTTTAGCCATTTTTTATATTAAATTTATTGATATTGGTCATTATTATTGGCTGTGGGAGTATAGTGCTATGATTTTATTGGGACGGATAAAAATATATGATACTACAGCAGCCAAAAGTATAGGCGTACTGTAGTTGTTAGACTTATTATTTCCACTCTACTTCGTTCATGATCTTAACTGCTTCTTCATTTTTCTCACCATATGCCTCTAAAGAAACAACCATTGGCTCAAAAGTGCCCCAAGACTTAAGAAGATCTGATGCCTCTACTTTTGGGTTAGCTGGATACTCATAGTTTGCACTGGCAAATACCTTTTGAGCATCTGGGCTTACTAGGTACTCCATTAGCTTGACAGCATTATCCTTGTTTTTAGCATTTTTTGTCATCGCCACACCAGATATATTGACATGCGTATCTTTAGGGAAGAATACACCCATCAGTTTGCCAACCTCTACTTCATAAGGCTTCTTGGAGTTAAGAAGTTTTCCCACATAATATGTGTTAACAACAGCGATATCACCCACACCAGCTGCAACTGCTTTCATCTGGTCTCTATCGTTGCCTCTTGGCTTTCTTGACATATTATCCACTATGCCTTTTGCCCACATTTTTGCTTTTTCGGGGCCTTTTGTGGCAATAAAAGATGCCAAAAGTGACTGATTATAAATATTGCTAGATTTTCTAATAGTTATTCTCCCTTTCCATTTTTTATCTGTAAGGTCTTCATAAGTGCTTAGATCTTCTGGCTTCACCTTCTCTTTATTGTAGGCAATAATCCTAGCTCTTTGTGTAAGTGCGACCCAATAGCCATCTTTTTGTCTTAATGTTTCAGGTATGGCTTCTTCTATCTTTTTAGACTTTACAGGCTGAAGAAGTCCTTTTTTCTGAGCATTCACAAGATTTCCAGCATCAGCTGTGATAAAAAGATCAGCCTTAGTATTTGCACCTTCAGTTTCAAGTCTCTTTATGAGTGCTTTAGGTTTTGCTTTGACTACATTAACTGCAATACCAGTTTTTTCTGTAAACATCTTATAGAGATTTTTATCCGCATCATAATGTCTAGTAGAATAGATATTCACCTCTCCTGCTGCCATCAATGAACCTGTCAGCAATAGTGCTGCTATACTTATCTTTTTAATCATTTTTTCTCCTGATTACTAAAATTTTATTTATTGAATAACAATAGATTATATATTGATATTCAATATTGATAATGATATTAAAACTAAGCTTTAATATCTATTATAGTGACAACCGTTGTCATTTTATAATCATCCCGAATTATCTTGCTATTTTGTGTTCTTTGAACATAAAGCTGTTTTTGCCAAAAAGGTTTGTTATACTCATGCAACTTGGAGAGCTTACGAGCTCTTTGGGTTCATCATACTGAGCCAAGGTGCCATTTTCTATGTATGCGATTTTATCACTTATGAAAAGTGCTTCTCTCGGGCAGTGCGTTACAAATATAGCTGTTTTGTTTTGTGATCTGACTATGTGTGTTATCTCTTCTATCAAGGCTAACTTTAGCTCTGTATCTATACTGGAAAATGGTTCATCAAAAAGTATCAAGTCACTCTGTCTTGCCAATACTCTAGCTATTGCAACCCTCTGTTGCTGCCCACCACTCAGCTGATGGGGGTATTTTGCTCCCATCTCTTTCATTCCTATCAGCTCTAACAACTCTGAGGCTTTATGTTTTTGATACTCTTTGTCTCTATTGCTGATGCCAAATGTTATATTCTTGGCTACACTTAGATGCGGGAACAATGCGTAGTTTTGAAATACAAAACCTATATTTCTATTTTGTGGCTCTACAAAATGCTTATTGTCAAATATTGTCTGCTCTGCGTATACACAGCTACCAGAATCAGACACCTCAAAACCTGCAATAATATTAAGCAGTGTACTTTTGCCACTACCACTTTTACCTAGCAAGGAGACAATCTCTCCCTTGTTTATATTCATACTAATATTTTCAAGCACTTTTTTGTCTGCAAAGCTTTTTGAGATATTTTTTATACTAAGCATCCTTAGTCTCCTTTGTTGCTGATTATCATGGGGATAAAACAGAGTAGTACTATTATCAGTGCATAAATAGCACTCTCCTGTACCATTGTATTGTCTGCATAGTCATAAGTTTTTGTAGCGAGTGTTTCATAATTGAAGGGTCTGACTACAAGTGTGAGCGGCAACTCCTTGATCACATCTACAAATACTAGCAAAAAGCCAAACAAAAGTGTTTTTTTCATGATTGGAAACTCGACGCTCCAAAGTGTTTTCCAAAATCCAAACCCGAGGTTTCTAGATGCCTTGTTGATATTTATACTGACCTTGTCATAGCTACCCTCTATCGTACTAATCCCTACTGCCAAAAATCTCACACTGTATCCAAATATCAGAGCTACAACAGTACCACTGATCAGCAAGCCATCTAGGCTCAGAAGTTCTATCAAAAAACTATCAAGACCGCCAAAAAGTGTCAATACCCCTACGCCTATGACCACACCTGGAATCGCATATCCCATACTTGCCACTCTGGATAAATATGGAGCCTGTTTTGAGCCTGAAATCCTGATACTGTACGATATAAAGAATGAAAGCATAATAATAATAAGTGCAGAGACAGAAGCAGAGACAAAGCTATTGACAATAGCAGATAAAAACTCATCATCAATCATCTGTGTAGCGTATTTAAACGAGTAAATAACAATCCAAATAAACGGAAGTACAAATCCAAAAAATATTGGTATAAACAAAAAGACATATGCCAACACTTTGGGTATGCCCTTCAGTTCGTCTTTTACGAGTTCTTTGGATATAGGCTCGCTCCTATAGCTACTCCCACCTCGACTAAGCTTCTCCACTGCTAGTAGTACAAGAATGATACTCATGGCAATGATGCTTAAAAATGCCGCGCTCTTGGGGTCATTTAGTCCAAACCATGAGCTAAATATCGCTGTACTAAGTGTATCAACTCCATAGTATGCCACTGCACCATACTCATTGACGACCTCCATTACTACCAAAGCCAAGCTACCCGCAATTGCTGGTCTAGAAAGAGGGAGTATGACTTTCCAGAAAAGTTGATATCTATTTTTCCCCAATGAAAGAGCAGGATACAACAAGGCTGTACTATTTTTCAAAAATGATGACTTTACGATGAGATATATATAAGGATACAACACTAAAGAAAGTATCACAACAATAGTGTTGAAGTGAAGTACATCAAAATAGCTTTTAGTGGGCAAGCCTAAGTCTTTTAGCAACATATGCACTGGGCCATAAAAACCAAAGATATCACTATATATGTAACCCATAATATAAGTAGGTATAACAAAAGGCATAGCCAAAAGTATAGAAATAGTTTTGTCAAATCTAAAGCTATAAAATGTGGTTATGTATGCCGCAGAGATGCCAAAGACCAATGAGAGAATCGAGACATACAGTATGAGCTTAAGCGTATTGTAAACATAGCCCCACAGTACGGTATCTAGCAAATGACGAAGAGTATCACTGTCCCCGCCAAAAGAATATACTAATATAGAAAATATAGGCAACAAAATAACAAATATAACAATAACACTTATAGTCAAATATCCTCTAGCTTTCATCTGCTATTTGTGCCAGTAAATAGTTTTGCTGGTCTTAAGTTTTGTTGATGCACAAGCTAGTTTGTTTGGCATTATATAGATCTAAGAAGAAGCGATTTATATTTTTTAAACTCTGCTTTGTTGGCAGGTCTTTTACCTAGACCTGACAAGCCTGGATTGCCAAGAGATTTGAGTATTTTTTTTATATACCCCATTGACTGCCTACTTCTTGTGAGGGCTCTCAAATGTCTTTTGGCTTTGACTACATGTAGTCTGGCTTGTTGGTATTTGCTGAAACTTCTTTCTGCTTGGCCTAAATATTCTTTGACTTCTGATTTAAGTGTTCCGTCAAGTATCTGCTTGATTCGTGCTTTGTTTTTTGATTTTGCAGCAGCTATCAATCCATTATAAACTGAGCTACCAAAGTATTTGTAGAGCTTTTTGTTTTGTATGATCTGTTTTTCTGCTTTATTAAAATTTCCTGATTTTGCTGAGCCATATATGTTCTTATGCCATAAAACCGTCATATCTACCCCAGCCTCATCAAATGGGCAAGAGAAGAGTGTAACTGTAAACAAGATCAATGAAAGAATAACTTTACGCATGTTTTTTTCCTTTTATAAATAGTAGAATTCCAACAAATACCAGATAGCCCACCCAACTAAGAGCTTGTAGTAGTGACGGCATAGCATCGTAACCCATCAGAATACCTAGAAACTTACCCATACTAGAGTCGTTAGCTAGTAGCCAAGAGCTATCATAGAGTGGAGCCATGTATGTTGGTAGATACTCATATGCCTGCAGACCTTTGATAAGCATAGATGTTAGTCCTGCTACGATAATCAATATCAGATATGAACTGTACTGAAAAAACTTTTTTAGCGGTAGCTTGATGGATGTTTTAAAAAGTATCCAGATAATAATAGCTGAGACAACAAATCCAGCACTTAGTCCTATCAGGGCATCATTTAGAGTAATTTCGCCATCCATCATCAATGCAAAAGTAAACAGTACAGTCTCCAGTCCTTCTCTCAGAATTGCTGTAAAGACGATAAGAAAAGCAACCCACTTTTTATTTGCTGATAGCTCTATCTTGTTTTGCATATTGGAGATATCTGAGTTGTGTTGCATCCAAAACACCACATATGTGAGCAGTACAATGGCGATAAACAGCACTATGAGCGATATATTGTATTGTAGGTCTTCGCTTTCAAAGCCATCTATAACTATAGTGAGTATAACACCCAACACTATGGAGGCTACAATTCCCAGATAAAAGCCCCACCAAGCATACTTTTTGAAGTGACCCAAGTCAGTCTTTTGCAAAAATGCCAATATAATACCAAGTATCAAGAAGGCCTCTAGACCCTCTCTAAATGCTATAATAAATGTAGGTTCCATGTTTTATCTTTTGGCTAAAACTGAAACGCTAAGCTAGCAGTATATGATTCCATATCAGGAACATCTATACCAAATGAAGTTTTTTCATATTCTGTTTTTATCATGACATTTTCACTTATTTGATAGTTGATTCCTGCAGATATGGTTGTCTGCTCATATCTGTCTTTTTTGATCACGCCTGTCTCAACCTTATACATGGTGTCAGAAAAATCATATCTACCCCAAAGAGTCAGAGCATTATCCATGCCAAATGCAGGACCGAAGTTATATCCAACTTCTGCAAAGTATGCTACAGCCTCTTTTGCTACAGAATGGTTTTTGGCTCTTATTGTTTTTGGTAGATTATAATTTGCTCTTGTGATCTCTGCGCTGTCTGATAGCGTACCCCACATATATAGACCTCTAGCAGTAAAGTTCTCATAAGAAAATACGCCATGCACAGAGACTATCTGCACCGTACCTTCTATATCTCTGTTGTCTTTGTTTCTGTTTCCGCCTGAGTTTCCTTGATAATAGGATATTCCTATCTGGTCACCTATGAGATCGCCATAACTTAGCCTAATCACACCTGCCAAGTCATCAGCGTTGACATGCTCAAATCTTTTTTGCATACCATTTTTGATCCATCCATATGAGTCAAAAAGTTCAGAATTGAGACCTGTGAGTAGCTGTGCCTGGTAGTGGAAATTTTCAGCAAATGTTCCATACGCCTCTACTCCTGTTTCATGCCAAGTAGATGGGATAATCCTAGACTCCGATCTGTTTCTATATACTGAGTGGTGCAAGAACGGTAGGTGTCTGGCAGTCAACATGCCCATGCCAACAAGCATATGACCTACCCTGAAGTTCAGTTCTGGCTTGTACTTGATATCCACATTTAGCTCTTCTATGACTATCTCTCCACCCTTTTCTATCTCTGTCTCAAACTCACCAAACTCCTCTAGTCTGTCATACTCCATAGCTGAACCAGTCCCACCATGCTCGTACTCTATCTCAGCTATAAGCGTGATATTTTCATCAAACATATATCTTGTGATGAGTACAAATCTCTCCATATCTACTTTGGATCTTCGCTCTGGGTCAGATTGGTAGTTTTCCAAATAGTCGTAGTTACTGAAGTTGATATTTCCATAACCAAATATCTGTAGACTATCTACCTCTAGTGCATAACTGCTACTCCCTAGCAACACCATGGATGCTAGGGCAATCTTTGCTTTTTTAAACATTTCTACCCTTTTTATATTTTTAATAATTATAATCGTTATAGGCTTTCTACAAACTTAACCAATGCTTCTCTATTTTCTTTTGAGAGCTTCATGAAGTGAACCTTGATAGCCTCTGACTCTCCACCATGCCAAATAATAGCCTCCTCTATGGTTCTAGCTCTTCCATCGTGCAAGAAACCAGCAGCTGGGTTTGCTCTATGTGTTCGCCCTATGCCCCAAAGTGGTCTTGTTTTCCACTCATTGCCATGTGCATCAAAGTCTTTTCTTCCGTCAGCCAGATCTGGGCCCATATCGTGTAGTAACATATCAGTATAAGGGTATATCTTTTGATTTTCAACTTCCAGTATTCTTCCCTCAGATTTGTTTGGATCATAAGGATTTCTGTCATATTTTACAGAGAATGATCCACTTTTCATCCCAGTTGTGTACTCTGGAGTATGGCATTTGACGCATCCTATGGCGTTAAACAGTGCTCCTCCTTTTATAGTATCTGCTTCATTGACACCTACCACTCTTTTTGGTACCGCCAATGTCTCCAGATAAAAAATAGTAGATTGGGAAAAATCCATATCTGCATCAGTTGTAAGGTTGTCATCGCAGAAAGTTTTAAAATCTGGGTACTTATTTTTAAAATTTTTCATCAAGTCTGTTTTGGCAATGCTTTCCATCCTAAACAGTGGATTGGTCACACCCATATCACCTCTAGATGCACCTAGCCCTTGGTGTGCTACTGTTGGCGTGTTTGCTTTCCAGCCATAACGACCTAGAGATATGGGAGGATTGTCTTCACAAGAGAAGTTGTTGATAGGATTGTTACAATAATCAAACTTCTCTTTGTCAAATACCCAGTTTGGCTTGCCAGAGATGCCATCTCCGTCGCTATCATTGATGTCTACTTGTGACAATATATCTTCTATCTTTATGGCATCTATCAGCCCAAGAGCAAATACAGGCATACCCATCCTGATCCCCATTTTTACATCTTTTTTAAACAGCTCAGATTTTGAATTATCTGAAAAAGCTCTAGGGTTAAATACCTTTGGGTCATCGGGGTCATCATAAGGGTTGTCAGCAAAAAGGTATGGGCGAGAAAGCTCTACTGTTTCTCCATCTGGGTAAATGACGGTCTTAGTCTTGTATTTGATCCAAACATTTGCCTGACCTGCTCGGAAGCCGTCTTGTGCATCTCTCATGCCCGCAGTTCCCACTTGAAAAAGCTGATCAGAGAAGTTGGGTACTGGCACAGGTGCTCCCCAGCTGTTAGCTCTAGTTTTGGGAGCTTTATTGATGGCATCATTTTCTATGCTGATTCTCAAGAACACTCCTGCACTTCTGAGTTTTCTAAAACCACTCTTATCCACAAACATAGTATCATCAAAGTTCCTATGAGGAACATAAGGCATATTTGATCTACCGTCTCCAGGATGACATGCTTCACAGTTGTTATTGTTTTGCACAGGTCCTAGCCCTGCCAAATGGGTATTTGAATTGATAGACCCTATAAACGAGGTTTCGAAGTTTACATCACCCTCTAAGTGGAAATCCAAATTTGCAAGAGAGAGGTTTGGTGCTGGCTGTGCAAACACATCAGATGTATATATGGTGATATCTGAGACAGTGGTATTGCCTCCGCCATCTGTAGCTGTGATAAAGACCTGATTGTAATCACTTGCATTTCCATCAGACAGTATAGACCCTGTGTATGCACTCATATTGATATCTGCTATGATATCTTGATTTAAGATTTTATCAGCATAAGCTTCCTCAGCCTTGCCACCACTACCGCATCCCCCAAGACTCATAATGACAACACAACCAACACAGGCTAGACCCAACTTTACTCGATAATATTGATACATAAACTATACTCCTTTTTTAATTATAGTAATTATAATAATAATAATATAAATATAGAGTTAAAGTGAGAATGATATAAGCTATTGAAAAGCAAGCAAGAAAAAAAGAGAAAAAGAGAAAAAGAGAGACTATCCTACTCAGGCTCCACAAGGGGAGCCTAGAGCAGTGACTTAAATCTAGAATATTACTATTGCTTCAATTTAGTTACTGTCTCTGCAGGAGTTTCTATAGCTGAGCCATCACCAAAGAGGAAATACTCTATAGCATGGAAACCTTTGACTTCACCATCTGTAGCGATAACAGTAGCAAGTTCACCATCCCAGTTTGCCAAGTTATTGTTTATATCTTCGATACTCGGTACTGGCCAAGAATCCACATTGCCATCTACCTGTCCACCTATGTTTGGAGCAGGATCACCGATATGTGCCTCACTTTCCTCCCAAGGTGCTCTAGCTAGTCTCCAAGCATCTCTAGCTGCTGTAACATTGGCAACTGTTGGAGAAGTTTTTAGAGTTATAAGAGCAGTTTTTAGATTTGTTGCTTCACTTTTGAGCGTAGCGTATGTACCATCTATGGCAGCAACAATAGCCGCAAGATGAGTCGCTGTATCGGCATGAGCATTTAGAGCAGCTGCACCAGTATCTATGGTAGCTTCGATATCATCTACAAGAAGGGCAGTTAAAGCAACAACAGCATCTCTAGCTTCTATGATCTCTGTGTTACCCTCTGCAATTTGCATTCTATTTCTGAAAGCTTGGTCTTCTGGTATAGCATATGTGCCAGCAAGCACCGCAGCCTCTGAGCCTACAAAATCACTAACTTCAGCGAGTTCCATCAAAGCATCCTCTATGGCATTATCAACTTCAGTAATTTTGGCCGCAGGTACACCAGCGATAGTAGAAAGTTCACTTAATCCTGCATCCCAAATCTTTTTGATACTGTGGATGTTGTTGTAGAAATCTGCTGTGGAGTTCCAAGAGAATTGTGATTCTACTTTTGTAACATCGTGTGTTCCTAAAGCATCATCACCACCGATAGGATCTGCTATCTTACCTGTTCCTACTTCTACACCGATGAAAGTACCACAACCAGCCGCAAACGCTTTTGCTTTGTCAGCTTTAGTCCAAGTCATTATACCGTCAGTTTTCCAGTTATCAGTTAGATTATGGATATCGCCCTCAAATGCCACACCCATAGCAGCTAGATATGCAAGCTTACTCTTGCCATCACCGCTGCCACCATCACCGCTGCCACCACAACCCACTATCATAGCAGCTGTAACAGCTGATATAAGTCCTAATTTAATCATTTTCTTCATTTTTGCTCCTTAAATTTAATATATCTTCAAAATGAACAATGAATTTTAAAATAGATTTCTTGTTAATCACATTAAAATGATAACCATTGTCACTTTATTTTAATTACCATATGCTAGTTATCATCACAATTATTGCATTTTCTATGTATGGTTATATATTCGTTTTTTGCTAGATTGCCCAATACAGCACTGAGCTTTTTTGTATTTTTTATAGTAGATATACGATTGCACTTTGTGCATAGTTCAAAAGTTTTGGCACTTGCACTTACCAGGCAATAGTAAGCTTTTTTGTGGTCATCTTGCACCACAACTACTAGTCCACACTCCACAAAGAGCGTCAAGTGTCTATATATGGTATTGAGAGAGATCTTTCTTGGGTATACCTCAGAGAGCTTTCTTGTGATATCTGAGACACATAGGCAATCCTCGGTTCTCAAAAACACTTCATATATCGCCTCGCGAGCCTGCGAATTGTTGACTTTTCTATTTTTGATACATTCATAAAGATCTCTAAAGCTCATATTTATTCTCCTAAGTGTATGATAGTCACTATCAATACTTGTTTGTGTTACAAATATTCTCATATTTTGACTTAAAGTACAATTAAAATCGATAATCGCTTTCAACCTTATGTTATTTTAAGCTTTCTTATTTTAATATACTGATAATTGTTATCAAATAAGGAGTATTTAATGTCAATTCTAATCATCGGTGGCGACCGAATAGACCCTATAAGAAGGATGCTTATGGAGATGGGTGTGGAAAATATTATCCATTGGACAGCAAGAAATCAAAAAAGAGGCAGAAAACGAGATAAGCCTATACCAAGCAAAGTAAACCTAGTCGTTATGCTTACCAATTTTTTAAATCATAATTCTATGAAACATTATAGGAGTGAGGCAAAATCTAAAGGACTGCCTGTAGTGTATGGATCACGAAATATAGACTGTATCAAGACAGAATTTATAAAAGTGCTCGGCAATCTAGATGAAGACTCTGAGATTTGTAAAAGCTGTGCAAAATACATTGACTGTTACGAAGCACCATAAATGAAAGGAATAACAATGGAAGACTACTTCATAATACCAGAAAACAAAATAGAAAGTGCATGGAACCCACCTGATAGAAGTCTAGAGTTTTTTATACTTGAGTACTGCGAAGAAGTATTGGGTATCCCGCTGTATGTGATAGAAGATGCAGCATACATAGATGATGGTATAGAGCTTAGTCTTAAAAACCTAGAAGACTGGATGGCTGGAGAAGATTGGTTTGTCAACCTATTTAGACTATCTAGCTATGCCAAAGCGTCATAAAATACAAGGAGTAATAAAATGACAGCACCACTCAACAATAATATGCAAAATGGGCAACAAGGAACACTGTTGACCGACTTTATACAAACTGTACAGCTAAACCAAAATCTAGATTCTAGTTTAGTGAAGTTTGCTGACATCAACCAAAAAGATACTTTTGAGCATACTGCACTGTATTGGAGTATTTTTCACCACAACCAATATAACCTAAAGTTGTTACTTAAGCACAATGCATCGTGTAGCTTTGAACCTACAGGTGACGCACTGCTATATGCTATAGAATGCAATAACATCGAAGCACTAAAAGAACTAATGCTTTATGATGAAAAAAAGAGTGGTATGTCTAAGCTATATTTACTCTTAGAGTATGCCAAAAAGCTTAACAGAAACGATATCATAAACTATCTAGATCAACCTCAGGTTGCATGCTAAAACAACAGTATGTAGCCTGTGTGGATCGCTGATGATATATAATATGTTTTTTATTTTGGATAAATCCTTTTTTGAATAGCTATGTCAATATCAAGAATTTATCCAAGGTCAAAAAGACTAGAAGGAAGTGTTATGACTACAGCACTAAATATTTATAAATACAACTTGATAGATGCCGTAAAAAATAGATCGTTTTTAGAATCAAAAACTCTTGGCAAAGAAGCGGTAAAGGAGAGAGATTTTCGTGGGAGAAACGCTCTATATTGGGCACTCAAGAACAATGCATCACATAATGTGAATCTACTGATAGCTTACGGAACAAGTCTTATGGTGACCTATGAAAAGCATGCACTGTTTCATGCTGTGGAGTGCGGACACTACTCCATGGTTGCTCTCCTCATGAGAAGAGGCTTAGATATAAATATGGAAGATGACTGCGGGAAAACTCCACTCATGTATGCCATAGAGTCCAAAAACTTTGCGATAGTTAAGTATCTCGTAGAGTATGGAGCCGATTTATACCTAATGGACTATGAACTAGATATGGCAGACAACTATGCTAAAAAATGTGGCTGCAAGACTATTAATAATTATATAGAACGGGCTGTATATTTTGATATGTTTGCATAAATATCTAAAAAACTCTATAATTTAATGAAAATGGATATCACATTCAAATATATTTAAACCAACTACTGCTACACTTTCAGAGCTAGCAATATCAAGGATGGAATTATGACAATAGTAGGGTTTGAACAGACCTGCAAGGGAAACATTGTAGAGTATCTCCCTGAAAGTGAGCAACTACAAAGTAAAAATGAGCAAAGACGCATGTTTCTGCATATGTTCAATACTTATGTAGATCAAGATATCAAATTGAGCAATGATGAGATATTGAGTGACAGAAGCTTATATAAAGTATTTGAAAACAAAATTGAAAAAATGTTATTTTCTTCCTGTATACTAAGAACCAATAAACAAATGGTATTCTATAGTTTTGACTTAGAACTAACCATTGTTATAAAGAAATTTACTCAAAACAGATATAGAAGTAGACTTATTAGACTTTGCCTAGAAACCTCAGCTCTCAAAAAATTGATAAGCGCAATCTATGGTAGCGGCAGTCCTAGGCTGCTTTGTGATCTCGATGACATGTTTCTGCATCTTGTCTATGAGAGAGCAAAACTTGTAAACAAAAAAAATGAAGTGCTACTACTAGACAAAACAATCATCATCAAAGACTACAGAAAAGATGTATCTTCTACACTCTTGATACCAGCATATGCAAAAGTAAACAAAGAAAAGATATACTGCGATCCAACTATCGAAGAGCATCTAAAAACTGTACTAAGCACACTAAAGGAAACCAAAATAAGGCAGATATACCTAGTCTATCCAAAAAACCTAGGGTTTAAAAGGCATATAGAAATCAAACTACTAGACAAGATACCACTTGGCGAAAAAGAGTATAGAGTGAAGATGATTCCGTATTCATTTTCATTCTGTACTAAAAAACAAAAAACAAAAATATACAAGGAGATAAAATGTCAATAGGAATTTTTTATGGGAGCAATGGTGGAGTCACAGAGGGCGTGGCTGAACAAATCATGAGTGCGTTAAATCTAGAGGCGGATCTACACGATATAGCAGATGTAGATATGGATCAGTTTGCTGAATACTCGCATGTCATCATAGGTGCATCCACTTGGGGTGATGGAGAGCTTCAAGATGATTGGGATGAGAAATTTTCAGAATTTGAAGGTGTTGACTTCTCAGGAAAAACAGTGGCATTTTTCGGCACAGGAGATCAAGAGGGCTATGAGGATAATTTTCTTGATGCTATAGGGATACTTCATGATGCAGTGGTAAAAAATGGTGCATCTATCGTAGGAGATGGATGGTCTACAGATGGGTATGAATTTGAAGAATCAGTAGCTATCAAAGATGGTGCATTTGTTGGTCTGGGTATAGATGAAGACAACCAAGATGATCTCACTGAAGAGCGTATAGCCAAATGGGTAGATATCATAAAACCACACTTCTCATAAGACTAGTGTAATCTTCTATAAATACTGAAGATTACATAAAACCCACTCTTAGCCAGTTAAATTTATTCTTTTTATAGAGAAATATTTATTTTATTGTGCTATCATCTAGATATCATTAATTAAAAAGGGACATCATGATGAAAAAAAGTCTTGAAAATATGAGCTATGATGAGTTTTTAGCAGAGTTTAAATATATTATTAAAAAGAATGGGCTCAAATACACCTCCCAAAGAGAAGCTATACTCTCAACTCTATACAAAAACCCTGAACACTTCACAACTGAAAGCCTTTATATGCTCTTAAAAAAAGAGAATCCCAAGATCAATATTGGTATAGCAACTGTCTATAGAACCTTGTCTCTACTGGAAGAAAGTGGGCTTGTGAGCTCTATTTCGCTTGGCATACAGGGTAAAAAGTTCGAGATAGCCAACAAGCCACATCATGACCACATCATATGTGAAGAGTGTGGCAAAATAGTAGAGTTTGAAAATGAAAAAATAGAAAGGCTCCAAGAAGACATAGCCAAAGAACAAGGATTTAAACTCACAGACCATTTGATGCAACTATACGGCATATGTAATAATTGCCAAAAGCTCTAATAGATCTATAAAGATAAAGAACTTATTAGATAGCTCTTTTACAAGCGTAGTTTTACCACTTTGTCTAGGTTCACTAATAGCCACTATCCTATAGTCTTCCAATAATTCTTGCACTATAGGTGTTATATTTCGTTCAATATACATTTTTTTCTTCATAATATTACTCTATTATTTTATGAATCCTGCATTGCCCCGAATATATGATTTACTGGTAAACTTGAGGATATTTGCTTTTTAAATGACAGTGGAGACTTCAGCCCCACCCCACAGTAAATGAGACTAAAGTCGTCATTTCCGAAGGATTTTGTATTGGATGTGTTTTTATTTTTGCTGAGTGGGTTTTGACGGGGTTGTCAGGCTTAGGTTCTTCATTTATCATTCTAATTTTTGATGTGTCAAAGTACTCTAAAATATCGTCTTGATTATCATCAAAAATTTTATCTAGCTCTGATGCTTGCATAAAGTTTCTTCTCCTTGTCTCTTGAACTTCGCACTGAAATAATTCTTATATTTGTTTGATTAAAATCAATGCCATGTTTTGATTTATTGCTAAGACTCTTGTTTTCATCATATTCAAATATCATACTTAAATTATACCATAATTATAATCTTTATGGAATTATAGGAAATGTTATTTTGCAAGCTAGAGCCAATATTTTACTAAAGTAACCTGTCCACTTTTACCTAGTTCTATGCGGGGTTTTCTTGGCATGGTGACTCCTTGAATAGAGTATAGCAGGAGAAGGATTAAAGTAGCATTGGCATCACCTGACCCCTAGTGTTCTAGTGTTTGACCCCTAGTGTTCTAGTGTTTTAGTGTTGAGGAAGATTAAAATCAAAAACACATCAATAAGAAAAAAATTATTCTACCTTAGAAACAAGCTGATTAACGAAAACCACTATCATAATAGCACCCACTACAAACAATCCCATACCCAATACTATTTCACTCTGCATCTCTCATCTCCTTATTTAATCTTTGCATTTTGTTCCACAATCTTAATTCATAGATACCAATAAGCATAATTACAACAAGCCCAATACCTCCTACAAATATCATATAGGAAGGTATTTTATGTATCAAAATATTATAGGCTATACTCGCGACACCTGTCAATATACCTAGCATTAAATAGAGTAATGCTTTAAATACTTCTTTAATATCGGACTTAATCTCTTTTAGTTCATCTATTTTACTCATAAATTCATTATACCCAAGCAAAAAACAAATGTCAAAAAACAATCTCAATTTTTCCTAAAATTTAGAAAGCATAGGAGCATAGGGGGAGCATAGGGGTCAGGTAGTGGCGGCATTGCCTTAAACAACGGCAACGACTTTCGTAGCACGGTCAATATAAACACCACCTCTGCCGATACCGTGACCCAACCCAGTAATGTCAGTATTACCGATACCAATGCCCTTGAAATAGGTGCGTCCAGTATTGAAGGCGACCTTCATGTATTCGCTGCCAGCGTGACCCAGACCAACGATGGCACACAAGGCACCGGTGATGGCATTA
>JAAXPZ010000016.1 GCA_012329065.1 Sulfurovum sp. | reverse complement strand
GCTCTACATAGAACAAAACCCACTCAAAGCAAACATGGTAAAACAACTAGAAGAGTACCCATACAGCTCATACAAGAACTTCTTAGATAGTGAAAATGTCCCTGAGTGTTTAAAAGAGTCATGGATAGTGCAAAACTATAAAGAAGATACAGATGCTATAAAAGCATTGTTAAATACTACAATAGATACCTCCCAACTAGAAGAGATGAGAAAAGCCTCTAGTTTAGTAGAAGCTCCAAATATAAATAAGAAACCAAATGAACTTAAACTAAAAAAACAATTTTCAAAAATAAAAGAGTTAAAAAAGAGAAATAAACAGATAGTCAAAGCCTGGGAGCCTAATATTTAGGCTCTAATGTCCTCACAGTAGCCGTGCCACCGTCAGACACTCTTAGTATTCATGGAGATATCATACATCCAAATAGCCCTCAAAAATCTCTTTCACAAACCCTTCAAAATCCCCAAGATGCTTCTCTACAATTGCCACAACTATCTCTATATTCAAATTCTGATAATCATGCACAGCGATATTTCTAAAGCCAACCATCCCCTGCATCTGCTTACAAATATTTTCACTGATAATTCTATCATCCAACAGCATAGTAAAAAGTTCCTTACTTGTATTGGGAAGTCCAAGGTTTCTAGTTTTTACAATATGCGTGGCAATGTAGATAGTCGCTTGTGAAGCACGTTCAAGATTGAGTATAACTGAATCCTGTTTGGTATAATTCTCTTTAAAACTATCTTCATACCCTAGGTACTCTTCTCGTATACGCTTCAAACATCTCTCGATAGTCTGAATCTTGTTTAACACAACATCAGACATGCACAGTACCTAAAACAGATTTGTTTTTCATAATTTCATCTATGATAGGTTTACGCTCTTGCGTAAAACGCAAGTAAAAACTATACGCCAAAGTCTCAAAGCTCTCTATCTCATACCCTTCTCCATAAATACGACTCCCTTTAGAGAGTATCTGATAACGAAAAATCGTATTGGTCGAAGAAAGTTCTATCAAATCCACATCCCTAGAGAGCAAAGATGCCAACTTCACAGAGACATTCCAACACTCTATATTTGAAAGTTTATTTTTAGACAAATAAGCAATATCAACATCGCTATTACCCATAGCCGTACCATCATTCTGACTACCAAAGATATATACTGCTTGGAGTTCATCTATATAAGTTGTCAAAGTATCGATGATACGTTGTTTTTCTTCATTATTTAACATCAGTGAACTCCTTTATTTAATTTATTATACCTACATTTGCTCTCTTATCCAACCCCTCAAGCTCTCCACCTGCTCCAAAGTCCTCACAGTAGCCGTACCACCCTCAGACACTCTAGCATTCATAGAAGCACGGTTGTCTAGCAGTGCTATCACACCCTCATCTATACGCTCATCTATGCTCTGCAAATCAGACAAAGAGAGTTCAGAAATATCTAAACCCTTCTTTTCTGCAAGATTCACTGCATCTCCAGTGATGTGATACGCATCTCTAAACGGTAAATTTTGTTCTTTCACAAGATAGTCGGCAAGATCTGTTGCAGACAAGTGTCCTATCATGCACGCCTTTTCCATTTCTTCCACATTTACTGTCATATCAGCTATCATTTCTTCAAGTACTTGCAAGCTCAAAGTTGCCGTACGCACAGAGTCGAAGACTCCCTCTTTGTCTTCTTGCATATCCTTGTTGTACGCAAGTGGTAGACCTTTCATCACTGTTAGTAGTGCTATTAGGTTTCCATTCGCTCGTCCTGTTTTAGCACGGAGTAGTTCTGGGATATCAGGGTTTTTCTTCTGTGGCATTATAGAGCTACCTGTGGCATGTTTATCGCTAAGTGTTATCCACTTGAACTCAGCTGTAGACCAAAGTATAAGCTCCTCACTGAGACGAGAGAGGTGCATCATAAGTGTACTGATATTAAATAATATCTCTAAAGCAAAATCTCTATCACTGACAGTGTCTAAGCAGTTTAGAGTAGGGGAGCTGAAGCCAAGTTTTTTAGCTGTTGTATTTCTATCGATAGGGTGTGGCGTACCTGCCAATGCTGCACAACCTACAGGAGAGAGGTTATTGCGCTCATAGGAACTCATAAAACGCTCATAATCACGCTTAAACATACTAGCATAAGCCATCATATGAAAGCCGAAGTTTATGGGTTGTGCATGCTGTAGATGTGTCATGCCAGGAAGCAGAGTTTGTGCATGCTTCTTAGCAAGTACAATAAGTGTATTTATATTTTCTAATATTAGTTTAGCTATTATTTTGTTATTTGTTAATACAAAGAGCCTAAAGTCCAATGCTACCTGATCGTTTCTGCTTCTTGCTGTATGGAGTCTCTTGCCGGCATCTCCTATGCGACGGGTTAGTTCGCCCTCTATTGCCATATGGATATCCTCATCATCACCATCCAGAGTAAAATCACCAGATTCTATGTCTGATAGTATCTCCTTTAGACCATTGTCTATCTGTTGAAAATCGTCTTCAGATATGATGCCTTGTTGAGATAGCATATAGGCATGAGCTCTCGAACCTGTAATGTCTTCTTCGTATAGTACTTTGTCAAAAGGCAGAGAATTGTTGAGTTTTTGAAGTAGCTCGGAGCTTGATTCTGATATTCTTGCTGATGCTATTTTTGTGCCCATACTTGTTCCTGGTAGTAGTTTTGGTTATTTTATCGTAAAGTAGGTTTAGCCTGAATTATCTATAGCTGATCATTCACAGGATGAGCCCTTGTACTTATTCTGCTATAATTTTCAAAAAAAAGAATCGAGATATTTTGAATTACAAAGAGACACTACAGACTGCCATGCAAAGTGCATGGATTATTATCAAGCTGGTGATACCTATTTATATCATTGCGGACATACTTTATTACTATAATATACTAGAGAGAGCGGCATTTGTTTTTGAGCCGTTTACATCGTTTCTTGGCTTGCCTCCTGAGACTGCATTGTCTATCATATCAGGAGTATTTCTCAACCTATATGCGGCAGTAGCATTTGCAGCTCCTCTGGATATGGATCCACATCAGTGGAGTGTCTTGGCTATATTTTTGGGTGTTTGTCATTCTTTGCCAGTAGAGAGTATTATTATGAAAAAGTTAGGCATTGGCAATATTTATTCGTACTCTTTGAGGTTTTTTGGAGGACTAGCGATAGCTTATACGGCAGTTCTTATGCCAGCAGAGTGGTTTAGTGCTACTATTGCTACAGAGACCTTTGTACAGAAGCAGTATGAAAATTTTGGCGATTTAATGAGATCTTCGATATACGGGGCGGTGGAGTTGACGCTTAAAATTATCGTATTGATAGGAATATTGATATTTGTGATGGACTTTATAAAAAGTAGATCTTTTGTAAAAAAATCTGCAAGAATGTCTCTAAAGGTTTTACTATCACTGTAGGCATCGTACTGGGTATCACTTATGGGGCAGGAGTGTTGATTAAGGAAAAGCAGAGCGGTTCACTCTCTGCTAACGATATCTTTTATATCGGAACATTTTTGATGATATGTCATGCTATCATCGAAGATACACTGTTGTTTGTGATATTTGGAGCGGATTTTACTATGGTGGTTGTTGTGCGTACAGTCGCTGCACTTGTACTCTCTTGGCTATTTTTACAGATTTACAAAAGGAGAGCCCGTGGCAATACTCATCTATCATAAAGATATTAATTACTCAAAATATGATAACAATTTCTCCTTGTTTATTTTGACTAAATTTGATGTAAGATTTTTGACAAGAAGTGTCTTTATGGCTGGTGATAATAGATTTAATAGTTGAGTGTTGAGTTCTTGAGGAAATGCCAAAAATAGTTGTTTTGGCTGCTCCTTTTCTACTATTTTGTTGATATCATCAGCAAGATCTTCTAAAGATCGTCTTTTGCGTTCCGTTTCAAGATTGTGCTCTTCTGCAATATGTTGCCCAAATCTACCAGCATTATCTGTCACAACTTCATGTAGTTTTTTGCGAGCATCAATATAGCTTATATTGTTGTGTAACTTAAGTGTATAAGAACTTTTGATTTTATTTCCTACGATTGCTTCATTTTTTCGAATACGGTACCCTTTTAATTCACCTAAATCTGCAACTATAATCATGCTATTTTTAAACTTCATCATAAATTCCTTTTGTTTGTTTAGATGGCTTTATGATATCGTGATATAGACAATGAATCTTAAATGAATGGTGAGTCGGTTTTGCGTAGGGATAAGAACTTATTCTTGAATACAAATCTCTTTTTTAAGCATATGTTTGATGGTTTGATATAGCACTAGGGCTGTCATAAGTGTAGTGACAAGTAACATAATATAAGACATATACATAGGAAATAGCTCTTTGGTCTCATAATACATCACCATAGACGCTATTGACATAGCTGCCAAAGGAAATATAAATGCCCACCATGAGATAAAGTATCTTAGTCCTAAAAATCTTTTGAACATAAAAGCAAGTATAAATGTGAAAAAGAGAGCAATCGAGTACAAAAAGTATGCGAACATATCTATCTGTCCATATAGTTTAAAATACGCCAAAAATGCTACTGCAGGAGGAGCAAGTAGTATAAAGAGTGTAGGCATGAACTTTGCTGCCATTTGATTATGAAATATGATACGATTGAGAATAATTGCCAAAAGAACAACCCAAAAGAATACCCCTATGCTGAAAAAATACATCAAAATAGCATGAGATGCAAGTCCTATACCTCCTACTGGTACAAGAACATTGCCAACTACAGGGATGAACCACGCTGGGTTTGAGTTGTCTACTTCTTGGTTGTGGTTGATCCAAAAAGATATGGTGTATAGTGTCATAAACATATGCATGCTCGCACCAGCATACCAAAACACTGTGCTTAGCATAGAGTAGTCGTGCTTGGTGATAATATTGAGCATTAGCATGGATATGGAGACAGCAGAGAAGAAATTGATCCTGACTGGATGGTTCCATTCTTTGAGTACAATCTTTGGGTATTTGACTATCTTAGCAATATAAAAGATGGAAATGATACAAAATAACACAAGTGCAATATGCATCATAAAATCACCAACAATACTAGGAAATCCAAGAAGTTCTGATGCTTTTTGATAAGCTATGGTAAGTCCAGAAATACCCATGACAATAGCGAACATCATAATAGGATAAAATTTGAGACGATTTAACTGGATGCTTTCTGGTTGCTTGTCCATGATATAGCCCTTAAGTATAAGTTTTTAAGATAGTTTTTATCATTATAGATAATACAAACTGGATAATAGCAAAAGAAAACTTAATTTGAAGGGGTAGGTACAAAGCCAAAAATATGTCTTTAAGTACACATTTCTAATCATTTACTATAATTATATTATCTTTCTTGGGAGAGCAAATGCATAAACCTAAAATATTATTACTTGAGGATGATGCTAATCTCAATGAGACTATATGTGACTACCTGGAAGAACAGGGCTATGATGTTATTGGTGTTTATGATGGGCATGAGGCAGAGAATAGACTTTATGAAAACTCTTACGATTTACTACTTTTGGATGTAAATACACCTGGTATAAATGGATTTGAGGTTCTTAAGTCTGCTAGAGAGCAAGGAGTTAAAACCCCAGCAGTTTATATCACATCACTGGGTAGTGTGGATGATTTGGAGCAAGGATTTGAGAGCGGTTGCGACGACTATATCCGAAAACCTTTTGCACTCAAAGAGCTTTTGATACGCGTAGACACACTAATCAAACGAAGTTTTTACCATGAAGACAGAGAGTCTATCTCGATAAATGAAGGTATATCATATGATGTACCTAATGGTATGTTGCTAACAAAAGATAGCTCATATCAGCTAGGAATCAAAGAGTCGAAGCTCCTTAAGCTATTTTTGCAGAGATCTGATGAAGTGGTATCACATGAGAGTATTTTTGAAGTGCTTTGGAATTACGATGAAGAACCCAGTGATGCTTCGCTCAGAACCTATATAAAAAATCTGCGTAAAGTTATCGGAAAAGAGAGGATAATAAGTGTCAAAAAGCAAGGCTACAGATACTCATCTAAGTAGCGAGATAAGAGCACGCAGGCTTTTTTTACGCCTGTATAGTCTATTTGCTATTATAATTGTATCTCTTGTAGGTTTTTTTTACTTTTCATCACAAGAGCAGCTCATGTTTTCTCAGCAGAGGATAAAAATGATGGAGTTTGCCAGTATACAGGCAAGAAAATTGAAGCAACTTCATAGGCAGTATCCCAGAGATAAAAAATATCCTAGAAATGATAGGTTTGAAAGTGCTATATATGATCTAGAATATCAAAAAATCTTTTCTACTCTCAAAGAGGATTCTGTTGCCTTTGATGAGGCAATATATAATATTGCTGACATGATACATTTGGTAAAAATGCTTGATGATTATTATCTTGGAGCTAAGTATTTGATCATAGAGATACCATTAGACAAGAGCTGGTATGGTGCAATTATTTTAAATATAGCCATATATGGCTCTGTTGCACTTTTGCTCTTGATGTTTACTGGACTCTATTTGGCAAGACTATTTGTCAGACCCATGAGAGACTCCATTGTGCTATTGGATAGATTTATAAAAGATACAACACACGAACTCAACACACCACTAAGTGCTATATTGACCAATATAGAAATGATAGATACTGATATTATAGATACCGCAACTGCCAAAAAGCTTAATCGTATCGAAATAGGTGCTAGAACAGTTTCTACTCTTTATGACGATCTTAAATTTCTAACATTAGAGCAGAGCAAAAGAGCAGAGAATGAAAATCTTGATCTTTTACAAATTGTGAAAAGCAGACTAGAGTATTTTACACTCATGATAGAATCAAAAAAGATAATACTTAAACAGGAGCTAAATCCATCTTGTATGTATGCAGATAGAAGATTGGTTGTGAGAGTCATAGACAACCTGCTTTCTAATGCAATTAAATACAACAAGAGAGGTGGTGCGATATCAATTGTGCTGCAAAAAAATACTTTGATTATAGAGGATAGTGGCATAGGAATTTCCAGAGAAAAGTTGCATAGAATTTTTGATAGATACAGTAGGTTTAGTGGAAGCGAGGGCGGATTTGGTATAGGACTTAATATAGTTAAGGTAATTGTAGACCAATACGATATAGATATTAAAGTTCAATCAGAGTTGGGAGTGGGCACTAAGGTTGTATTGAGTTGGGAAACAACAAAAGGAGACAAATAAGATGAAAACACTGTTAATTGTATGTATCTTTTCGGTATTCAGTTTTGCTGCAGATGCTTTTGAGAAGCACTGTGTTTTATGTCATGCTCAAGTAAATGTATCTTTGCAAAAGGTATTTATGGATACTTTACTCATATATGGTGGCAGAGAAAATATGAAAGTGGGATTGGCGTATTATCTTAGAAATCCTCATAAAGATAATTCTGTGATGAGTGAAGAGTATATCAATAAAAATGGTATCAAAGAAGCCATTTCTATAGATGATAAGTCATTAAATGAGGCATTGGACATATATTGGCGGAGATATACTATAATGGGTAAACTATATTAGAGCTGCCCTAAAGGTATAGATATTTTTGTATATTCACGATAGTTTCACTTTCGCATGCTATAATTCATTTGTACCAACATTAAAACACAAAGGGAATAATATGAAAAAAGTTGCAATTGCAATGTTGTTTGGAGCCTGTACACTGCTCCTAGCTGATGGAGCTGCATTATATGCCAAATGTGCTGGGTGTCATGGTAAAGACGGCAAGACAAAGGCATTGGGAAAATCTCCATCTATCGCTGGTTTGGCGGTGGATACGCTAGTCAAAGATATGGAAGGCTACAAAGCTGGCACGCTCAACAAAAGTGGTATGGGTGGTGTAATGAAGGGGCAGGTTGTTTCTTATACACCAGAGCAAATCAAAGAAGTTGCTGAATATATCAGCAAGCTTCCAAAATAAGCTATGCCTGTGTTGTCTTCTGATGACACAGAGCTTCTATCTCGTTTGCTTCTAGAGCAATTTCAAAACTTTTACAACAAATTTCCTTTTCTTAAGATTGATACATTAATTGAGTACTTTGCTCTTTATGGTGGAGTAGAAAAAGATGTGGGACTTAATCTTTTTGAGGATATAGAGTTATCATCTGAGATTAATTTTATACAAAACTTCAATGCTACTCGATTACTCATAAAGCCCAGCTACTTGATAGAAGCACCATACGCAGAAATATTGATTGCTGTAGCTAGAGGTGACGGAAGAGTTTCGAATATATGCAGTAGAACAAAAATAGGTGAGTCTGTCGGCAATGGAATCATAAGCAAGCTAGTAGACTGTGGTATTTTGACTGTAGAAGACTCTAGACAAGCACCACTAAAAACACACCCAAAACAGTTGCTTCCTAGGCACTTAAGGGGATACAAAATAGAGTCAAAAGTGCGTTTCGTAAAACCATTTTATCATTTTTGGTTTGCTTTTGTTGAGCCATATAGAATAGCATTGCTTCAGAGAAACGGAGTTTCGTTTATAAACAATTTGCAAGAACACAAAGAGAGAGTTTATTCACTACTATTTGAGCAGCTTTCAAATCTCTTGTTGGAGCAGTATTTTTCAGAGTCAGACCCATTATTGAGTCAGGGTAGCTTTTGGGATCATCACAGTGAATTTGACCTACTTTCACTTACAAGAAGTGGCAAGGTGATTTTAGGAGAGTGTAAATATACTTCCAGAAAAGTGACCAAAAAAGAACTAAACAAACTCAAGGATAAAGCCAAACAATCTAGCATTATTGTAGACAGCTATGCACTTTTCTCCAAAAGTGGGTTTTCAAATGAATTATTGGGAATTAACGATAAGAATTTATTACTATTTGAGCTAGATGATTTTAAGGACTTACTGTAACAGATAATTTTGGTATTTACTGAGCTTCTTTTACATCTACAGGGCACCTCTAATATTCTTTAGATGACTTTTATAGTCATTGCTAAAGGTGTGAGTCCCTTTTGAGTTTCTGACAAAATATAGATAATCCGTCTTGGCTGGATTTATGGCAGCCTTAATTGCGTCTATAGAGACTGCACAGACTGGATGGTCGGGAAGTCCTTTGCGTTTGTATGTATTATAGCTACTATTGTCGCCTTTAATGCGTTTGGGTGTGACTTTGATATGTGAATATTCGCCGTAGTTCAGTGCCCCATCCATCTGCAATCTCATATTCTTTCTCAGTCTATTATAAATAACTGAGGCAACTATTGGTTTCTCATCTTTGTTTGCTGCCTCTTTTTGTATGATAGAAGCAACAGTGAGAAGACGCTTGAACCCTTCAGAGTCCCATCTGTCTGTCATTTCTATGGAGAGTTTTTTATAGACATTATTGCTATGTTTGAGTAGATGATTAATCACAGCTTTTTCTCTGAACATACTTGGTATATGATAACTTTCTGCAAGGATACCAGCTTCTTTGAAATTGCTCTGTTTTAGGTATTCGTACATTAACTTTTTTTCACTAAGATTGAGCTGTTTGGCAAGGTCTCTCAAAAATATAACAGTGGTTTCACCAGGGATAAGTGTTACCTTGTGAAAGCTGCTTTGTGCAGAAGTAAGGCGAATAAAAAAGTCAAGTCTATGAATCGTCTTTTTGCCCAAATAAACCCATCCATGCTGGGGTTGACCAATGGCTACCATAAGGTATCTGTCGATTCTGCCTACATCATAGCCTTTTTGAGATAGCTGTGATATAATACCAGCGATAGAGGCGGGTTTGAGATGAATATTTTTCTCTCCGCTTAGAGGAATTGAGATATAAAAAAGAAGTCCTATGAGCATAAAAAAAACAGTGTTAACTATCCATCCAATGATACGCAATACTCTACTCCTATTCCCAATAATTATCGTGTTGACAGTATACTTTTTACAAGAGGGCATATCTGTAAACTCACTCAAAATCGGCAACTTTAAATTGCAGGGATTATATCTAAAACTGGATAATAAGCTTATAGTCAAAATAGATAAACTGACAATACCAAAAGAGCATAACAAGGAGAGTTTGAGTGATATAGATAAAACACTCAACACAGTAAAGAGAGTGCTTGCATACTTCGAATACATAGAGCTTGGCAGTGTGGTGTATACAAATGACGAATACCGCATAATTTACTCAGATGAAATTGTATATCTTAATAATAACGACTATGAGATAGCAGCTGAAATCATATTGCAAAACGGGGGCATGGTAGCAAAAATTCCACAGTTGTACATAAAGAAATACAAGCTTAGACTAGACGGAGAGATGACTTATGGGTATGATAGTGAAAAGCTTACATTTAAAGGAAACTATAGACTACTTAATGTAGAAGGTGGGATAAATGTCCAAATGCATGATAGTAAAATATCTTTTTTACTAAACAGCAAAGAGGTGAGTAGTATAAGTGCTGAATTGGATATGTTTGAAATACCTACAGATATAAGAGTTTGGATCGACAAGAGGGTGCTAGCTAAAAAGTACAAAGTTGAAGAATTTAGAGGTGAAGGTACGCTTGGAGAAAACGGCTTTGAGTTAGATGTCAACAAGACATCTGCTAGTGTAGAGCTCAAAGATGTGACTATACTGTTTGACACAAAGTTAAAACCAGTAACAAGCAATGAGGTCTTGATAAGGCTCCATAGTAATAGGCTTGATTTTGATCTAAAGGAGCCTTTTTACAATCAAAAACGCATGTCTGGTAGCAAAGTAGCATTGCTTCACTTGACAGGCAAAGAGCATCTTAGATTACTATTAAAGTTAAAATTCAATACACAATATGATAATGAGATAGAGGAGATACTGAAAGAATATGGGGTCAAGATACCTATAAAACAGAAGAGTGGGACAATGAGAGCTGAGGTTGACTTGGATGTAGACCTAGATACAGAGGATACCAAAGTTCAAGGAAGAGTCTTTTTATCTAAAGGAAAGATTGTTTTAGGTGCTGCATTGCTGAAAGTATATGGTGGAGAGCTTACTTTCACTAGTAGTCGTGTGGCATTATGGAATGTGGACATATACGATAGTTGGTATAGGGGCTTAGTAAATGGATTTGTCAACCTTGACAGCCAAAAAGCAAATTTAAAAGTAAATCTTGACTATTTAACTCTAGGGGATAAAAAAGGTACCTCCATTGCAATAAAAAATAAAAAAGGCATCAAGGTTTTGATGGATTTTGGAAGTTCAGTAAAATTTGATATTCCTATATACAATATAAGTATAGAAGCACTTAAGCAATCTGGTATAAAAATAGTAAATAGTGATATTAGACCTCTTTTACCTTACATAAATGGTTTGCCACTACAGGTAGGTTCTGGTAAGTTTTCAGTAAGAACAGATGATTATAAGGCATATTATTTTAAAGGTAAAGGTGTATGGAAGCGTAGCTATATCTATGATAAAAAAGGATATGTTAGTACAGTGCCTTTTGAGGGCAGATATAAAAATAACAAATTGACACTAAAAGCTTTGGGTGGCAAATTTCTCTATGATGGTAAAAAATCTATTATCAGGATTAAAAACTTAAATATTAATGCTAAAAAGATGATTGAACTTTATACTTCCAAAACAGGAAATCAGCTAAATAAACTTAAAGTTAAAGGGTCTAATAGTATCATAAGGTATGGAAAACATGTGCTTTTGACAGATATATTTAACTTGAGCATAAGTGGTAAAAATACTATTTTTACTGCAAAAAAAGACGGAGATATAGTAAGAGTAGAAAAGAATAGAAATAGTTTGGTTGTTCATGCCAATAAGATCAAGGATAGGATGCTAAAAGCACTGATTAATTTTGGTGGACTACAAGGGGGGAGGTATTCTCTGGAGTTATTAGGTAGTGTCAAAGGTGAGATGAAGGGTGTGATAGATATAGAGGGTGGCGCTGTGGAGAGCTTCAAGGCATACAATGATCTTATAGCACTTTTTAACACTATACCAGCACTGATGACTTTGTCTAATCCAGGCTTTAGTCAAAAAGGTTTTGTGGTTAGAGATGGTAAGATAGAGTTTAGGATATTGCCTGACAGAGTTGTATTTGATAATATCTACATAAATGGCAAATCCTCTACCATTGCAGGCAAGGGTAGCGTGGAGTTGGGTAGTGGCAAGCTTAATATAGATCTTGCAGTGCGAACCGCGAGAGAAGTAGGAAAAGTGCTGGGAAGTTTGCCTCTGGTTGGGTATATTCTTTTTGGCAAAGATAAGAGTATAACGACAGGAGTCAAGATAGTCGGCACTCTAGATAATCCAGAAGCAAAAACCAATCCTGTCCAAGAGGCACTTCTCTATCCATTAGAGCTTATCAAGCGAACAGTGACATCTCCAGCACATATTATCAACAATTGAGACCTTTGAACAAATGGTTCTTTAGAAGATTTCAGAGGATTCTATAGTTGTACTTATGCAGTTGACTTATGCTATAATAATGTTATAATTTAATTATATGGGGGGATATATTGGGCAATAAAAAAGAATTGATGGGATATTCGGATAAGTGGATTCATGGATTGAATCGCAGGGACTTGGTTTTGGTGACAACCTTTGTTTCCATACTTTTCTCTCTTGCGATTTTCCTTGCAGTTTCTTTTTTGTTAGGCACACCTTTGCACAGCCAAGCACTCATTATGACTATCTTTATCCCTGCTATTGTCGCTTCGTCCCTTTCATTTTATCTTGTAACGATGATACAGCAGATTCAAACGCTAGAAGACAATATTCTTAAAATGGCGACGCTTGATGAGGTAACTGGACTCATGTCTCGTCCAGCATTTTTGTGCGAGGTGAGGAAGCTACATGAAAAAGCATTAAAACAAAAAAACTCTTTAGCGGTAATATATATAGATGTTGACGATTTCAAAAATATAAATGACTTACATGGTCATGCGGCTGGCGATGATGCATTGTCCTATATTGGTAGTGCAATGGAGAGTGCTTGCACTTCTCAAGCTCTTGTGGGTAGGTTAGGTGGTGATGAAGTCGCTATTTCACTGTGTGATGTGTCACTAGAAAAGATTTTGGAGATATTGAAGACATTTAGATTTAATCTATCGGTGTATGATAAAAATCTACCAGACAAACATAAGATTAAATTGACCACAAGCATAGGAATATCATATGCTTACCCATCTAAAACAGGACTTTCTTTCAATGCGATGTTGGCACAAGCAGACAAAGCACTGTATTATGCCAAACATCATGGAAAGGACTGTGTTGTACTGCATGGAAAGCATGGAAAGCCAGAGATTTTACTAACATAATACCGCACCAACATATAATCTGAATTTTGATGCAAGCGATTTCGCTCATAGGCAAGGCAGATTTTTGAAGCCCTAGCCGTAGCTAAGGCGAAAAAATCTAACGCAGTCCTATGGGCGAAAGCACTGCACCCTTCGGGGAGAACGAGAAGAAGCGACCTGCAAGCAGATAAATATTTGCATTCCCTACGGGGAGTCCCGCATATTTCTCTACTTGCATCCCACTCCTTCTCGTTCTCTCAAAGTTTCAGATTATATGTTGGTGCGGTAATAAACTACTATTTTATTCTTCTTAGGGTTATCATTCGCGATTACTTCACAATAATATCTCATAATGCCACTGTAACTCTTTTGAGTTTCTAACCAAGTACAGAAAGGAAAAACATGAGAAAGCAAACAATATCTTTCAAAACATTTGCAATATGCATGATTGCATTGATGGGATCTGCATCTGCCCAGAATCTATCAGAGCTTAGGACTAAGCATAACACAGCAGGAGTGAAGCAATCCACAGCAATGCCAGAGAGGAGAATTTCTTCATCAAGGAGTGTAAATCATAAAAAAGAGTCTCGAAGAGCAAGCAATAAAAGAGAGCTTAGAAAAGCAAAAAAAATACAGCGAAAAGTAGATAGAAAGCTTGACAGGAGATATGCCAAAAAGAGAAACTTTAAGTCTTTAAAGGAATTCAAGAGAGGACACAGAGCGAAACATAGGCATACATCAAGACATGCTAGACATTTAGATAAAAGATACAACAATAGAGCTACCTCAAGGCATAGCAACAGATATAGACATGATGGTAGATATAGTCGATACAAGGATCAGTATAATAGATGGCAACCAAAGCATACACAGCGTGGCTATAGGCATTATCGCAGAAGTTGGTATATGACTTATCGATACGAGAGAGCATCTTTTTATGATAGATATGGCTATAAATATGGATATTTTAGTCGTAGAGGTTTTATGTTTGAAGGTGATTTTTATCGCTACGATAGATACTATACTTATAGGGATCGCCTCAGAGGTAGAGGGCTTTTTGAAAGAAGGTATTATCGTCCAGCATACAGTCAGTTTGGCGATCTTTTTGCAGACTTAGGCAGAGACGGATTTAGGTTTTATGCTAACTTTGATTACTAGAGATATTCTTTTGAATTTTGTATTGAGGAGTGAGCTATTCATTTCTCAATACATTTAGTGGGTCGGTAGAGGCAGCCTTTTTGGCTGGATATAGTACAGAGAGTATTATGATCACAACTGCCCCAAGAACAATGAAGCCAAAATCGCTCAATGGAAGATCCACTGGTAGCTTACTACTGCCATAGACATCTTCTGGCAGATTGATTATATCGAAAGTCTTCAAGGCCCATATGCCAATAAGACCTAGCAGTACACCCATGGATATGCCAGCTAATCCTATGATGACCCCAAGTCTGTAAAAGATGCTTTTTATCTCTTTATGTGTAGCTCCTAGTGTACGCAATAGGGCGATTTCGCTTCGTCTACTCATGACAGTCATCAATAGAGAAGATATGATGTTTAAAGAGGCAATAAGGATAATGAAGAGAAGCACAAGAAAGTAAACCTTTTTTTCCAGCTCCATAGCTGTGAAGAGATTTCCATTTTGCTGCCACCATCCTTCTATGCCAGCATCTTCTGGTAAAATAGCAGAGATTTTCTTGATCATTTTCATTGGCTTATCACTATATATATGGATGCCATCAAATCTCTCTTTGTCTCGTTTGAGCAGGCCGTGAAATGCCTGATGTGTAGTATAGATGATCCCTTTGTCATAAGTTTGTAGTCCAGAGTCAAATATGCCGTCAACAATAAACCTCTTCTGTAGAGGCATTGTGCCAAAACCAACTGCTTGCTGCTCTGAGAAATATAGAAGTAGCTTCTCTCCAGTTTTTATTCCCATATCTACAGATAGTGCATCCCCAATAACAATTCTATATTTACTGCTACTATTAGCATCTCTTTTGACTTTTCTAAAAACACTATTGATCTCTGCTTCTTTGGAAAAATCTACGCCATAAACCATACTGCCTTGTATGCCATGATCGTTTTTGCTGATGACTTGAGTAGTATAGTATGGACTTAGTTTAAGGGAAGGGAAATTATTTTCTATCTTTTTGATGACTTCATCTCCTATGCCTTCAGAGTAGGAAACTACCGTAAGTGGATAGTTCATCACAAAAAGCCTTTCTTTGAATTCTTTTTGGATACCATTAGTAATCCCTATGGCAATCATCATTACCATCACACCAGCCGCAATGCCAAGGAATGCCATCATAGCAGATATGAAGATAAAGGGATTATCTCTGTCGTACTTCAGATAGTGCTTGACTATCTTTTGCACAAGGGATTTGCTGTAAGGTGTTGTCATTAAGCCAAGAGACCTTTTTTCGGCCCACTTGTTCCACAGCAATGTTTGTATTTTTTTCCACTGCCACATGGGCATGCTTCATTTCTTTTTGGTTTTTTATTTGCTATATAGGGCTTATTTGTTGACCCATCCAAAGAAGCTTCGTTTTGAGCGAAGTTTTCTATCAATTCGCTTTCATCAATCTCTAGCTCACTTCTCATTCTTTCTAGCTCTTCTAGTTCTTCATCTGGAGCTTCAAAGTTGAATTGTATATTGTAAAGTATCTTTGTAGCGTCAAACTTGATTCGTTCTACAAGCTGTTCAAATAAGCGATAACTCTCTTGTTTGTATTCAGTAAGAGGGTCTTTTTGATTATAACCTCTTAGCCCGATACCTGTCTTGAGGACATCCATCTCGTATAGGTGGTCTCTCCATAGAGGATCTAGTATCTGTAAGTGTAGCATGCTTTCTATCTCCTGTCTTTGCTCAGGTTCAAAAGGCGACATCTTCTCCTCATATATTTTTTCCAATATATCCAATACAGCTTCTCTGATTTCACTAGGGTCTTTGTCTTTAAGAGTCTCTGGGTCTATAGTGATGTCAGTATGCTGCTTTATAAGGTCAGCAAATGCCTTCAAATCAAAATCTTCGCTAGGCATACCATCATATATCTCTACCTGAGATAGTAGCATATTTACAAAAGTTTCACGATTTTCTTTGATTTTAGAGGCAATATCATATTCTGGATCTAAAAGCTGATTTCTAAATGCATAAATCGCTTTTCTCTGGTGGTTTGCCACATCATCATACTCAAGAATATGTTTTCGTGACTCATAATGCATCGATTCAACTTTTTTCTGTGCCTTCTCCACACTTCTTGTCACTAGTTTAGAGTCGATATATTCGCCTTTTTCCACACCAAGGCGATTCATAATATTTCGGATCTTGTCACCACCAAATATACGCAGAAGATTATCATCCAAGCTTAGGAAGAACTGACTCTCCCCTGGGTCGCCTTGTCGTCCTGATCGCCCTCTGAGCTGGTTGTCTATACGGCGACTTTCATGTCTCTCAGTTCCCAAGATAAACAATCCACCAAGTCCTATTATTTCATCATTGATTTTGATATCCACACCCCGTCCAGCCATGTTGGTAGCAACAGTCACTGCACCTTTGATACCAGCATTTTCAATGATACTGGCTTCTCTTTCATGGTTTTTGGCATTGAGTATATCGTGTGGAATTTTTTCTTTTTTTAGAAAATGATGTAGCAGCTCACTTTTTTCGATGGAGGCTGTACCGATTAGGACAGGTTGGCCTTTTGTGTGTAATTCTTTGACTTTCTTTGCGACTGCTCCAAGCTTCTCTTCTTCTGTATTGTAGATCAGGTCATTTCGGTCGACTCTACCTACGGGAACATTGGTTGGTATGGACACCACATCTAGATTGTATATCTGTGCAAATTCACTCGCCTCTGTCTGTGCGGTACCCGTCATGCCTGCAAGTTTGTTGTACATTCTGAAATAATTTTGATAAGTTATGTCAGCTAGTGTCTGAGATTCATCTTGTATCGTGACACTTTCTTTTGCCTCCAGTGCCTGATGTAACCCTTCACTATACCTTCTACCCTCAGAAAGCCTTCCTGTGAATTCATCTACTATGAGTACTTCATCATTTCGGACGACATAGTCTACATCTTTTTCAAAGACATATCTTGCTTTGAGTGCCTGATCAAGGTGATGAGACAAAATAGCATTATCCAAATCATATAGATTGTCAACTTCAAAGAGCTCTTGAGCTTTCTCTAGCCCATCTTCTGTCATTACAACGACTCTGTCCTTTTCATCAACTACAAAGTCACCCGTTGTTTTCTTCGCTTCCCCTGCTTTGGATGGAAGCTCTTCTCCTTTGATCATCTTCAATGCAATTTCGTCAGCTTGGGCATAGAAACTCTGGTCTCTTTGAGTGGGTCCAGATATGATCAGAGGTGTTCTTGCTTCATCGATAAGGATAGAATCCACTTCATCGACGATGACGAAGTTGTGTTCTTTTTGAACTTTTTCTTCAGAACGAACTTTCATGTTATCACGGAGATAGTCAAAACCATATTCGTTGTTGGTACCATAAGTGATATCTGCATCGTACTGAGCTTTTCTCTGCATCTCATCAGCTATGCCTGAAACTAAACAGCCTGTTGAGTATCCCAGAAATTCATATAAAACCCCCATATCTTTAGCATCTCTGCTGGCAAGATAGTCGTTTACTGTGACTATATGTACGCCGTTGCCAGTCATTGCGTTTAGCACTACAGCCAGCGTGGCTACAAGTGTCTTGCCCTCACCAGTTTTCATTTCGGCGATATTACCGTCATGAAGCACCATACCACCTACTAACTGTACATCAAAATGACGCATTCCAAGGACTCTTTTGCTGACTTCTCGAGTAATTGCGAATGAGTCATTGAGTATTTGATCCATACTCTTTTGAGTGGTGTTGACAGACTCTTTTAGTTCAGCAAAGGCGGTCTTGAGTTCATCATCACCCATAGCCTCGTACTTTTCTTCTAGGGCATTGATAGCTTTTGCTCGTTTCATATATTTTTTGACAAGCCTATCGTTGGCAGTTCCAAAAATTTTCATAATGTTTATCATTTTGATGCAATCCATTGTTAAAGTTAATATTGGGAGATATTGTATCGAAAACTTGTGTAAAGACTGTTGATGTATAATAGTCTTTATTATTGATTTTTAGATAGAATTTTACATAACAAAAGGAGATAAATGAAGTATGTAGCTATTTTTATTTCAACAGTTGTTTTGATATATGCTGGTCAAATTAAAGTGCCAACTAGCTTTTCAGCCAGCTTTACACAAAAAATTACTAATGCCAAAAAAAAGGTAATCAAATACAGTGGAAAAGTACTTCTCAATAGTAGTGGTTCACTAAAGTGGAGCTATAGAAAGCCTAGCAAAAAAGAGGTTTGTAGTAATGGAAAATCTTTTACTATAGTTGACCATGATCTAGAGCAGGTCTCCTTTCATAAACTAGAGAGAGCATTGGATTTAACATCTATATTAAAAAAAGCAAAATATCACAAGGACAGCTTGTATGTCGCAAAATATCAGGAAGTACTCTATACATTTTCTTTAGACAAAAAAGGACGCATAGATCAGATAGCCTATAAAGATACACTAGACAATGTGGTCAATATACATTTTCAGAATATGCGTTACAGCAACAAGCCAAATCTTAACAGTAGAATGACTTGCCCGTATCCTCAGGCATATGATATTATTCGAGGATAGAGCAATATGGGGGAAATATCATTTTTTGAAAATATAAACATGATGGTTCTTTCAGGTATTGTAGTGGTAGTACTATTGGCATTTCTGCTTGTTGTGGTAGTCTTTACTGTGAAGTTCAGGTCACAGCATGAGAAAATAGTACAACTCAAAGAGATGCTTGAGGATAAAATCGGGAAAACAATACTTGTAGAAGAAAGCTTAAGTGAAGTGAGAATACTCAATGCTTCACAACTGCAAGAGCTTAGCCAGCAAGATGACATAAAGTGTAGACTACAAAAAGAGATAGATACCCTAACAGAACAACTACAAAAAGCCAATGATAAGATAGAGAAGTCAAGCTCTACAATTATCTCTCTAGAGAAAGACAAAAGTGAACTTGGAGCTAATGTGCAAAATACCAAAGAGATCCTTCTGAAGGCAGAGGAGGCACTAGAACATACCACAAAGCGAAACGAGTTTTGGGTAGAACAGATGACAGAGGTCAGAACCAAGTACGAAGCACTGAAGCTAAAGGTGAAATAATTGCAACAACAGCTTGATACATTTAGAAACATAAGCGATCAGCTTAGGATAGAACTAGACAGCCACGGGAGTATTATACTTTTTTCCAAAAAAGAACTTCTGTTTGATAGTGATGATGCTTTGGAATACTTCTATATTTTTCTGGGCGGTAAGGTGAAGATCTCACAACTAAACCTAAATAATGGCAAAGAACAGACGATCTATTTGATGAGCAGAGGTGACATGTATGATACGGTGACGCTGCTTGACGGTAAAATACATGAAGTGTTGGTAGAAATACTAGAAGACGGATCAGCGATGAAGATTCCTATTTCAAAAGCTAGAGAATGGGTATATAAGTATCCCGCCTTTGGCGAGATAGTGTTTAAATATATAGCAGCACAGCTTCGTAAAGTTGAAGAACTAGCAACTGATTTGACGCTATTTGATACACAAGAGAGACTGATCAAGCTTATTATCCAAAACATAGAAAGCAAAGATCAGAATGGCAAGAATATTTTAGATGGACTGTCACATACAGAGATAGCGAACCTCATTGGTACGGTACGACATGTGGTTGATCGCCATATAAAAAAGCTAAAAGTGGATGGAGTGCTGGAGGACGAGAGGAGAAAAATATCTATTAAAAATAGAGAGAAATTATTGAATAAAATTAAGAGTCTGTTTTAGGAGAAATATGCCATAATTTTTCATTAAGTCAAAAAAGAAGACTCTACAGCAACATTAATCTAGTAACCGTCTCTCCTTAGGAGACCGTTAACAGATAGCCCTGTTTGGGTAAATTTTGTACAAAATTCTTGTCTGTCTTCTCTCTCAGTCTTCTAATAAAAACCCGAACACTTTCATCTGACAAGTAGCCATCTTTGCCTATTAGCTCTTTGATTTTTTCATTACTGATGATATGGTTGGGTGCATCGATAAGATAAGCTATGAGACTTAGCTCTCTGGTGGTTAGCTTGACGATATGTTGATTTTTGAGTAGTTTTTTATTTTTGCTATCATAACGATAAGAATCTGAAAGTTTTATCTGTTGGGAGTTTTCTATCTTTTTAGCAAGCATACAGAGATACTCTAGTAATTCATCTGGATCAAAAGGTTTTATGAAGTATTTTGTAATACCTAAATCTATTGCATGGAGGAGTTTGTCTTGATCACTGTAGGCACTTAGTATAATAATGGGTAAACTTGGCATATCCAAATGTATCTTTTCTGCCATAGTTAGTCCGTCCATTTCTGGCATTGTAATATCACTAATAATGATATCAGGTTTTTCTCTTTGTGCCATCAGGAGACCTTCTGTTCCATTTTTAGCTATATTGTAATCTCCAAAATGGCTACCTAGTGCAGAGACTAGCATCTGCAGTAGGCTTTCCTCGTCTTCGACAAAAAGTACAGTTAGGTTTTTTAGAGATTTCTCGCAATTCATGATATTTATCCTTTTCTATTGTTTATGGGCTATGGGTATGACTATGGTTAGCAGAGCACCATCGTCGCCATTACTTGCTACGATGCTACCTTTTAAGCTCTGTTCTACAATCATTCTAGACATAAAGAGCCCAAGACCAGTTCCATGACTAGCATGCTTAGTACTAAAATAAGGATCAAATATTTTCTCTAATCGGTCTTTGTCTATACCTTTTCCATTATCTTGTATTGAAATCTTGACATACTCCTCTTCTCTCGCAACACATGCAAAAATTTCCTTAGATTCAGTGCGACTTTCCAGTAGGGAGTCTTTGGCATTTTGGATCAAATTTACTAAAACTTGTGTTAGCTCATTAGAGATCCCGATAACTTGAATATTTGTGCCCAAAGAAGTTCGTAATATAATTTTATTTTTTATAAGGTCTTTTTTGATGAGTGCTATGGCATCATTGAGGCTCTTGACTGGATTGAAAGGCTCTATAGGCTTGTTGGGATTGAAAAAGTTTTGAAAATCTTCTATGGTCTGAGACATAGATTGAATGGTTTTCTTTGCATCTTGATAATACTGCTCTGTGTTATTGTGATCTTTTGTATCAACACTGTTTTTGAGGGCAAAAAGTGATAGATTCAGCTCAGTCAACGGCTGTCTCCATTGGTGAGCAATATTAGCTATCATTTGACCAAGGCTTGCAAATCTAGATTGAGATAAAAGTACCTTTTGTTTAACTACATTTTTATTGACCTCTTCTTGCACTCTTTTCTCAAGATGCTTATTGAGGATAGATAGTTCTAAAGTTTGCTCTTTCACACGCTCTTCAAGGGTTTGATTGAGTCGTATTAGCTCCTTTTCTTTCTCTTCGAGTGCTAGCTGTAGCTCCACTTCTTGTGTTACATCGTAGCGTATAGCAACAAACTCTTCGATCTCAGCATTTCCATCAAGTATGGGCGTAATTGTCGTGTTGAGATAGAATGTACTTCCATTTTTTGCTAGATTCTTTACGGTAGATTTGAAAGTTTTTTTTGCAAGTATGGTGTCCCAGAGAAGCTTAAAATTGCTATCTGGTACATCTGGATGCCTGATAATGTTGTGATCCACTCCTATGAGTTCATCATGGCTATAACCTGAGATATTACAGAACTCATCATTGACAAAAGTAATAATACCTCGAATATCTGTTCTAGAGACGATATTGGAGTTTTCGATAGCTTCCTTGTATTGCTTAAGCATAGTGTGCTTATTCCTTTGGGGTAAATAAATGTATTGTACCATATTTGTGCACAAGTAAATATGGTACAATACGAGCAAAAAGGTCAATTTTGTCTTCATTTGATCGAGTCATAGAAGCATTGGGCTCAAGAGATATTTTTTTGACAGGTGGTGCAGGTGTAGGCAAAAGCTATGTGACCAATGAGGTGATAAGTTCGTATCGAAAAGATGGCAAGCAGGTGGTGGCATTGGGCTCTACTGGAGTAAGTGCTGTCAATGTAGGCGGTTTTACTATTCATAGTTTTTTTGCATTTGGAATATCTGGAAACTTCGAAGAGCTTACTAGAAGTGACAAAAGAAGCAAAAAACGTCTGTCTGATCTAAAAAAAATCCTTAAAGCTACAGACCTAATCGTCATAGATGAGATATCCATGGTGAGTACTGATTTGATGGATATGATCTTATACCGCTTAGAAAACTATACTTATAGTGGAAGACTTATGCTGGTAGGTGACTTTTATCAGTTGCCGCCTATTGTCAAAGATCGTAGTGGGTTGTTTGGAGAATCGCTTTTTGCTTTTGAGAGCACAGCTTGGGCTAGAATCGATCCAGCAGTGCTAGAACTTACGCAGATGAAGCGAACACAAGATGAATACTTTGCTCACATCCTGTCCAAGGTCAGAGAGGGAAACTGCGATGAAGAGGTAGTGGGATATATGTTTGATCTATGCAATCATGACAAAGTTTATGACAATGAACCCACATACTTATTTGGACGAAATGCAGAAGTAGAACAAATGAACCGTGCTAGTCTCAATCGGCTAGATACAGAAGAGATGATTATATTTGCGGAGTTTGAAAAGTTTGGCCCTATGCATGCTAAACGCTTGGAGAGCTGGATAAAGCTACTTCCTGTTTCTGAACAGCTTACACTCAAGGTTGGCGTACCTATACTTTTCACAGTAAACAAGTGGGGCAAATTTGTCAATGGTGAAAGAGGATTCCTGAGAGCTATCCATGACGACTATTTGCTTATAGAAAAAGACGAGGAGTATGTCAGAGTAGAGCGGCATGAATTTGATCTATTAGATATGGTAGTGCATGATGATGGTAGTGTAGAACAGATATCTTTGGCAACGCTCAAGCAGTTCCCTTTGAAGCTTGCATATGCCGTAACAATCCATAAATCACAAGGCATGAGCATAGACTATCTAGTCTGTAATGTTGACAATATCTTTGCCCCTAGCCAGTTTTATGTAGCCATCTCCCGTGCCACTGACCCCAAGAATCTAAAAATAGATTTCAGCAGGGGAGATATTTCTAGGTATTTGAGAAAAGTAATTCATGTGGATGAGAGGGTGGCGCAGTTTTATAGGGAGTATAAATCTAACTGTGTAAATTCTAAAAATTAAATTTATTTTCAATGATTTGTTAAACTGTCAATAAACTTCTTTTCTGTGAGCAATTCTAATAAGAGTGATAACTAAAATGTCATTTTCTTTTAAATATACAATTCTATAATTTCCAGCTCTCTTTCTAAATTTACCCTTTAAAGCTTTATCACTTGAAAAGCTTCCTATCTCTAAATCTTTTATTTTTTTAAAAATTAGTTTTTGATTTTGTTTATCAATTTTTTCTAACTCTTTAAGTGTAGCTTTTGGAACCATAACTTTAAACATCAACCAAGCCCAAGTTTTTTGGCTACTTCTTCTAAAGAATATACTTCAGTTTTTCCTGATTTAAGTTCATCTATTCTTTTATCTGAAATCATCTCATCGAGTGTATCGAAATAAGTGCTTACTGCTTTTTCTATAATATATGTACGAGAACGCTCAAGTTCATGAGCATAAGAATCTAAATCTGTCAATAAAGTTTCATCCATTCGGATATTTATTGCTTTTTTCATAATGTATCCCTTTGTATCTACATTATACTACAATTTTTATAAAGTTCAAGTAGAGTTTAACGACTGTGGCCTCACTGTCTTGAGAAATACGAATTCCCGCTAGGGTTCGCATTTCTCCCCAAGTACTTGTTATAAATTTTATTTTACCACGCATTCAAGAACTGAATGATAATCATAGCTAAAATAAAATAGATTATTAAGTTGTATTACTATATGATTTTGTGATAAAGATGCATATTTTTAAGGGTTCTAAGTTGTAAAAAAGGAAAAAATTATCTTTAACAGTTATAGTAGAGCTACAGAAAAAACTTATGCTCAATAGTGTGAAGTTTGAGCCAAGATAGCATAAAGAGTCCTTTGGATTTTTGATCGGGAGATGAATATGAAAATAAATATATACATTATAGATAAAAAATCAAAAAATGATCTCTATACTCCACTTATCGATCACTATCTCAGGAGTGCCAAAAGATTTGCAGATATAAACATATATGAGATCTTTGGCAAAGATATATCAAAGGCAAACGATACATCTCCGAAAATGGCAAAAGTCCAATACAGTAAAGTGCTTGATAAGTATTTAGCAGGCGGATACAATGTAGTGCTTGATCCGTCATCCAAAGAGGTAGATAGTTACGAATTCTCAGAACTGCTTAAGGATAGAGGAGTTGTAAATTTCTTCATAGGCGGTGCATACGGCTTTGAGAGGGATTTTTTGCTTAAATCTAATAAAGCCATATCATTTGGTAAAATAACGCTGTCACATAAACTAATAAAAGTGGTTTTGATGGAGCAAATATTTAGAGGTCTCAGTATCCTAAATAATCATCCTTATCACAAATAAATGCCAAGGGGAACTCTTGACAAGTAGAAATATGGAGTCATTTAAAAAAGATCTTTTAGATAGAAAAGCACAGATAGAAAAAAATCTAAGCGGGACATTTGACGAGATATCTCAAATGAGAGCTTTGGATCTAAACGATGAAGCTGATTATGCATCTGTGGCTGTCGAAACAGAGATAGATGCTGCTATTATGCAACAACAACGCCAGGAATTAAACGAAATCGAACTTGCTTTAGGTAAAATTAGAGATGGTTCTTATGGCATATGCGAGATGTGTGAAGACGATATCAGCATAGAGCGTCTAAATGTTAAAAATTTTGCACGATACTGCATAACATGTCGCGAGATTATCGAAAAGGGACATCACTAAAGAGACTCTATTTACTTTGAGAGTCTAATTTTTACCAAAAAGGATTTTGTCATGCGTATAGGTCTTTATACTTTTGCTTCATTGGCACTCATTGGCTTGGTTGCTGCCTTTGCTTACACAATCAATCCAAGCAACTTTGTATATGAGGTAGCAGGGATTAATATTAATCTCCCGATAGCACTTTGGGTTACTATACCTATGCTAATCCTTCTTATGATGACAATCTTTCATATGATGTATTATGGAACTAAAAATTATTTTACACACAGAAAATGGATCAGGGATGCCAATGAGATCCAAGACGCACTTTATTGGTCGCTACTCAAAGAGCCAAAAGAGCATAATTTTTCTATACCTGAAATCAAAAGTGGAGCAACACTGCTTTCGGTCTCTTCACTAGATGCTCTTGAGTCAATAGAGGGGCTTTCTGATAAGCTTGGAAAAACAATCAGCTGGGTAAAGAAAATCAAAAATGGAGAATACATAGATCTTAAAGAGAAAAAGGTAGCAAAATTTCTTTCCAACAACAATCCCCTTGTGATTCAAAATGAACTCAATAAGTTGCCCCTAGATGCTGAGTTTACAGAAGCAGTACTGGTCTCTCCAGATAGACATGATAAGAGTGTTGTTTCTAGGGCATTGGATATGCTTGTGGAGAGTGAGACACTCTATAAAATGAGAAGATTTGCCAAAATGCTTAATGGTACGCATCTCGCTACTTTTTTGGATCGAGCAGATGAAGGTGAAGAGATAGGTTTAACAGCAGATAATGTTGAATTCATATCGCAAAATATGGAAATGGGCTGTCCTGAGTACATTAGGTTGGCAAGAAGTACTATACGCAAATTAACCCCAGATGAAAATCTTGATATATTTAAAAAACTCTCAGAAGAGAAAGAGACTGCTCAAAATGCTTATCTTTACCTGCTTTTCCAGTATGAGATGCTAGACGAGGCAAAAATATACCTAGATGAGAGCGAAGAGGATGAATTTAAGGCATTTAGAGCACTATATATATTAAAAAAAGGAAAATATAACTACCGAGTGAGTGATATCATCAGTAGTGTCAATGCCTGCAATGGAAATTGATTTTTCCACCCCTGTTTACGCACTAGCACCTCTTGCTGGTTTTACCGATCTTCCTTTTCGCTCAGTTGTCAAGAAGTTTGGTGCAGATCTCACAGTGAGCGAAATGATAAACTCCAATGCCTTAATTCATAATTCTAAAAAAACATTTAAAATGCTCGAAAAGAGTACATTAGAGGATTTGTATGCCGTACAAATAGCGGGATCAGATCTAGATGTAATCAGAAGAGCAGTTGAGATTATAAATGAAAAGGAAGGCATCATAGCTATAGATCTCAACTGTGGCTGTCCTGCTCCAAAAGTTGTAAACAATCTTCAGGGTTCGTCATTGCTCACTAATCTTGCCCAGATGGCTAGAGTTATAGAGGTGATCAAGAAGTATTCCAATAAAACTCATACATCCGTTAAGTTTAGATTGGGCTTTAATGAAAAAAATCATAAAGAAATTGCTAGAATATGTCAAGAGTCTGGAGCAGACTATATCGCAGTGCATGGAAGGACTAGGGCAGGCAGATACAAGACCGCTGTTGACTATGATGCTATAGCAGAAGTCAAGTCTTCAGTATCTATACCAGTGTTGGCAAATGGTGATATAGATTCCCCCACTAAAGCTAAATGGGTACTGAAGCATACTGCCGCAGATGGACTAATGATAGGCAGGGCAGCAGTGGGTAAGCCCTGGCTTTTTAAGCAGATCAAGAATGATATGGATGAGCCAAGTTCGGAATTGATTAGAGGAGTTGTGCTTGAGCATTTTGATCGTATGTTGGAGCATTATGGCAAATATGGAGCAATTGTTTTTAGAAAAAACCTACACTCATATTCAAAAGCTGGCTATCAAGGCGCATCAGCGTTCAGGGATCAAATCAATCATATAGAGGAAGCTAGTCAGATGAGAGAGGTTGTTTATGATTTTTTCTCACAATCATTGGAGAGGGAACAGTCCAGAGTCTAAAAATACTTTAGAGGTGCCTTTGTATACGCCTGCAGCTAAATCTTTTGAAGTCATTGTCTGCATATCATAAAAAAGTCAAAAAAAAGTCAAATTGTATCTTTTACAAAAAAATTCGCTATAATTTTCAAGCTAAAATGGTTTGATACCATTAATTAAGGTTTACAAAAGGAAGAAAATGGGTTTTTTTGAGCAGTTTTCGTTGTATGATGTTTTTTTGGTAGCTATTGGGCTGGTTACAGCTAGCATAGTCCGTATTTTTTATGATTCTTATAAAGAAAAGAAGAAACTTGATGAACTAGATGAACTTGTGGCGGTTTATACTGAATCAATGAATTCTTATGAAGAAGGACTTCTGATAGTATCAGAAGACAATGAGATTGTTTTTTCAAATAAAGAAGCACATAGGATTGTACAGTCCAGTGATAAAAATTTAGATGTACAGTATTTGGCTAATAATGTCCAAATACGACTTCAAGACTCAAGCAAAGAGGAGAGGTTTTTAGCAGCAGTTGAGAGGGTGCCTGCTATCACCAATGCACAGCTGATTATAGGTACACATACGCTCCCTGTTTCAATAAATAGTAATAAGTTTTATATAAAAACAGATACATTAAAAAATAGCTTTTGGCATGTAATTGTCATGCAAGACATTTCCGCCAAGATCGAGTTGCAGAAAAAAATTGAGAGTACAGGACTTAGTACCGATATATTAACAGGATTACCAACAAGGCGTCACTTAACAGGTAGATTGCTTTCAGTTGTATTACAGGCATCACAAAATGAAAAAGAGTCTGCTCTGGGAATGCTTACTGTAGATAATTTTCATCATTTGCAGGCTATATTTGGTGTAGATAAGATAGATTTAGTATTGAAGACTATTGTCAAAGATATGAGCCACGACATACTGGATATAGAGGAGCTATACAGGTTTGATCATGACAGCTTCGCAATTATCTTTAAAGAGGCTTCTGACAAAAATAGCATTGAGAGGAGACTAAGGCATTTTGAGATGATTATCCAAAATGCTTTGCATGCAGAGAAGGTAAAAGCAGATATCTCAAAGGGAGTCTATTATATAGAAAAACCTTATGCTACGGTAGAGCAAACAATTAATGGCTGCTTGAATTCACTATATGAAAAAAATATAATTAGCAAAACACAAAAATCGACAATAAAAGAGACTAGCGACTCTATATCAACATCTAAAAAATTAAGCAAAAAAGATTTCAAAAATGCTATCAAGGGAAGCGATTTCTTTTTCTTTTATCAGCCTATATATGAGCTTAAAAAAGATAAGCTTATTGGAGTAGAAGTGCTTACAAGATTTAACTACAAAAAAGAGGGTCTTCTTATGCCAGATATTTTTCTGAAGCAGGCGATAGAGTGTGGCATGATGACAGAGGTCACGGCTCATCTTTTGGACAGTGTATTGTCTCAAAAACACTTCTGGTCATCTCAAATGAATGTAGATTTGGACACAACTATCAATCTTGGCATGCCTGACATAAGGTCTGGTGTCTTTACGGAGCTTCTTGAGGAGAAAATATTGGAATATGCAATTAACCCTTTGACTATTACTATAGATATTTCCGAAGAGGTACTGGAGGAGGATTTTGAGGCAGTATATGAGGAGTGTTATATGCTAAACAAACTTGGTGTCAAATTAGCTATAGATCATTTTGGAAAAAAATCTATAAATCTTCAAAATACTGGTATGTTGCCACTGCATGCGATTAAAATCGATGGCTCTATCATTGATGGTATGACAGACAAAGAAGAAAAGATTAGGCTTGTTTCTGGAATTATATCTATGGGTAGAAAATTTGGTGTGAAAGTTGGTGCTACTTTCGTTGACTCTAGAGCAGTTAAAATACTTCTTGGCAGAGTGGGGTGTAGTTTTGCACAGGGTCACTATCTAGGGAAGCCAGTTCCTGCGTTTGAGATTACGGATCTGATTCAAAATGGATAACATTATATTTTTTAATATATAATTAACCTTTTTTTCGATAAAGTATGCCTGAATAGGCTTTTATCTGAAGGAAGGCAATGCAAACTCACGAGTTGATCATACCGCAACAAGGCAGGTTGGATAAGATGCTTTCTTTGAAGTTGCATCAAAGTCGAAATCAGATCGAGAAGCTTATCAGAGAGGGTCTAGTAGAGGTTGCTGGCAAGGTGATTACTAAGCCAAGCTATAGATTGAGTGCAGGGGATACTGTTCATTGTACTTTTAGGGAAGCTAAAAAGCAGAAGAGAATTGATTTTGATTTTGATATAGATGTACTGTATGAAGACGAGGATCTTTTGGTGATAAATAAACCTAGCGGCTTAGTGGTGCATCCAGCACCTTCGGTCAAAGAGGCTACGCTTGTTGATTGGCTGATCCATAGAGGAGTCTCGCTTTCTACTATATCTGGTGAAGAGCGTCATGGAATTGTACATCGTATTGATAAGGAGACAACTGGTGCCTTGGTGGTTGCTAAAAACAACAAGACTCACCAAGCTCTCAGTGCTCAACTCCAAGACAAAAGTATGGGTCGCTATTACCTTGCCCTGATTGATGTTCCTCTCAAGCAAAATATAAAAGTTGAAAAACCAATATTTAGAAATCCACACAATCGCCTTAAAATGGCGATTGTGGATGGAGGAAGAGAATCCAAGACAGAGTTTGTCCGCATAGCAGAAGGTATAAATGGCACTGCCTTAATTGCTGCTAAGCTCTATACAGGTCGTACTCATCAGATAAGAGTCCATCTGGAGAGTCTAGGACGGCATATTCTTGGAGATGAACTATATGGTTACAAAGGCAAAAAAGGTAAGGTTCACAGAGTTTATCTGCATGCTTATTTACTGTACTTGGTTCACCCCAGTACCTCAGAGAGAGTGGAGATAGCTGCACCCATCTTTAGTGACATGAGAGCATATATGGAGAAAAATTTTAACAAAGGAGAGATAGATGCAAAGATACAAGAAGATCGGTTTTTTAACTGTTTTATGGATACTGAGCATACTGCTTAGCGGATGTTCTACGCAGGGTATGTTGGCGGTAGGTAGTGATAAGACACTGCCAAGGATCACGCAGGTAAAGCATATAGTTAGCAAGAGTAGCGTAGGTTTTGAATGGTCAGCAATAAAAGATAATAGAGTTAAGGGCATTAAGGTGTATAGGGCAATCCCTCAAAATACTAAAGACCAAAGATATACAAAGATAGCAACTATAAGCAATAGATATGCCACTCATTTTGTTGATAAAAAAATTGTATCAAATCAAAATTATCTTTATACTTTTACTACTTATAGTTTACTCAAAGAATCGCTTCCTGGAACAGTTATAAAAGTCCAAACGCATGAAGCTCTTGAGCCTGTTAGTTTTATCAAAGTATACAATAGAGCCAAGGGTGTAATCAAGGTGCTGTGGAACCCTCACCCTAGTCCAGAAATATCAGACTACATCATAGAGAGAAAGATTTCAGGAGGGAAATGGAAGTATTTAGCCCGAGTAAGAGGGAGATTGATGCCTGAATATATAGATAAGTCAGCTGCCATTGGATATGGATATAGCTATCGTGTTATTGCACGCAGCAGTAGTAGAGTCAGGGCACTTCCTAGCGAAGCATCAACAATAGTTGTCAAGTAGGGAGTCTGAGTAGTGCCGCATATCAAAGTTAAACCATTTAAAATAGAAATATTGAATGATCTGATTAGTAGGTCTGAACACTTTATCTTCCGTGCCATTGATTTGCACGGTCAGCATGAGATGCTCGGTGTTGATTTTGAAGGAGAGCAGTTTATGCTGGAGATTAAAGAAAAGAATAACCTTTGCCAGATCAAGCCAGACGGCATTAGTAGACCACTTGATAGCGATAAAATAAAAAGAGTTCTATCACTTTTGATTCAAGAGCTGAAGCTGGAAGTAGAGCACTCAAATATAACACTTCATCCACACAAGCCAATGCCAGCAGAGATCTATAATAAAAAAATACGAGATTTTGAAGAGCCGTTGTTTTATAAAGATAAGATTGCCATAGAGGTAGGCTTTGGTAGTGGGAGACACCTGCTTTTTCAAGCTAAAAATAATCCAGATACACTTTTTGTAGGCATAGAAATACATACACCATCTGCACAGCAGGTACTAAAGCAGATTGCACTACAGGGACTGGATAATATATGGATAGTCAACTACGATGCAAGACTTTTATTGGAGATGATGCCATCAAACAGTTGTAGCCACATATATGTACATTTTCCTGTACCGTGGGATAAAAAGCCACATAGGAGAGTTTTAGGTGAGTGTTTCCTAAAAGAGTCTTTAAGGGTACTTGAAAAAGGTGCTGGTCTCGAACTTAGAACAGATAGTGATAAGTACTATGCTCATGCACTTGAGGTCTTTAGCTCACCTCCAAAAGTAGAATTTACAGTCAATAAAAATCTAGATCTTTCTGTAGTCAGTAAATATGAGGATAGATGGAGAGCAAAGAAAAAAGATATATACACACTAGCTATATACTCAAAAGAGAATTCATCACAAAAGAAAAGAGAGTACAGTTTTGAGTTTGAAGAAAGCATAAAGATGCCAAATTTAATAGATTTGCCAAATGAAACATTAGTGCAAGCTTCTTTTTTTGTACACTTTGAGAGAAAATATAGGGTTGTAGAGAGTGAAGATATGATTATAAGGTGTGCTTTTGGTAGTTTCGATAAGCCAGAACACAAGTATCTCGTACAGCACGATAGTATGCTTCGCTATTATCCTCAAAACCCCGCAAAGACAGAGGTCAACTACCTCGCACATAAACAGATAGGAGAGTTTATCTATGGCTAATATTATTTCTGCATCACATTTGACATTGGGATATAGTAACAATGATGTTGATATTATCAAAAATGCAAATTTTAAGATTAAAAAAGGTGATTTTGTATTTATAACTGGACCAAGCGGTAGTGGCAAATCTACGCTATTAAGATCTTTTTATGGGCAGCTTAGACCAACAAGTGGTAATTTACTTGTGGGTGCACAGGATATGAGTAAGATAAGTAAGAAAAAGCTTCAGGAGCTTCGCACTCACTTTGGTATCATATTTCAAGATTATAAACTAATCAACGAATGGAGTGTTGCCAAGAATGTTGTGTTACCTTTGATTATAGCAGGGTACAATGTAGATATGCAAGAGACGCAAGCAAAGAGACTCTTGAAACATGTCAAGCTTTCTGAGCACGCAGATAGACTGCCTCTGGAGCTTAGTGGTGGCGAACAGCAGAGAATCGGTGTAGCAAGAGCATTGGCGAAGAATCCCACACTTATATTGGCAGATGAGCCTACAGGAAACTTGGATGAATACTCTTCTAATGTGATTTGGGATCTGATGGAAAATGCCAATGAACAGCTTGACGCTACAGTTGTAGTAGTTACTCATAGGATACCCAATATATTTAGTATCCCGTATAGACATTTAATCATTGAAAATAAGGGCATCTATGAAGTACATTAAAGACCATATTATGTTTATATTTCCCATGCTGGCTATTTTGTTTGGCATAGAATCGTTTATAGTATTTGATCGTATGAGTAAGAGTTATGAGCAAGAGCTTAGGGCCGACTATTCTATGTTGGTACTAACCAGTAAGCCTATGGAGCTTTCTAGGTTTAAGAAGCTTGATGGCAGCATTAGTAGTGTTGATATTATGGAGAAGCGATCTATAGTTGAGGAGATGGCAAAAGGCATGAGTGGTATCTCTGCTGAAGATATTATGCAGTCATTGCCATATTTTTATACAGTACACTTGGGGAAATATCTTGATGCGAAGGCGATAGAAAAGATTAGAGGGAAATTAATAGCCTCAGAAGACATAAAGAGTGTAGAGACTTTTGATCAGAGTCATAACTCCAGTTATAATCTATTTCTATTTATCAAGATAGTCCTTTGGGTCTTTGTTGGCTTTATGACACTTAGTAGTCTATTTTTAGTTATTAAGCAAATGGAGATATGGCAGTTCTCACACAAAGAGAGAATGCAAGTTATGGAGATATTTGGAGCCTCTACAATGCTTAGGAGTGGTATCTTATTCAAGCGAGCCATCATCGATGCTGTTATGGCTACGATACTTACTAGTGCTCTATTTGCATTTTTAAGATTTGTTTGGGTCGAAAGAAGTAATATTGAAATATTGACAAAAAATAAAAAACTGCTTTTTGAATATCAAGATATAGCCATACTTGGAAGCATAGCCATGTTGATAGTTATAGTTGCTGTTACCATTGTGGTTGTAGGAAACCGAGAGGGTAAGCTTTGATAAGATTTTTAGTTCTTACTATTCTTTTGTTATCATTTGCATTTGCTGCCAAGCAACCAAATATAAAAAGCCTCTGGGACAAAACTCCAAAATCGACGGCTGGCAAGATAGATTTGAATAAAAATGATCTAAGCCAAACAGGAAAAAAGCAAAATCAGCTAAATAAGCAGCTCTCAAAAATAGCAAAATCAATCCTAAAGGCAGAAAAGGAGAATCGAAAACTAGCAAAGGTCTTGAAGTCACTAGCAGAAGACAAAGAGTCAAATGAACAAGAATACAATAAAGCAAAAAAGAAAATAGATACTTTTGAAGACAAGATAGAGACATTGGATAGCACTATAAAAAAGCAAAACTCTCATTTTGTTACGCTTTTGATAGATCAATTTTCTTTGATGATCGCCATGAATAAGATGGAGAAGAAAACAGTGGACTCTGTAGTTATGAAAGAGATTTTCGATACATACAAAGAGAAGAATTCACAAGACCTCAAGACACTCAAAAAGAAAATAAACAGTAGTATGGAAAAGAAAAAAGAGGCACAGGGTTATCAAAAGAAGATAGAGAAGAGTATCTCAAAGATTAGCAAGAAAAGAAAAACCTATATTAGGAAAAAAGCAGAAAAAGAAAAACTTCTGAAAAAGCTTGCAACTGACGAAGGATCTTATAGAAAAAATATCAAAGAGCTTATGAAGAAGCAGTCTATGATCCGAACTACTCTAGTAAAACTCAATATCATACGCAAAGATGAGATATCCAAGGAGCAGACACTAGAAAAAGCAAGACAAGAAGAGATAAACCGAAGAGCGGCAGCAAGAAGCATGGCTAGGGATAGTGGCATGGAAGATCAAGTAGTAGCAAAATCTTTTGTAAACAAAGAAAAAGTAAGACAAATAGGAAGCTCTTACCATAAAAGTAAAATATATAGATATAGAGGAGCGAAGACTATCTCACCACTAAAAAAATCCAGAGTTGTCAAGAGTTTCGGTACATATGTCGATCCCATATATAAGATGAAGATATTCAATGAGTCTATCACGCTCAAAGCACAGTCACAGAATGCCAAAGTAAGGAATGTGCTAAATGGCAAAGTGGTATTTGCTGGTCAAAACAGTATGTTAGGCAAGGTGATAGTGATAGCCCATGGTGGTGATATGCACACTATCTATGCGGGACTATCCAGAATATCCCCTGTCATCAAGCAAGGAAGTAGAGTCAAGAAAGGTGCTATTATTGGAAAGGTGAAGAGTAAACTGATCTTTGAGGCCACAAAAAACTCTAAATATATCAATCCACTCAGGCTGATAAGACTTTAGCTCACAAGGATAAAAAGTGTATAGATGAAATAGATACAGACCCTTTGGTCACATTTTGGTGGTAGATTATGGTAAAAAAGAAGAAAATATTAGAGCCCTACACTCTCTCTTCTGGAACGACTAGATCTTCGTTAGCACCTAGCTCCATCACTTTCCATGGTAGCCCTTGGATTGTTAGCTCTTCCATGAATGGATCTGGATCAAACAGCTCCATGTTAAATACACCTTTTCCACTCCATATACCCTCTAGCATCAGTTTAGCTCCTATCATGGCTGGTACGCCTGTGGTATAGCTGACTGCTTGGCTCAGTACTTCTTCATAACATTTCTCATGGTCACTTATTTGATAGATATAGATAGTCTTGGGCTTGCCATCTTTGATGCCTTTTGCAAATATACCTATATTGGTCTTGCCTTTGGTTCTAGGTCCCAAGCTAGCAGGATCGGGCAACAGGGTAGAGAGAAGCTCCATAGGGATAATCTCTTGGCCTTTATGCTTGATAGGTTTGATACCTAACATGCCTACATTTTTCAGACACCTCATATGGTCGAGGTAGCTCTGTCCAAAAGTCATGAAAAATCGTATCTTATTGAGTCCTTTGATATACTTTACGAGAGACTCCATCTCTTCGTGATAGAGCAGATAACTATCTTTTGGACCAATCTCTGGATAATCCCAGACCATTTTGATCTCCATGGGAGCAGTCTCTATCCACTTCCCGTCTTGCCAGTATCTACCCTTTGCGCTTACCTCTCTCAAATTTATCTCAGGGTTAAAATTGGTAGCAAATGGATATCCATGATCACCAGCATTGCAATCAAGTATATCTATACTATGAATCTCATCAAAATAGTGCTTCTGTGCATATGCACAGAAAACATTGGTAACCCCTGGGTCAAATCCGCTACCAAGTAGTGCCATTATATCTGCTTTGCGGAACTCCTCATCTCTTTCCCACTGCTCCCTGTATTCAAATTTGGCAGTATCGGGATGTTCATAATTTGCAGTATCTAAATAATCAACTCCCATATGAATACACGCATCCATGATAGTTAGATCCTGATAGGGCAGGGCTACATTGATGACAATACTAGCAGAGGTATTGGATATCAATTCCTTGAGCTTAGGTATAGAGTCCGCATCCACCTGAACAGTTTGCATGATTATCCCAGTTTGTTCTTTGATATTTTGGGCAATAATGTCACACTTGCTCTTGGTTCGGCTTGCAAGGATAATGTCTCCAAAAATTTTACTGTTCATGGCACATTTGAAAGCCACCACATTTCCTACACCACCAGCACCGATAATTAGGGTTTTTTTATTCATCATGTGGTTCCTCTGAAATTATTGCCAATAGTATAGGGTATTTAGCATAAAAAGAAATTATTATATTAATTACTATGAACTTTAATTTTCTTTTAGTTATACTGTGAAAAATATTTGAAAGGATCTAGCATGAAAAAACTTTTTTTACCTATATTAGCCTCTATGTCACTATTTGCAGCAGATCACAACCTCTATAATCACTCAATCGGCATTACAGGCGGATATGCGGTCAACTCATCTGAGACAAGACTTGATAATGAATTTTCTTGGGGTTTAAGATATCACTACAATAGGACTACTGTAGAAGGAAGTATAGATATTGATGCCTTGCAGCTTACTTTCGACTATAGCGGAGATGCACTGTATCAAAATCCTGCCAAAAGTATAGTAGATGGCAAGACGAACATCTATAGGCTTGGAGCCAATGCTATTTGGTATATAGAAAATGATTCAGACTTTACGCCATATGCATTGCTTGGTCTAGGGGTACAGTTTTTTGAAGAGAGTGCTGCCAAAGACAATAATAATGCACTCACTGCTACTGTAGGTGCAGGTGTAGAGTATCAGCTCAGAGGTGATTTTTCTGTCATTGCTGAAGCGAAGGGTGTGTTTGCTGGAGATGGCAGTAGCTATCTTTTGGTTAATGTGGGTGCAAAGTATAGCTTTGGGCAGAACTATTAATATGTCATCAATATACTGATGGGTAGCGTCAAAGATATCTGGTTAGTTATACCTTTGGCTCTGGCAGGTGCATTTCTCTATTGGATATGGGGAAGATTTGATGGCTTGGATTCGATTCTAGAGTTTGTCAAGGAGTGGCAGATTCTTGGATATATCATCTTGGGATTTTTTTCTTTTGGTGGATCACTGATTTGGACTATTGCAGCAGGTTTGGCAGCATACTTCGGTGTTATGAGTTTGACAATCGCACTACTTGTGGGTATTATTTGTAATTATGCTGGGGATATGTTTCTCTTTTACTTAGGAAAATATCAGAGAAATGATGTCAAGCCATATTTTGAAAAACATAAGCGAAAGCTGGCTCTGTCTACCCTGATCCTGCGAAAATACGGTGTATGGGCGATATTCATACAGAAGTTTCTATACGGCATCAAAACACTTATACCTCTATCGATGGCACTTTCTAGATATGACTTTAAAAAATTTGGTTTTTACAATATATTTGCTAGTATTTTCTTTGTGTCTGTTGTGATGTTGGGTAGTTATTATTCAGGAGATACAATTCGACAGTTTTTGGAGCTAACCAAAGGAAAAGGATGGCTTTTTCCTCTAATTTTGGCAATGCTAATAGGTACTGGGTGGTTATGGATGGAGAAAACGACCAAAAAAAGATAGATTGCGGATAGAGTCTGCAATGATGAGAGAGCAGTATGTTGACAGCTATTTTTGATACTTTTTGGTAAACTTAGAGATCCTTCTGATACCTTCTCTGATAGCAACAATATCAGTAGCAAATGAGAATCTGAAATACCCATCACTTCCAAATGCAAGTCCAGGCACAACAGCTACTCCGTATTCTGCAAGTAGTTCTTTACAAAATGTCATGGAGTCTTCAGTGAGCTCTTTGATGTTAACAAAGAGATAAAAAGCACCGCTTGGTCTATTTACGCTGATGCCTGGGAGTTCATTGAAAAGCTCAGTTGCCTCTACGGCTCTGGCTTCAAATGCTTGCCGCATAGCTTCAATCTCTTCGTCAACCTTACCAGTCAAGGCAACAATCGCTGCTTTTTGAGTGATTGAATTTATATTGGATGTACTCTGTGATTGTAGAGAGTTCATCTTGGCGACAAGTTCTTTGCTGGCTGTTGCTAGATATCCAAACCTCCAGCCTGTCATTGCTACAGCCTTACTAAGCCCATTTACCGTGATAGTCCTTTGGTACATATCTTCACTTATGCTTGCTACAGAAGTAAATATAGCTTCTGCAAATAATAACTTTTCATACATTTCATCACTCACTACGATGATATTTGTGTCTCGAAGCACTGCCGCTAGTGCTTCAAGTTCGGCCTTGTTATAAACAGAGCCTGTAGGGTTGGAGGGCGTGGTGAGTATAAGCATCTTGGTCTTTGTTGTTATGGCAGTTTTGAGTTGTGCCGCTGTGATTTTGAACCCACTACGGTCATCTGTATTGATGATTACAGGCTTGCCATTGGCGTATTTGACAATCTCAGGATAAGTGACCCAGTACGGGGCAGGGATGATAACCTCGTCACCATCATCAATAAGTGTCTGAGTGAGGTTAAAAAGTGATTGTTTGGCTCCATTGCTGACTATGATCTGCGATCTCTCATATTTTAGCCCATTGTCTCTCTCTAGCTTTAGACTGATGGCATCAAGTAGCTCTGGGATGCCTGCAACTGCTGTATATTTGGTAAAACCCTCATTGAGAGCTTGTATTGCAGCCTCCTTGATAGGCTCAGGTGTGTCAAAATCTGGTTCTCCTGCAGAGAAGCTTAGTATATCTTTGCCTTCAGTTTTAAGCTCTTTTGCCAGTGTGCTTATGGCTATTGTCATAGATGGCGATAGTGCCTGTATGCGTTTTGATAACATTATGGATACCTTTATTTAAGTTATCTTAATTATACACTAAGATAATTTTATCTTGGCTATAATATCACTATAAAATATTATGGGTTATATGAATCAGTTGAAAAAGTAACTGCTTTTATTGAGTATATTTTATTTAAATATAAGCAAAACAATATCATAATATTTAAAATAGGGGTTTGTATGGAGAGGGCAATGGATAATCAAAATATTTCATTTCAAAATCGACTTGCTTATGACAAGATGAGTTTTTACTATCTTTCTCTGCCTGTATTGTTAGTCGGTAACCTTATGGGCGCCTTTTTATTGAGTGCTATACAGCTTGATGTAGTGGACTCTTACTCTATCATAATATGGCTATCAATCAGTATTGTGATGTTTTTTTATGGTATGTATCATTATATGCTTTTTAAAAAAGAAGATGAGGAGAATAAGCTTAAAGATGCAAATATTTGGTTAGATAGATATTATGCTGACACTTTGATCAATGGTATCATATGGGGAAGTACTGCTTTTCTCATGTTCCCAGAATCAAGCCTTATGAATCAGATGCTTGTGATATTTTTTCTTTTCGCTGTAGGATTTTCAGCAATGGGAATCTTGGCTTCAAAGAAAGATCTGCTTATTACCTATGTATCTGTGATGTTTCTCCCTATTGTTTTGCGACTTTTTTTTATGGAAAATCAAGTATCTAATAATATAGGCTATATACTGCTAGCACTTGTTCTGCTCATGACTATTGCATCAAATTATTATGGAAAAGTAATCAACAAAGGATTAATGAGTAGGCAGGACTTTGTTAGTATTAAACACACACACGAGAAGCTCAAAGAACGATTCTTTGCACTATTTGAGCGTGCGCCAGTGGGCATATACTATTATAATCAGGATCTCGAGATAGAAGATGCCAATGAGCACTTCTTGCATATGAATGGTCAAAAAACAAAAAATAAATTATTGGAAACTAAAATCAACGCATTCAAAAGCAGGCAGATAGCAGCAGTGCACAAGGATGTTTTTAATCTCAAAGCTGGAGACTATCGCGGGCCATATGCGGCGATGGATGATACAGATTTATATGTCAAGCTATCTACAGTTCCTATGATTAATGCTGCTGGAGAAGTGGCTGGAGGTATAGCTATCATCAATGATATTACCAGCGAGGTGACAGCAAAAGAGGAGATGGTGCGTACCGCTTATTATGATTTTCTAACTAATATCCCAAATAGAACATTGCTTATGGATAAGCTAAAATTCTTTTTAACGGACAAAAAGAGTGACCCTAGATACGGAGCTTTGCTTTTTATGGATATCGATAATTTTAAAAAAGTAAATGAGACTTTTGGACATGATGTAGGGGATAAGCTTCTAAAACAGGCGTCTAGTAGAATGGCAACAGTTCTCAATAGTGACGAGGTATTTGCTCGTGTAGGCGGAGACAAATTTGCACTTTTGCTACCCGCACTTGATAAAGAGAAGAGTGATGCAGAAAATTCTGCTAAAAAATATATACAGACCATACATGATGTTTTTGTTGAGCCTCTAGCTGTAATGGGAGAAGAGTATCATTTGAGCTTCAGTACAGGTGTGGTCTTTTTCAAGGATCCTGAGGCTTCAGCATTTGATATTCTAAAAAGATCTGAAACAGCTATGTATGAAGCAAAAAAGAGTGCTAGAGGCACAGATATGTTCTACCATGAAAATATGGGCGCTTATGCCAAAGAGCAACTTTCTTTGGAAAATGACATACATAGGGCAATATCAAACAATGAGCTTTCGATGGTTTACCAGCCACAAATTGATTTGACAACAGATCATATAGTTAGTGCAGAGGCACTAGTACGCTGGAAGCACCCAGAAAAAGGATTTATATCCCCTACTATTTTTATTCCCATAGCAGAAGAGAGTGGTACTATTATTAAGCTTGAAGAGTGGATATTTGATACAGTTTTTGAAGAGATTAAGCAGTTGAAGAATAACGGCGATGAAGGAACACTGAAGAGAGTAGCTGTCAATCTTAGTACAGTACACTTCATGCAGCCAAATTTTGTAGAAAAATTCACGCTTCTTGTAGCAAAGCATAAAATAGAACCAAGATGGGTAGAGATAGAGATTACTGAGAGTGGGATTATGCGTAATCTAGATGATGCTACTAAAAAGATCAATGAGCTAAAGTCATTTGGCTTTACTTTTGCCATAGATGATTTTGGCACAGGTCATTCATCTTTGGCCTATTTGAAAAAACTACCTGTAGGTATGATTAAAATTGATCGGTCTTTCGTGACAAATATGCATCAAGACATGGGGGATACTATGATTGTGGAATCAGTAGTCTCAATAGGTCAAAATTTTAATTTGCAAGTATTGGCAGAGGGTGTAGAGGATGCCGTCACACTTGCTTATCTTAAAAAAATAAATTGTGACCTATATCAAGGAAGGTTCGGGTATCATCCAGTACCTATTGAGGATCTAGTTTCCCTGCTGAAATAAGCCCACTAGGGTTTCTAGAATCCTTGTCACCAGCTTTTAAGAGCTTTTAGGTATAATCAATTCCTATATTACTATCGCTTACTTGTATCAATTGCAAACTTAAATATTCTCATTTTTTACAATATTGAAGCATATGATTGACTATGAATAAGCTAGATACTAAGGCAAATACATGAAAGATTTATTTACCTCTTTTAAGGATAACTGTGGGTTTGGACTGCTCGCATCTATTGATAATATTCCCTCACATAAAAACTTAGAAAATTCTATCACTGCACTTTCTCGCATGATGCACAGAGGTGCTATCGCAGCAGATGGAAAGACAGGAGATGGCTCAGGGCTACTACTCTCAATGCCTAGAAAGTTTTTTAGCCAAAAGGCAGCCATTGAGAACATTGAACTACCAGAAAGATATGCAGTAGCAATGGTTTTTTCTCGTAATTCAAGTGACATAGCCGTGATTATAGAATCATGTAAAAACAATGATCTAAAGGTTCTATATGTTCGCAAAGTCCCCGTCAACAAACAAGCATTGGGCGATCAGGCATTGGCATCTTTGCCAGATATTACGCAGGTATTTGTCGCACCAGACGCACTAGTGGCAGTAGAGAGGTTCAACGCCTTGGTTTATCTGACTAGAAAAGAGATAGAGCATAAACTGCAAGATGATAAAAATTTTTACATTCCGTCATTTTCTACTTCTGTTATTTCATACAAAGGCTTAGTCATGCCTACCCACATCAAAGAGTTTTACCTTGATTTGGCTGAGCATGATTTTGAAGTCTCTTTTGCACTATTTCATCAAAGATTTTCTACCAACACTCTTCCCGAATGGAGGCTAGCTCAGCCATTTAGGACAGTAGCACATAACGGAGAGATAAATTCAGTTGACGCCAATAGATTTAGTGTTGCTTCCAAGATAAAAGCATTCAAGAGTAAGGTATTTACTGATAATGAGCTGTTAAGAATCTCAAATGTCATACAGAGTGATATGAGTGACTCAGCAAGCTTGGATAATTTTTTAGAATTTCTACATATAAATGGTATAGACTTTTTCAAAGCTGCAAGATCTGTTATCCCTGCTCCTTGGCACAACGCTCCCTATATGGATCCAGATCTTAAAGCATTCTATGAATACAATAGTAGCTCTTACGAGCCATGGGATGGTCCAGCAGCAGTTAGTATGACAGATGGCAGATATATAGGCTGCGTACTAGACCGTAATGGACTAAGACCTGCAAAATATATAATCACAAAAGAGAATATATTGATGATAAGTTCTGAGTATGGTGTGCTGGACACGACAGAAGAGAATATAGTAAAAAGAGGTAGGCTAAAATCTGGAGAAATGATGGGTCTTGACCTAAAATATGGAAGAGTATTGGACAATGGCGACATCAATAATTATCTCAAAAATATGGATCCGTATGAAAAGTGGCTTGGCAATAACATGACTTATCTTCAGGAGCATGCACATGACTCCTGTTCTCTTTTTGAGAAACTATCCAAAGAAGATATAGAATCAAAGCAGAGATATTTTAATTATACACTTGAGTTGATAAAAGAGGTTATTAAGCCCATGGTGGAGGAGGGCAAAGAGACAACTGCATCTATGGGGGATGATACGCCATTGGCCGCTTTTTCTAACCAACAGAGAAACTTCTCCGATTTTTTCAAACAGAAGTTTGCACAGGTGACCAATCCCCCCATAGACCCAATTCGCGAAAAGATAGTTATGAGTTTAAATACAGGATTTGGCCCAATTAGAAATATTTTGCAGGACGATGAAAAAAATGCAAAGAGGCTGAAGACAGTTTCACCTATCATGTCTAGAGAAAAGTTTCAACTCCTAAGAGAATTTGGTACACCCGGCAATAAAAGATACGATACTGACTATAAGTATAAAGCATACAGTACGGTATTTGAGAGTAATCTCAAAAAAAGCATGGATATATTGATTGATGAGATTATCATAGATGTAGAACAAGATGGGATTAGGGTTGTAGTGCTTGATGATAGGGCTATGTCCGAGAAAGCCCCTGCTATGCCAATGCTAATGCTGGTTGGTAGGCTGTCTCAGAGACTACTTGATGAGAATATCAAAAATCTTGTTAGTATTGTGATCGTCACTGGGGAGGTTTTTGACCCTCATTCTGCAGCTTGCATGATAGGCTATGGAGCGGCCACTGTTTTTCCTTATCTGCTCTACTATACAGTCAAGACTATAGTCAAAAAAGAGAACCCAGAAACAGATATAAAGCCAGTTCTCAAAAGCTTTAGAAGAGCGATGAGTGCTGGACTTATGAAGATTATGTCCAAGATGGGTATATCTACTATCGTCAGTTATCGAAATGCACGGCTCTTTGATGTAATTGGTCTGAGCAGTGAAATAGTTTCAGACTGTTTTCATGGTTCACGAGGCTTATTGGGCGGCTTGGACTATGAGGACATCGAGGAGAGACTGCTTATTTATGCGGAAGATGCATATAACGATATACCTACTGGTAAAAAATTCCCTTTAGAAAAAGGTGGATTTTATCGTTTTAAAAAAAATGCAGAATATCATGATTTTTCAAGACCTGTAATAAATGCCATCATCAAGCTTGGAGCTACTGGGAAGAAGACGGATTACGAAGAGCTCAAATCATTGATTGACGGTAGAGATAAAAAATTTATACGAGATTTTTATAAACTAAACTCAGACAGAGGGCCTTTGCCGCTAGAGCAAGTGGAACCACTGGAAGAAATCTACAAGAGATTTTCGACAGCTGCGATGAGTCTAGGCTCTATGTCTCCAGAGGCACACGAGTGTCTGGCTGTTGCGATGAATACAATCGGTGCAAAAAGTAATTCAGGAGAGGGTGGAGAGGATGTAGATAGGTTTGGCACTATACGCAACTCTAAAATCAAGCAGGTGGCTTCTGGTAGATTTGGTGTAACAGCTGCTTATCTAAGGTCAGCCGAAGAGATACAGATCAAAGTAGCACAGGGTGCCAAGCCAGGTGAGGGTGGCCAGTTACCAGGCTCCAAAGTTACACCTCTGATAGCCAAGCTTAGATATACCAAGCCAGGTGTTACCCTTATATCGCCACCACCTCACCATGATATATACTCGATAGAGGATCTGGCACAGCTGATATTTGACCTAAAGCAGGTAAACCCCAATGCTAAGGTTTCTGTCAAGCTTGTATCTACAGCAGGTGTAGGAACTATAGCTGCAGGTGTAGCAAAATGTTATGCAGACAAGATTATCATTTCAGGTGCAGATGGTGGCACAGGTGCATCACCGATAGGCTCTGTACGATTTGCTGGCAATCCATGGGAGTTAGGACTTATAGAGGCACACAATGCCCTAAAAGCTAATAATCTCAGAGGTCAAGTAACAGTAGAAACTGATGGTGGACTCAAAACTGGCATGGATGTGGTAAAAGCAGCTATTTTTGGTGCAGAAGAGTTCGCTTTTGGGACAGCAGCACTGGCTATTGTGGGATGTATTATGTGTAGGTCGTGCCATACCAATACCTGTCCAGTGGGTATAACAACTCAAGATGACCGCTTGAGACAAAAATTTGATGGCACGGTAGAAAAAGTCATAAACTACTTTAGACTCTTGACAGAAGATGTCAGGGAGATATTGGCTTCGCTAGGATATTCTTCTATAGAAGAGATTGTAGGCAAGGTAGATTTACTTGAAGTAATTGATGATGAGTTTGCAAAGAAATTTGGTTTTAAAGATATCCTCTATAGGCTTGATGGCACAGATACTGCCCAAGTAGAGTTTAATGAGCCTTATGATGATAATTCATTTGAAAAAGAGATACTCTCAGAGGTAAAAAGCTTCATAGAGCAGCCAGATACTCATATAGAAATAGAGAGAGAAATCAATAATCTCAACAGAAGTTTTGCTGCATTAATATCAGGAGAGATAGCTGCCAAACATGGTGACAAAGGGCTACCAAAAGATACAATCAGAATACGACTAAATGGAATAGCTGGTCAATCTCTAGGAGCATTTATGAGTGAGGGTATTCGTATATACCTAAACGGTGCTGCCAATGACTATGTAGGCAAAGGCATGAGTGGTGGAAGTATTACCATCACCTCTCCTGTAAATAGTGGAGCAGATTATTCCTTAGCAGGAAATACCTGTCTTTATGGTGCTACTGGTGGAACGCTGTATGTCAACGGAAATGTTGGTGAGCGGTTTGCGGTGAGAAACTCTGGAGCGACAACGGTAGTGGAAGGCACAGGTGATCATGCTTGTGAATATATGACTGGAGGTACAGTTGTCATATTAGGTGCAACTGGTGTTAATTTTGCTGCTGGTATGACTGGAGGCGTTGCATTTGTTTATGATAAAGAGCGTACTTTTATAGACAATCTCAATCCCGAGCTTGTAGAGGCAGTTCGTATAGATACAGATGATATGGATGTAGAGAGGTTTGATCTCAAGCGGCTACTTAAAGACTACTATCAACAAACAGGCAGTAAACAAGCAGGGCTCATATTGGATAAATTTAGAACTGAGGTTAGAACATTTTGGATGGTTCGCCCCAAGCCAAGATGTGAAAAAAAGGATGACAGTAAGGAGTGAGTATGACAGATTTTACGCAAGCATGTATTGAGGCAAATACAGAGGTACATTCTGCGTTAATTACAAATTTTAATATATCTCTTTTGGAAAAAAGTGAACAGGGAGCAGGTGGAGACATTAGCTCTAAGGCAGACCTCTTGGCAGAGGATATATTTGTCAAGCATCTTTCTAGGTTTGGTGCTATAGAATCCGAAGAGTCGGGTTTGATTGGAAAGGAAAAAGTTAATATTATTATTGACCCACTTGACGGTAGTGTAAATTTTGCTTCTAGATTTCCATATTATGGTACATCTGTGGCTATGCTTGATGGAGATGGTACAGTAGAGTCTGTACAAGTTTGCAACCTCGCCAATGGTGATATTTTTATAAAAGAAAAGCAAGAAAGAGTAAAACATGGTAGCCTATATAGCGATATCTTGCACAATAGAGAGACTTTGTCGATTCCTGAAACTGGTCTCTTTGAAAGAGCATATGCCTATCCCGAACTTGTAATAGGGCTGCAAAAGGTAGGATATAAGTTCCGCTCTCCTGGTGCTACGGCACTTTCGTTGGCATATGCACAGGATGCTACATTTTTTCTTTTTATGGGCACTTCTCGTATTTATGATATTGTGGCTGGGTTGGCACTTTGTGAGGGCATGGAAGTGATTGTTGAAGAGGAATATGTTATAGTATCGCAAAGTAAAAATATTGCAAAAAATATTGAAAACATTATACACAGGAGCATAATATGAATTTTGGTAGCTTATTTAGTGGAATGTACGGTAAAAAAGAGGAAGAAGAGGAGCAGAATCATTGGATAAAGTGTCCAAAGTGTCTTTCGTTGATGCACTATAAGCAGGTTGAAGCTAGAAATAGTGTTTGCCCTAAGTGTTCAAATCATTTTCGTATTGTGACAGATGCTAGAATAACATTGCTTTGTGATGAGGAGAGCTTTGTAGAGTATGACAGCTCTTTAATGCCAGTAGACCCACTCAAGTTCTCAGATAAAAAAAGCTATAAAAAACGAATAGAAGATGGAAAGAAAAAAACAGGAAGGGCATCTTCTGTGGTTAGTGGAAGTTGCACAATTGATGGACATCCTATAGAATTGGTTGTGTTTGATTTTTCTTTTATGGGAGGAAGTTTAGGTTCTGTAGAGGGAGAGAAGATTGTTCGTGCGATAAACAGGGCGATTGAGAAACGATGTGGAGTGGTGATCATCTCTGCTTCTGGAGGAGCTAGAATGCAGGAGAGTACCTATGCACTACTGCAGATGAGTAAGACTGCTGCAGCACTTGGAAAACTTTCTAATCACGGGCTACCATATATCTCTGTACTGACCGATCCTACGATGGGTGGTGTTAGTGCCTCTTTTGCTATGCTTGGCGATATCATTATGGCAGAGCCAAACGCACTGATAGGTTTTGCAGGACAGAGGGTAATCAAACAAACTGTTGGTGTAGATCTTCCAGAAGGCTTCCAGAGGGCAGAATTTTTATTAGAACATGGTCTGATAGATATGGTTGTAGATAGAAATGAGATGAAAGAGAGTATCGCTAAGTTTATGAAGCTGTTTTTGAGTAGAGACAAAGTCGCGTCATAGAGTAGAGGTGCCCTATATATTTATAATATGAGGAAATAAGAAAAATGAGACAAGCAGTTCCGTTTACAAACAATCTTCCTGAGTATAGTCAAAAACACTCCAAGGTATTTAAGTCAAATGACAAAATAGAAACAAAGTTTTATGAAAAAGAATTACTTAAACTTCAATACGAAATAGTAAAACTTCAAAAATGGGTGATTGACAGTAAGCAGAGAGTGCTTATCATCTTTGAGGGCATGGATACAGCAGGCAAAAGCTCCACAATCAAAGCACTTACACCATATCTAAACCCTCGCTCCTCTAGGTCTGTGGCGTTGCCAAAGCCAAATGACAAGGAGCTAGGACAATGGTATTTTCAGCGACACCTTAAGCAACTTCCCAATGAGGGAGAAATGGTATTTTTTGATCGTAGCTGGTACAATAGGGCAGGTATAGAGCAGGTCTTTAGCTTCTGTACGCAAGAGCAGCACGAGCATTTTTATACACAAGTAAACGATGTAGAGAAAATGCTGGTAGATGACAAGGTGTTATTTTTTAAATTTTATCTCGATATAGATGAGGAAACGCAAGCAAACAGGATTAAAGACAGGGAGCAAAACCCACTTAAGAGCTGGAAGCTATCCAAGCTAGACTATATGTCGCACGAGAGATATGATGATTATGTGCTACTTAGAGACAAGATGTTTGGGCTGTCAGGCACAGATCATGCACCTTGGATATCTCTATATGCAGTAGACAAAAAAAGAGCTAGATTAAATGTCATCAGATATCTACTTTCTGCTATTGAGTACGAGGGGAAAGATAGCGAATTTATCTGTGGAGTGGATGAGGAGATAGTAAGTGTTTATGTAGAGGGATGATACTCTTCCCATGGTTTAGGCTTACCGAGATAGAAACCTTGTAAAAACTCTACATTTAGTTCAAGCAATATATCGTATATTTTTTTACTAGATACATGCTCTGCTACAATTTTGATATTTTGTGATGTGCCCATATCATTGATTAGTTTGATAATTGTTTTCATCTTAGTATCGCTATCATCCAGCACTTTGATAAGAGAACCATCAATTTTTAGGATATCAATGTCTAGTTTTGCAATATACCCAAAGTTTGCATACCCGCTACCAAAATCATCGATTGCTATACTTGATCCAAACTGTTTGAGTTGCTTGAATATCATATCAATACGATCAAAGTCTTTGATTTCTTGATGTTCGAGTATTTCAAATGTTAGCCTATTTGCCAGATCTTTGTTTTCTTGAATCTCTTGCTGGATGATATGAATCATCTCTTCATTATATAAATCTGCAAGATCTAGATTGACAGAGATTCTGTCTGTAGGGTTTTCGCGAAGAAGCCTAAAAGCATTTGCTATAACCCACTTACTTAGCCGTATATAATGCACGCTTTCTCTGATAAGATCCATAAAATAGAATGGCGGTATAAGCCTTGATGGATCATCTTCATCAATGATTCTTACTAATGCCTCATATTTGTAAATCTCTTTAGATTCTGAATGATAAATAGGTTGAAACAGACAAGTTAGCTTATTGTCGTCTATAGCCTGTTTTATATGGTCAATATTTTTATATTTGATATCCGTATGTGAAATATCGTTGAGTATAGCAAGTCTATCTTTTCCAAGACTTTTTATTTCCAAAAGTTTTTTATCCATAATATGCTCGATATCATAGAAAGATTTTACCTCAGCGGGTGTTTGTACTGCACACATTGAAACACTAAAAGATATAATATTATCAGCTATATAGTATTTTTTTGAAGATAAGTTGTCGAATAGTATATGAGAGAACCGTGCAATATCAACATCTGATTTTTTTATCATAAGAAGAAACTCTGCACCATGGTTTCTAATGATTGTTGCATTCATAGGCATGACGCTTCGTATGTATGAAACAAACTCTTTCAGTACCCTGTCAGCAATACTTCTACCAAATCTATCATTTATTTGTATAAATTTATCTATATCTATTAATATAAAATTGTATTTTCTTGCTTGATGTTCTTCAAAGTATTCTTTTCTATATAGCTTAGTGCGGGCAGAGGTTAATGAGTCTACGAGTACACTTTTTTTGAGTTTATATGAATCATATATGATGTATGCTAAGAAAATAATACTAAATAGGGTAAAAAGCTGAAGATACAAGATGATATTTTGTAGAGGAGAGTTGAAATTTTTAAGACTATTGCCATATTTCTCAGAAAGATCCAATACTAGAAGTGCTTTTGTTTGGTTGCTATCCATGATTGGGTGTAGTAGTGAAAGCCAAACTTCCTTGACATTGCCCGATTGCTCTATCAGTTTTGGCTTACCAGTATCGTAAATCAAGTTAAATTCTTTGCTCTCTGGAAAAAAGACAGACTTATACTCAGCCTGATCGTCTTGTGAAGAATCAAGAAGGAATCTAAAATTATTTTTTTGATCTCTATATAAGACAAATAAGTTTGTAAAATTATCACTCTGAAAAGCATGTAGTATTTTATCGAGAGCTCTTTTGTTTGCTATGCTGTTGTCTAGGCAAGACGAGATGGGTGTGCATGAATTATTTTGAATATAGTTTGCTATTTTTTCTGCATATTGTTTTGCTTTGTTGATCTCTATCGTCTGCAAGTTTTCTGTATTTTTATCAATAGCATATTGTATATATGTAGCCATAAGGATAAGCAGACCCATAATAGTAAAAGTATATTTAAAGGTTCGCTTTGCACTCACAGGTTATCTACTATAAATTTACTGTATTGTTTAGGAAGTGTAATCCCTTGTTGTTGGAGTCTATTTCTGACAAACAGTAACTGTGATCGCCCTTTCCTCCAGTATAGTGCTCCTATGACACGAGTAGAGTCATCCAGCAGGCTGTATTTGGTTGTAAGGACAATGGTGCCTGACTGATACGCTCTTATAATAGTATCTTTTCTTGATGCTACCACAATGTTGGCAGATGAAGGGCTTGACGCTAGTGATATCTTATCGGATTGTGAAAAAGCGTTTTTTAGTTCAGAGTTATCTGTATATACAGAGAAGTGCTGCTTCTTCAGTATTGATGCAAAGAGGCTATGGTAGACCTTTAGGGTACTCTTGATATCAAGTGCACTGATGTGCCAACATGACAAGATGAGTAGTAGTAGCATTTTTTTCAAAATCTAAACTCTACCTCTAGTGTAATTCTTCTATCTGATGTAGGTATGCTCAACGGCATCATTGGGACTCCAGTAAGTAAATCAAGTCTGAATATATCAGTTTTTGTACCTTTGTTTAATAAGTTTTCACCTTTGAGCGTCACAGATAGGTCTTTATTGATATTCCAAACCATAGAGCTTGTTAGATCAAAATAGTGCTTATCATCATTGTCATTCCAATTCCAGATGACACTATTGAAGAACTCAAACTGTTTATAGCTATTGCTGAGCATTGCAGTTCCACCCCATGACTTAAACTCATAGATGCTGTTTTTTGCATCAGCATAGTGTAGTTGAAAATTTATAGTATTGTCAGAATCAAAACTATATCTATAGTTGAGGATAGCAGAGAGATAGTCTGTTTCAAGGTTTGGATCAATCTTTAGAAGTTCTTCGGTTATAATTTCATTTTTAGCCCTCATCCCCATGAGTATCAGCCTAGTAGAATGTTTATCGTTTCTGTATGAGATTTCATGAGTATGACCTATGGATGTTTGTACTAGAGGCTTTGATCCAGGTGCCGCAAGGGTCAAAGATGCAGGATCTTTGGCAAGCATAATGTTATATATGTAGGTTTTATAGCTCCAGTGTTCATTAGCATATATATATCCGACTCTGAATTGCCATAGGTCATCGCTTGGAATATCACCATTTCTGTTGATGTAGCTATAAGATAACCCTAGAGAGAGGAGATGATTATCCGACAAGTTATACTGGTCTTGAAGAAATAGCGAGCTTACTACCTCTGTATCGAACGCGGGCAGTGGGACATCTATGCCGCTTATTTTGTGTGAGACAAGTTCTTTTTTTCTTACTTTTGCTCCAGCTGCAATCTCATGGTCACCAAAACTATTTTGGTAGCTAAGTTCTGCTGTAAGTGAGCTTGATTCCATGCTGGTATTAAGGCTTGTTTGACCTAGTGGAGCAAACATGAGTGGCATATTGTCTCTTTGTCTGATATCCAGCTTGGTTCTATTGTATGCGACCTGTGCATGCCACTGCTTGCTGATATCAATCTTATAGTCAAAGTGAATAGAACTGTAGTCTACTTCAGATAGTTCAGGGGTAGCATCCCAGCTCATGCCAGCCAAGCTATCTGCGTCTTTTGTGATGATTTGTAAGTGTGCAATTTGATTTTCATTTTTAATATAACCAAATATTTGTGTTCTCTTGTAATCTCTTGATAACGGAATAGGGGAGTCGTTTGGTATTTTTTCTCCTCTTGCATCAGTTCTGGATATATTTAGCATATAAGAGAAATCTTTTTTTTCTTCTCCGTAGCTGAAGCCTTGTGCGTTGTATCCGTTGCTACCATAAAGTAGATTTGTTTTTCCTCCTGAGTCTCGTGATGGATCTTTTGAGTAGATAAAGATACTCATATATGCGGGTTCGGGAGAATTTTCAAAAGAAGGTGTACCATAATAAAATTCTATATGATCAGCAAAATCAATATTCATATCTCCATACATGCTAAGACCGCCACCAAACCAGCCATGTGTTACTTCTATTCCATCAATGTATATTCTTATAAAGTTACTTGAAAATGGTGATGGTGACATGCTTGTTAGAGGATCCGGGACGGCATATCTATTTTCATTGTATGTAATTACTGGAGTTGTTTTGAGTATGTCTTTGAGTGTTTTTGCATTCATCCTCTCTATCTTTTCTCTGGTGTATAGAATTAAATGCCCTTTGTTTGCATCAATTGTTTTTTTGCTTGCATCATTTTTTTTGCTAAAATCATCTAGAAGAGCATTAAGTTCGTTTGAGCTTAGTAGAATAGGAAGCATGAATGCGAAAAAGATTAGGCGTATTGTCTGTGTAATTTTGATTGTTTTATCCACAAATACCTCTTTGTTGTAGTATTAGGGATATTTTACTATATTTTTGTCAAAAAGCTTTTACTATTTTGTAAAATACAAAAATTATTGACTATAGATAAAGAATACAGGTAAATAGTTGTCAACTTATTTGAAAGCTTTTTAGCTAAAATATGAAAACTATAAAATGGAGAAAATATGAAAAGATTAATATTTATCTGTGTGACCTTGTTGTTAGTGATTGGATGTGAAGGTGACAAGTCACCACCAAGAGAAACGGCACAAGAGCCAGAAGTCATATTTGCTACAACTGGTAAATATGATTTAAGTAAATATTTATTTCCATCTGAAGAGCAAATAAGCAACTATCGGGACAAGGTTTATAGTAGTGGAGAAGATCACAAGTACGCAAGCCATGAGGATAACGAGACTTTTTATTCTGAAAGTTATCAAGTGGACGAATCCCAGATAGACAAATATGACAATGATGGAAGACTGATAGTCAGGTACGCAGTACAACAAGATAGACTTAAGTCTACTTTGGTAGATGATAATAATCGTACACTGAAGATAGCTAGATATGTTGATGTAAGTAGTTATATTATTCTAAATAGCCATACAGTTCAGGAGCAAGGAAGAGAGGGCAACAAAAAGTTAAGCTGTAAAGTTGCAGAGTATATTGAAAATAAAACTGTGACCAGTAATACTTATAATAATGTTCTAAAAATCACTTGCCAGATTGACAATCTAACTTCTGGTGATTTTAACGGAAATAATTTTATGACAAAAGAGCTTGGAACTCATATTTTATTTTATGCCAAAGAGAAAGGAATGATAAAAAGTATCGAAGATATCTGTTCTACAGATACTCTCAACAGCCTCAGTACAACAAAGTGCAAAAAGACTGTCACTGAGATCACAACTATAAATTGAGTCTAGAATAACCCACTATCGTTTATTGGATTTTCGAAGCTCTTGAATACTTCTTTATCTAAGGAGTATACAAAAGCGTAATTGTAATGCGTGGCTGTGAGTATTTCTCTGGCTTCCTCTACTGTTGTGAACCAGTAGGGTCTCTCTACATTTTCTACTTTTGTTTTGGGTGGCGTTAGGACGATGCTTTTGACCCAAGTGCTTTGATATCTGACATACTCTCTGGCTCTGACTATATTTTTGATATCGTCTGTAAATATCAGCACCTTGTCACTACTTCCCTGGGTGACTGTATGTAGATTATTGTCTATATATAGAGGCATAAAGTGCTTGGTGTATTGTATTTTATCTATGGAGTATGGCAGATCGTAGTTGTCGCATAAATGTACTACTTTTAGTAGATACTCCAGATGAAAAGGAATAAGCTTGATATCCTGATAGACATATTTTCTGATACGAAAAGTACACTTAAAGAGTGTATCATCTATAGCATAACCTTCAGCTTCTTTAGTAAGTTTTGAGGACTCTGGCTTGATGAGGCTCATCAGCTCTTCATCGCTACTGACAAAAAGATATCCATCACCATTGAGTATCTGCTCAAATGCCTTATTCCATGCATCTGGCAGAAATGTGATATTTCCTTTGTGTGTAAGTATCATCTTGAACAAGCTCATTTCATGTTTGCTTAGTAAATAAAAATCTGCCTCTTTTGATAGCAGAACATATCGTAAAAGCCTAAAAGCAGATTCTTTGACGGAAGTGACTTTGATCCATGCGATTTCTGAGTCACTTATGAGTATTTCTGGATCATCATATACGATAGCATATGCACCATTTGCAACTGCTGTATCTATGTCTTCCTGACTGCTAGCAAATAGTAAATCCCCTTGACCTATCTTGGATGGAAAGGCTGTGGCACTCTCTATAGCCTGTATCTGTGGCTTGCTTGTGAGTGTCCCCTCTGTGAGGTTTAGTATATCTTCTATTTTCATTAGCTAACAGTAGTTCCAGGTTTTTTAGCTTTTTCGGGCCTCACTAGCACCAGACCATCTTCGTCTTTGGCGGCTAGCACCATGCCCTCACTTTTGATACCCATTAGCTTGGCGGGCTTGAGGTTGGCTACGAGGCAGACTTGAGTATCTATAAGCTCTTCTGCACTGTACCACTCTTTGATCCCCGAGAGCACTTGTCGCACATCCCCATCTCCCAAATCCACTTGGAGCAAAAGTAGTTTTTTACTTTTTGGTACCTCTTCAGCTTGGATAATAGTACCTATTTTGAGTGCTGTTTGAAAAAACTGATCAATCCCTATAATTGCTATTCCTTCATCTGTTTTATTTTCTTGTGGTTCGAGTTTTTTCTTGATCTCTGCCTCTATTTTTTCGACCAATACCACTTCTTCAATGCGAGGAAACAGAGGAGGGATTTTCTCTACGGTAAATTTATTTAATAATTTATTGTCTTGAATGATGTTCCTATAACTCTCTTGAGATACTCTAAATCCAAGTGCTGTAGCTATAGAATCGGTAGTTTTTGGCATAATAGGATGTAGCATGATAGCGACATTGGCAAGTATGTTCGCGACAAGAGCGTTTAGAGCCATGGCTTCATCTTCTCTACCTTCTTTCATGAGTGTCCAAGGCTGATATTGGTCTATGGCTTTGTTTGCGATAGAGAGCGGTCTCCATAACTCTTCTAGGTATTTGTGTATTTGCATTTCGAAGAGAAGAGGTTCTAGCTTAGATATGGAGTTTTGCATATTTTCAAGCTCTACCTTATAGTATTTTTTCAGCATGTCACTTTCAACAACTCCAGCAAAATATTTACTGCTCATTCCGATTAGTCTATTTAGAAGATTGCCTAAATCATTACCTAGGTCAGAATTTATACGGTCTATCAGTGCTCTTTGGCTAAAGTCACCATCACCTCCAAAAGGTACTTCTCTAAGCATAAAATAACGGAAATTTTCCAGACCATAGGCATCTGCTACTTCTTTTGGATCTACAACATTGCCTTTGGATTTGGACATTTTTTCACCATTGCGTGTCCACCAGCCGTGTGCTGCTATGTGTTTAGGAAGTGGCATTTCTAGGCTCATCAAAAATGCTGGCCAGTAGATAGCATGAAACCTAAGTATATCTTTGCCTATGAGGTGTACTCGTGCTGGCCACTGCTCTATCTTGGCTTCATCAGTGCCATAGCCTAGGGCTGTGAGATAGTTCATAAGAGCATCTAGCCAGACATACATTACATGTTTTGGGTCATTCATGTGCTCTGGCAGGTGCACACCCCAGTTAAAACTTGTCCTAGTAACTGACAGATCCTCTAGTCCAGACTCTACAAATCTGATCACCTCATTTCTTTTGCTTCTTGGGAGGATGCAGTCTGGATTGTCTTTATACCATTGAAGTAGTTTATCCTGATAGTCAGATAATCTAAAGAAATAACTCTCCTCTTCTACAATAGAGGTAGATTTACCACATTCAGGGCAAAACTCATCATCTACCAGCTGAATTTTTGGAAAAAAGGTTTCACACGAGATGCAATAGTGACCTTTATAGACATCTTTGTAGATATCACCTTTGTCAAACATCTTGGCAAATGCATACTGTACACCCTCTTTGTGTTCTTGGTCTGTTGTTCTGATAAATTTATCATAGCTTATACCAAAATCATCCCAAAGCCCTTTGAATTTCCCCGAAATCTTATCTGCGTATTCTTGGGTATTTTTGCCACGCGACTTGGCGGCCTCTTGGATCTTTTGTCCATGCTCGTCTGTCCCAGTTAAAAAGAAGGTATCATGCCCAACCATTCTAGAGTAGATAGCTAGAGCATCAGCTATAACGGTTGTATATGCATGGCCTATATGCGCTACATCATTGACATAATAGATCGGAGTAGTGATATATACTTTGTGGCAAGAGCTATTTTCTTTGGGATTTGGCATAGAAGTTTCCTTAAACAAATGAGTTTAGTCGGGAATTTGGATTTCCCTAAAAAGTGGGTGTATTCTAGCCAAAAATAGCTGTGTTGATGATTGGTGGCATATCGGCAATAATGGACTTTTATTGTTTTATAGTATAATCCAAATGAAAATAATATATGTTTTTAATGTGTAAATTTTGGAGATATTTATAGATGATTTTTTCTAACAGTATATTTATATTTGTGGCTATCGTAAGTTTTTTTGCCTTACTTCTGTATTTGCTGAAGTATCGAAAAGACAAAAATGAGATTAGTGCTAATGATTTTGAGGTGCAGACGCTTTTAGATGAGAGATCATCTGCCTTAAAAGAAAACGAGAACGAGTCATTTGGTGGCGTAGAGTCGCTATTGGAATTTCTCAGATTTAAATCAGAAAAACCAACCATTGAGCAGAATAAATTTAATCTCAATAATGTGTTGAATGAATTAGCAGGTTCACTTGGTGAATATTTCAAAGGTGCTGATATAGAATTGGTATTTGACACTGACAACAATGTACCAAAGAACCTTCTAGGTGACCCCCTACAGTTAGGCAATGTGCTTTTTAGCCTAACCAAGGGTATGATTGACAGGAAAAGTGAGACGGAAATACGAGTTTCTGTCAAAGAGCATAGGTCGTTTAAATTCACAGAGGGAATTATCTTCGAGATCAGCAATAAAGAGATTAACCTTTCCAAAAAAGAACGCGATTTACTATTGATGACCAATGATGATGCTATCTCAAAAGAAGAACGAGGGATGGAGTTTTATCTAGCCAAAGAGCTCGTCTCTCTTATGAATGGTGAGATTTCTATAAAAAGCAATACCATTAGTGGCACAGAAGTAGTGGTGTCGATCCCTCTTAAGGCATATGATCCAAATAAAAAAAGAAAATATAGACTACCAAGCAAAGAGATGGTCGGAAAGAAGGTATTTCTAGTAGACTCACACGAGTCTTCTGCACTCGCAATCAAAAAAATGTTCCAATACTTCAGATACGAAGTTGAAGCAGTATCTGCAGTTGACTTTCGGAAGAAAAAACCAAACTTGTCATTTTATGATATCATTATTTTTGATGAAAAAATGCTAGATATACACTTGCATAGTTATATCAATCAGATCAAAAAACAAGAAAAAATTAAAGTGATATTGCTCTCATCTGTTTTTTCAACTCAAGACAATGCATGGGCAGATGGTATTGTGGACAGTGTGGCAAAAAAACCTTTCTCTCAAGAGAGGATTTTTGAGATCATAGTAGATCTTTATGGCAGGACAAATGATCACACACCTATGCTTGCTGATAGTGAAGGCAAGCAAGAAAACGACAGGCTAGTACATAGAGAGCTATTTGAAGATATACCAGATATTAGCATGAGCAGTTTTATAGATTTTGCAGAAAAATCAGTATTGATTGTGGATGATAATAAGATTAACCAGAAAATACTTATCAATGTATTGGGGAGATCAAAAATGCATCTTGACATCGCTAGTAATGGGCAGGAAGCTGTAGACTTGACGGCGAGAGAAGGAAATAAATACGATATTATTCTTATGGATATCAATATGCCTATTATGGATGGATATACGGCAACATCTGTTATACGCGAAGATGCTAAATACTATTCTGTGCCTATTGTAGCTTTGACAGCATTGGTACTGGATAGTGAGGTTGAAAAAATGTTTGCAAAAGGAGTAAGTGGATATCTAAGTAAGCCACTTAAGGTAGGACAGCTATACGCAGCACTTGATTTCTTTTTGGCAAAAAATATCAAGAAGCAAATAGACGATAAATCATGCTCTGCTCCTCGACATATTTACGGTTTAAATACTATACAGGGTACAGCTCACTGCAACGGAAATATTATTGCATATGTAGGCATACTCAACGAGTTTGTTACTGCTTATGGTGAGTCAGATGTTGTTGTAAGACATCTAACAGATGATCATAAGTACGCTCAGATAAAAATCCTATGCAATGACATGAGGCGTTTGACTAAAATCATAGGTGCATACAAAATGCATGAAGTAGCAGACAAAATGTACAAGCTTTTTTTATATGGAAATGAGGAGATGATCCCAAAATATGTTGAGGCTTACAGGAGAGAGCTAGGAAGGCTCAAAGTATCTATCAGGGAGTATCTGGAGGGGAGCAAAAATGTTTAAGAAGTTTAGCTCTTTGTTTTTTTGGTATAAAAAAGACTCTAAAAGTATAGTTCAAATAGAACCTAGTGTTGATGAGAGAGATAGGTTCTTTGCCAATCTATCCCATGAGGTTAGGACACCAGTAAATGGTATCGTGGGGTTTACACAACTACTAAAAGAGACCGAGCTCTCCGAAGAGCAAAATGAACTTGTCAATACTATACATGGCAGTTCCATGCATCTGCTCACTTTGGTAGGTGACATTCTGGATTTTTCAAAAATCAATGCTGATAAACTTGAGCTAGAGTCAGTGCCATTTGATCTATTTCATCAAGTTGAAGACACAGTGGAGACCTATGCTGCTTTGTCACAAAAGAAGGGTATAGAGCTTGGAGTGTATATAGATCCAGAAATTAATCCTATGCTGATTGGTGATCCGACTAAGCTATCACAGGTTATCGGAAATTTAGTCAGTAATGCGATTAAATTTACTGACGCATTGGGCGAGGTGAGCGTGTCTGTGACCAAAGTGACAGAGGATCAGAAAAAGATTGCTCTTGAATTTTCCATCAAAGATACAGGCATAGGTATTGAAGATGACAACAAAGAAAAGGTCTTTGACGCATTTGTGCAGGCAAACTCGAGTATCAGCAGAGAGTTTGGGGGTACTGGGCTTGGTCTTGCAATTTCCAGCAAGATGGTAAAGCTTATGGGTGGGAAACTTAAGCTTTATAGCTCTTTTGGGATAGGGTCTGACTTTTCATTTACATTAAAATTTGAAAAAACTAGATCTCAAGAACGAAAAATTTATCACGATTTTTATATGGGGCTTAGAGCTGGATTGGTTTTACCAAAACGAGGCAGCTCTAGAGTCACAGATATGAATTTGGGTAAAAATATTGATTATCTAGGAGTAGACTTCAATATCTATTATGCAGATGAGCTATTTGCTATGGAATCAGAAGATTACCCAAATATTCTATTTGTAGATCATCAATATAATTCTGTCGATTTTGAGGATTTATCTAAGTTGGGAATAAAAACTATATTGATTACAACCATCAGCTCTCAAAATAAACTTCCAATAAAAGAAGAGTATATATGTAAAAACTTATATAAGCCTATAAATTTAACTAAAGTGATAAGAGTATTTGAGGATTGTACAGGAGATAAAAATATTGCGGCTGCAAAACCAAACCCAATAAATAAAAATTTTCATGGCTATAGAGCACTTGTTGTGGATGATAATGAGATTAACCAGAAGCTACTCCTAAGGTTGCTTGTGGATATGCAAATGGATGTAGAGGTAGCTTCGGATGGTGAAGAGGCTGTAGAGTTTTATAAAAGTATAGAGTTTGACATTATACTAATGGATATGGAGATGCCAATAATGGACGGCATGGAGGCATATAAGGCTATTTTGGATTACGAAGAAGAACACAATAAAGATCATACGCCAGTAATCGCACTTACTGCCAATGTTGCCTCGACAGATATAAGGGCGTATGAAGATGCTGGTATGGATGGATTTGTCCCTAAGCCCATAGATATAGAGGTTATTGTCTCTTATTTGAACAGATATGTTGCGGGTAAGAAATTAACTCAGCAGATAAATAAAGTTGAACAGAAGTTTGCAGGCAGCAAAGTATTGGTTATCGAAGAGAATGATATTGATCAAAAATTGATCGAAAGAGCATTGGCCAGCAAAGACATGAGCACTGTTTTTGTCGCAGGAGGAATAAATATACTCGATAGCTATAGGGATGAGAGGTTTGATCTAATGTTTGTCAATGCAAGTACTCCAGTTATGAACGGTGCAGAGATAACAGATCAAATCAGAGAGCTAGAGAGGCGTTTGTCACTTGATCGCACACCGATTATTGTCATGCTTCCTCCTGAGTCATCGGATATGCACTTTGGCATCTACGAAGAGATGGGAGCTGATGGATACATTATCAAGCCATTGGACATAGATGAAATTAAGTTTCAGATAGATAGGTATATGGAAGAAGATAAACATATAGAGATTAAGATTGATGATAACTATACAAGCGATAATTTGGAAGAAAAAGATCAGCCAATAGAAGAGGTATTTATAGCAGAAGAAACAGATCAGTTAAGTGAAGAGGACACGACAACAGAGCTCACAGAGGCAGACAAAAGCCCAGAAGAAGTGCTCCAAAAGGAGACCTATTCATATAATCTTGATGATATAGTAGATACTACTAAAGAAGTGGATAAAAATAAAAAAGATAATTCTGTAGAAACATCTAAGCAAGTAACTAAAGAGGAGATAAAAAGTATACCTAGTGATGACAAAAAGACATCCCAGTATACCATTACATATATCGATATTCCATTATCAAAATAGCAGAAGGTTAGAGTATGAAGATAGAAAATATAAAAGTTGAAAAGCTAAATAAGATTGAAAAAGCTGGCTTTGCACTTAGGCCTGACTCTCCAGATATAAAAGATACATATAGTTTTGTTAAAAAACAGTTTAATGATTCTGGTATAGAAGTTATATTGTCTAATGACTCTGCTGTGATGATTGGTGCTGAAGGTGTAGATTTTGATTCTATGTGTCAAGAATGCGATTTTCTTGTCTCACTTGGTGGTGATGGTACACTGTTGTCACTGGTAAGAAATAGCTACAAGTATCACAAGCCTGTTGTGGGCATAAATGCTGGAAATTTGGGTTTTTTGGCAGATGTTACTATACTTGAAGTTGGGCAATTTTTAGAGCTATTGAGACAAGGAGAATATCATATAGACCATAGAATGATGATAGCAGGATATATTTTGAGACGCAGTGGTGAAAGGGTTAACTTCTTTGCACTTAACGACATAGTAGTAACCAGCCCCATCCCATCAAAAATGGTACATTTAAATGCATCTATTCACGGTGAAAAATTTAATACCTATCGTGGAGACGGGATCATAGTCTCCACACCTACAGGTTCCACAGCTTATAATCTTGCAGCTGGCGGTCCAGTCGTTTATCCTCTGACGAAAGCTTTTATCATAACACCCGTAATGGCTCATTCACTCACAAATCAACGCCCATTGGTCGTTCCGTCAGATTTTTATATAGAGCTAGATGCACAAAAAGATGAAGCAATGGTGAGTGTAGATGGTCAGGAGCGTTATGACTTGGAAGAGGGGGATATCCTGCATATAGGTGGCGCAGAGCAGGGAGCTAAGCTTCTGCATCGAAAAGAGCGAAGCTACTTCTCGGTATTGCGTGAAAAGCTACATTGGGGAGATAAGCTTTGATACAGAGGGTGTATCTAAAATCACTACTTAGTTTCGAATCAGTAGCATTGGAGTTTGGGTCTGGATTGGTAGTGCTTAGTGGTCCATCTGGTGCTGGTAAGTCAGTATTGATGAACAGCATTTTGTCTAGTCTGGGCATCATGAGTGCAGAGGCAAAACTCTGTGAGATTACGCTAAATAAGCCAACTACACTTAGCTCCGATGTTTATGAACTAGAAGAAGAGCTTGTCGTTAGAAGTATCAAAAAAGATAGAACTAGACATTATCTTAACGATCAAAATATTTCCAAAAAGGCATTGCGACAACTCTTTTCTCCTTTTATTCATTATCTCAGCGTTAGAGATATTAGCGGATTTGAGAGTGAAGCATTAGTAAATATGCTTGATGGTGCCTTAAATAGTGCTGACAAGAATTACAAAAAAATGCTCAAAGAATACAAAAAGAGATACTCTAGCTACAAAAATAAACTTAACGAATTAGAAATAATACGCGAGAATGAAACAAAATTGAGTGAGCTAATTGAGTTCACTTCATTTGAAATCAATAAGATTAAAGCGATAGACCCTAAGACAGGAGAGGATACAGAGTTGCTGGTACTGAAAAAACAGCTTTCTAAAATCGATAAAATAAATGACGCACTCCAAAAGGCGGAAGAAATTTTTTTACTAGAGGGTAGCATTTCTGATATTTTTCGACTTATGGACAAAGATGGCGGGTATTTTTCCGATACTATGAATCAGCTAAGGTCAGACTTTGAGGAGACTCAATCATTGACTAGCGAGCTGGAAGATATGGATGTAGAGAAGCTCTTGAATCGTTTAGAGCAGATTAGTGAACTCAAAAATCGATATGGATCTATAGAGGAGGCTATCTCGTATTGTATCAAAAAAGAAGAAGAGCTTGCAGGATATGATAGGATAAGTGAGGACAAGAGTGCGTTAGAGTCTTTTTTGAAACTTGAATATGCTGAGTTGTTGATAATTACAGATCGTATTACGCAAGCACGAATGAGACAAGCCAAGTTGTTTTCTGGCAATATGAAACAATATTTGTCTAGATTGAAGCTAGCAGAAGTGATTTTTGTGTTTGAAAAAACTGAACTTAGTGATTGTGGAACTGATAGTGTAGATTTGCATATGCAAAACAGCAGTACAGCAACACTAAGTGGTGGAGAACATAACAGATTGAGGTTGGCATTGATGCTTGTATCTTTGGAAACGACAAGTTCATGTCATGGTACTATTGTACTTGACGAGATAGATGCCAATGTCAGTGGCGATGAGTCTATTGCTATTGCTGATATGATATCCAAACTAGCTACAAATTACCAAATATTTGCAATCTCCCACCAGCCACATCTTGCAGCTAAAGCCAACCAACACATTCTTGTAGATAAACTAGATGGCAAGAGTAGGGCTTCTATTTTGAATCAAGAAGGGAGAATTGTTGAAATAGCTCGTATCATAGGAGGTGAGGTGCCAGCTGATGAGGCCATTGCCTTTTCTAGAAGACTATTGAAATAAATATTATTTATTGTATAATAGTAAGTATCAAAATACAAAGGAAAAATATGAATAGATTTAGTTTAATGACATTGATGGCTTTTAGTCTGATTTTTGTCGCATGCGGAGATAAGGCCAAAGAGACGACAGAGGCTGCTAAAAGTACAGTTGCGGATACTGCTACTAAAGCAAGTGATAGTGTAAAAGATGCAGCTACAGGTGTAGCAGCAGAAGCGAAGAAGAAAGCAGCTGAGATGGCAGAGAAGACAAAAGAAGCAGCGGCTGAATTAGCTAAAAAAGCTGAAGCAAAAGCAGAGGAAGCAAAAAAAGTGATCAATGAAGCTACAGATAAAGCTAAAGCTCAAGCATCAGAAATGGCAGAAGCCACAAAAGAAAAGACTGAACAAGCAACAGATGCCGTTAAAGAAATGGGTGAAGAAGAGAAAATGAAAGCACCCAAGGAGCCCAAGTTAGACATGTAGAACCTAGGCTTAATGTACCTTTTGTGGGCTACATTAAGCTAGTTTTTGTTTTATAAGCTCAACTATCTCATTGGGATGAGGAAATCTATCTTCTGAAGTCCCTATGCTTCTTAGCTTGGAATATATAGCCTCACGATTGACAGAAACTTCGAATACTCCTCCGTCTACCTCTACAAGATTGACTGTAGCACGAGAATAAACTTTTTTTATTTCATCTTCCACACGGGAAGCTTCAGGTTTATAGTTTCATTCACCACAGTAAAAAATAGCTACATATATCATAATCTATTACTCCAATATC
>JAAXPZ010000042.1 GCA_012329065.1 Sulfurovum sp. | reverse complement strand
CAAATATTACGAAGCTGACCTAAAAGTAGACTATATCGAATACTCTAATGATGACTTGGAGTTTGGTGCACTACATCTCGTAGCTCGGACATCTCTCGGACATATAGATATAGGTGGGAGATACCAAGGTAGAAATTTGTATATAAACAATCTAGTCATCGATAGTTTGGATACAGAAGAGATAGAGCAGCTATTTGCTGATGACAATAGTAGCGATATCGCTGATGAGTCAAACTCCAGTGATGACGAGAGTCCTAGTATTTTTATACCCCAAAAACTTTTTGTTGAAAAATTCAAAGCCAATATTTTACCACGAGACTATCAGGGCATACACCTTTCGCTATTTGATGCAAGTGCAAAAAATTTAAATATAGACATAGACAATGATAAGTTACTGGGCAAATTTAGCCTTGATATTGTCACTGATATAGCAAGAGCAGAGGTAAAGCTTTCTTTTTTGGATGACTTGGTGGATATAGATAGCATCAAAATAAAAGATATAGATCTAACAAAAGTCATTGCTTTTACAGAGGATACAAATAGTAGCGATGGTAACAGCAGTAAAGTAGAAAAGACTGGCAGTGGCGAGAGCTTAAGAATCCCATATATCCCAAACAAAATTAATATAAGTAAAATAGTGGCAAATACACTTCCTACAAAGCTATATGATATTGAGATTGACAGAGTAGGGTTGATTGCAACAAATATGCTTATAGATATTTCCAAAGAGCTGATAGAGAGTGCTGCAATAGAGATGAATATAGAAAGTGAACTTGCAAGGCTTGAGCATACGGGGAGTATCAAAAACAATACTCTAAAAAGTCATATAAAAGCAACTCTTGAAGATAAAATCATAGATAAGTACGAACTGCCTCTGCGAAAAGGTGCATTGACCACTGTATCTATCAATGCAAGCACTAATACTGACAAAATAGAAGCCAAGTTGTCATTTGAAGCAAAAGAGCTCTTGGATGCACAAAAAGATGAATTTAATCTAGACATTAAGCCTTCTAATGTTAATGTGAAATATGTATTTGATACTGCTGTACTAGCGGGCAATCTTGAGTCAGCCATCTTAACTCCATATACAAAAAACGCAGTAGTAAATTTAGATTTTTGGCTAAAAGACAAATTTGGCTACAAGGGTACAATATCATCAAAAGGCATAGAAAGAGTAGACCCTAAAATCAGCTCTATGATAAAGGACTTAAATATAGATATATCGGGCGATCTAGATCAAGCATCTGCCAATATAGATTCCAGAATGATTGCGGGAAAGTTTAGCACAAGTGACTTTCAGAAGGGCAAATTAAACTTAAAGAGTAAACAGAAAGTAGATATTTCAAAATTTGTAAAGTTACCGAAAGAGCTACAGAATGCCAAAGCAAGTTTTCTTGTTGATGCCCCCATCGATTTCAATAATACTTTTCCAATTTTTGCAAAAGCCAAAATACTCTCCAATGTAGCTAATGTAAATGCTGATATCAAGTATGATGATGCATTAGATATCTCAGGTAAGTTAGTAATCCCAAAAGATACCTTGCTCAAAGGTTTTGATAAAAATATTAGGTTTGATACCTTAAGTCCTATGCATGTAGACTTTAATATGATAGATGATGATGTCGCAGTTAAGCTAAAATCAAAAAAACTAAATGTATCTGCGAAGCACAATCTTAAAAGCGGCACAACTACAGGCAATATCAATCTAAATGGCTCAAATGTATCCATCAAGGGATCCTCAAAAAAGAATATCTCAGTTAATCTTTCTTCCAGCTCAATACAGTCTACGCTAAAGGCAGTAGGGAGCATATATAAAATTGACCTACCAGATATCAACGGAGATATTTCACTCCAAGGGGATATTGAAGAGCTTAGTTCAGCCTCTCTAAGTCTAAGTTCAAGCAGGATATTAATTGGTAAAGATAAGAAAAATGGAACTGTGCTAAAAAATCTATCATTGTTTGCCAAAGGTGACAAAAATGGAGTTTCCATAAAGAACTATAGACTAGAGACCCAAGGAGTGAAGATATACTCTACAAAGCCATCAAGGATTGATATCAAGGATGATAAAATATCCGTGTCACCCATTTGGATAAATGATTCACTCAAAGCTATAGGTGAATATAATCTAAAAACAAAAAAAGGAAAGATCACTGCCTCTGCGTCAGAGTTTAAAGTCTCCCATGATCTTGCAGATATCATATCAATGCTAAATATAAAGACAAATATAAATGGAGATAAGGTATCGATAAATGGAGTTGTTCATATAAAAAGTGGTAATATAAAATACAATATGAACCAAAAAAGTTTTGCAGCAGACAGTGATATAGTTGTGCTCCAAAGACAGAGAAAGAAAAATAATGAATTTGAGCGTAATTTTAGTGTAGATGTAAAAGTAGACAGCAACGAAGCACTTACTTATAAAATGAATGGCATCAGTATATCCATGAAGCCTGATCTGAGTATTAAAAAAAGTTATGGATCTTCTCTGAGAGCATATGGAAAAATAGAACTTTTAAAAGGCGGATATTATACTTTCGAGGACAAAAAATTCGTGCTTAAAAAGAGTAATATTTACTTCAAGGGTAAGCCAGATGCTCCGATACTAAATATAAATATAGTATACAGACATGTGGGAACTACTATCAACGTTAAAGTATCGGGCACTGCCTCAGAGCCATCACTTCATTTTTCTAGTGATCCACATATGAGTAGAGAGCAGATACTCTCGTTTATAATGTTTGATACTGGGAGTGGAGGAAGAGACAATAAGGCTGGAGATGTAACAAATCTAGTGGCAGGGTCACTTGTAAAATCTCTTTTTTCCAGTATGGGGCTAAAACTTGATCATCTTGTGCTTTCAGGATCTGGCTTTGAGGTAGGTAAAAAAATCAGCGACAAGATCACAATCATATACGATCAAGAGGAGAAAAGCTCCATCAAGGTACGAATAGAAAATACCAAAAATATCGAAACAGATATATCGTTTGGCAGCAATTCTAGGAGTGTTGATATTTTCTATAAAAAAGAGTTTTAACCCAGATTATGGATCGCCCGAATTTAAATCAAATCAATATGTATACTACCCCAGAAAAACCAAACAGTAGGCTACTTACAAAAAACAAAATATACAGTATAAACCTTCTTCTAACTAAAGCCCTTGACAAACTTTTAAAACTTAGCTAATATTAGCCAAGTACATAAAAAGGTTTCAAATGATGACTGTAAATATCCATGAGGCAAAAACAAATCTCTCCAAACTTATATCATTTTTAGAAAAAGGTGAAGATATTATTATCGCAAGAGCAGGCAGTCCTGTTGCTAAACTTGTCTCTTATACGCCTAGCAAAGAAAAGAGAACAGCAAATATGTTAAAAGGGAAAGTAAGCTTTTATGAAGACTTCAATAGCTCAGATGATGAGATAGCCACACTTTTTAATGGGAAATACTAATGGCTAAATACCTGCTGGATACCCATGTATTTTTATGGTGGATTAGCGATGCCAATCAACTTGATAAAGAAGTCTTTGACATCATTTCTGATACTTCAAATCAAATCTACATCTCATCAGCAAGTATCTGGGAGATAGCGATAAAAGAAGCTCTAGGGAAACTAAAAGTCGATGCTGACTTGAGCAGTGTTATAGAGGCTAATAGATTTATAGAGCTAAAAATCTCTGCTATTTGTACTAATGCCACCAAAAAATTGGAACAAATCCATCGTGACCCATTTGATAGGATGTTAATTGCACAAGCCCTTGAGGGGGATATGACATTAGTTACAGTAGATAGATTTATAATGCAATATAAAGATATAAAGATTTTGAATTTTAAAAAATAAATCTTTTTCCAAATTTAAATTCAGCCATCTAATTCTCCTAATGCTTTCATATCATCTATTTTAGGCATGTGTCTATTGTGCTGTGGTCTCATTATGGCATAGCTATGAAAATATGTCAAAGATACCAAGCTAAAATTCAGGGGTCAAAATTCAGAAAAATATGATGTGCTTTCATGCTAAAAGCTACGGTATCACAATACACAATTATTGTCTTATGAGCAATCACTACCATCTGCTTGTAGAGATACAAGAGGAGAGCCTTTGATACTGTAAAATAAAGTTCGCAATTTTGAAATAGATGGGCTAGTAGTCTTGTGATATAGAATATAAGTGAAAAAATTGATTTATATCTGTAGTAGCCAAAAGTAATAATTACTTAAAATAACTACTCATAGCAAACTCATCTTGTATCCTATTCAAGAGGTTCAAAAACCTGCCACTTTGGGGTAGTAATAAGGATATCTAATATAGCAACAACCCGTCTACTCGATATTGTCCATAAGGATACCTATGATATCCGACATAGTTATAAGACCCAAAAGTTCATTATTGTCTATTACTAATAGTCTTTTTATGCTTCCTGTGACCATCATTCTAGCAGCGTATTTGACATTTAGATGTGCTGAGACAGATACAGCAGGTATGGCAGCGATATCATAAACATTTAGCAAATCGATATCTCCATCTTGTGCTACTATGCTTTGTAGTATATTTTTGTATGTTACTAAACCATATGCACCAGAAGAGGATGACTTCTCGACAACTATTGAACGAACTTTGTTTGCCCTCATAAGTTTGAGCGTCTCTCTTACGGTTGCCATAGTAGATACGACTATCAATTTATCTTCGGGTGTCATAACATCTTGTACTAACATTCTTTCTCCTATATCATAGTTTTAATATTGCTTTCAAATTTATGAAGCTCAGCTTTGTCTAGACCCACAACATGACTTAGTGGCATAGTAAAAGCAAAGCCATTACTCTCGCTACCATCAAGATCAAAATGTTCTCGTATGGACTTTAATACCTTCATAGAAAGTCTTCTAGGTAGTATAAACATGAGTACGGACACATTCTCTTCTAGCGTAAGTCCAAAAAATACTTTTTTTTCCTCAAGACCAATATTTTTGCCATGCAAGATAGTGACGGATCCAGCCCCTGCCTCCTTGGCAATCCTGATCGCTTCTTCTTCATTCTTATCTTGTATGGTGGCAACAAGTGCTACAAATTGCATGATTATTCTCCTTTTTGCTTGGATTTATTATACTCTGCATGAATTCCATATCCCATCACCGTCAGCATTGGGAATAGGGATGCAAAGGCGATAAGTCCAAAGCCATCTATCAGAGGGTTTCTGCCCTCTATGTTTTCAGCCAGCCCTAGCCCTAATGCGGCTACTAGTGGTACCGTAACAGTTGATGTGGTCACTCCTCCGCTGTCATAGGCTATAGGCACTATATATTTGGGCGCAAAGTAGGTAAATATGATAACAAGCATATAGCCCACTATGATATAGTAGTGTATAGGATCACCTGCCACTATGCGATATGAGCCCAACCCTATACCAATAGCAACCCCAAATGCTACCACCATTCTAAGTATATTTTGTTTAATGTTTCCTTCACTTATCTCCTCGGCCTTGATAGCAATCGCCAAAAGTGCAGGTTCTGCCATAGTTGTAGAGAAGCCTATGAGGAAGGCAAAGAGATATATGAGTAGGTTATTTTTCATATTAGTAAGTTGATAGGCTATAGTCTCACCAATAGGAAATAATCCCATCTCCAATCCTATAATAAATGCATATAGTCCTAAAATAACCATAATAATACCCACAATAATATTTCTTAAGTGAGATACGGGTTTTTTGATAACTACATACTGAAAAAAGAATATTACTATCAATATAGGAGCCACATCTTTGAGTACCCCAGCTAGTTCTATGAGAGCATTGGAGATAGACAATAGATGGGTCGAAGCCTGAGTTTTTATCTCAAAAGAGTCTACAAGTAATATAGAGCCAGACATTGAAGAGTCAGCTAGAGAGTAAACGATAATTCCATAAAGCTGGACAAATATCATAGGTGTAAGTGACGCAAATGCAATAAGTCCAAAACCATCTATGACTGGGTTTCGTCCTTTTATGCTTGATGCCAATCCGATGCCTAGTGCCGCAACAAGAGGCACGGTAACCGTAGAGGTTGTAACTCCTCCGCTGTCATATGCAAGTCCGATAATCTCCGCTGGGGCAAAAAAGGTAATAATGACTACTAAAATATATCCAGAAATAATATAGTAGGCTATTGGGTGCCCAAACAAGATACGAAGTGTTCCAAGTGCTATAGCAAAGCCAACAGAAAGAGCTACAGTCATCCGTAGCCAAAAAGAGTCTATAAGTCCATTGGATATAACAGCAGCCTTGTCTGCTATAGCAATAAGTGCTGGCTCTGCAACTGTAGTAGAGAAGCCAATAGTGAATGCAAAAGTCAAAAGCCAAAAGACAGAACCCTTGCGTGCAAAATCTACAGCAAGACCTTCACCTATAGGAAAGATGCCAAGCTCTAGCCCTCGTATAAAAAGTGCAAGACCTATAGCCACGATAATCAGTCCTATCACTATGGAGATGATATTGTCTGGCAAAGCCCGAATAATCAGTCCTTGAAAGAGGGCCACAACAATAATAATAGGCAGTAAGTCTCTAAAAGAATTTTTTAGATCTCCTGCAAATATTTTTAAGCTTTCTTTCATTGTGTGGATTATATCGAATTGTTCTTGTGGTTGCCAAAGGTTTGAAAATACTGTTTTCAAACACTGTTATATAATTAGGGTCAAAAAAGTGTATAATGCCATAAAACTAGCACAGTTTAGCAGTGTAATCAGGAGGAGTTTTCATGAATGAATTGAATCATTATCTTCATTCGCACGACATGGAAGAGCTTCATCCATCAGAGATCGCTAATTTACTCAAAGACATGGATGAGCATAGTTTCTCTGAAGCGATACAAACTATTCCCAATGAGCTTATAGCTGATGTGGCACTAGAGCTTCCAGATAGATATTTTGGTGATATTGTAGAGTCATATACTCCAAAAGAGATAGCGGAGTCTCTCTCAGATCTTGAATCAGATGACCAGACAGACTTTATTCAAGAGCTTGAAGAGCATGATGAGAAGGTAGCCAAAGAGGTCTTTGAGCAACTAGACGAAGAGGATCAAGCAGATATACTTCAGCTAAAGCAGTATGATGATAACGAATCTGGCGCTTATATGCAGACCGAAGTTTATACTGCGAGTTTGGAAAAAACTGTAAATGATGCCATTCGTGATTTTTCTAGATTGCGTCGAGAGGGTGAACTAGAGAATGTTCAATATCTTTTTGTAACAGACAGGACAGGAGTGCTTCGCTACGGTATTAGCTTGGACAGTCTGTTGACATTTGACTTTGATAAAACACTCGAAGATAACATAGATGAGTCCTCTGAGAGCTATCTTGTGATTCGTGCTGAAGACCATGAGTCAATCAATGAAGTGGTTAAAAAGTTTCAAGAGTACGACCTAACAGCACTGCCCATTGTAGATCACAGGGGCAAGCTTCTTGGGCGTATCACATCAGATGATATATACGATATCATCAGTGAACAGGCAACTGACCAGATGTATCATATGGCAGGTGTAGATGACGAGGCAGAAGAGGACGATGATATTGTAAAAGCGGGCAAGACTAGAGCTGTCTGGCTTGGTGTCAATCTCCTCACAGCAATACTTGCTTCACTGGTTATAGCTATGTTTGAAGATACGCTACAGAGTCTTGTTGCATTGGCGATACTGATGCCTATAGTTGCATCAATGGGAGGCAATGCAGGCACGCAGAGCCTAACAGTTGTTGTGCGTCAGCTTGCACTAGGTGACATTGCAAAAAATGATGCGTTTAGAACAATCAAAAAAGAGGTCTTGTTGTCATTAGTAAATGGCGTTTTGTTTGCTATGGTGATTGGTGCGGTGGCAGCTATTTGGTTTGATAAGGGGATGTTGGGTATAGTTATAGCTTTATCAATGCTAATCAACCTCTTGAGTGCAGGTTTTTTTGGCTCGATGGTGCCGTTGCTTTTGAAAAGAATGGATATAGATCCAGCCATTGGTAGTACTGTTATTTTGACGACAGTTACTGATATAGTGGGCTTTTTTAGCTTTTTAGGTCTTGCGACCATTATTTTATTGTAGAAGGAAATTTTTAAACTTATGGACTTATTGGTTCTATACTTTTTAATAGCTGTTGTTGTTTCATTTATATGTTCGGTACTGGAGTCTGTTTTACTTTCGGTCAATATGCCTTATATCTCCGTGCTGGAAAAAGAAAAGCCTTCCGCAGCAAGACTGCTTAGAAGCCACAAGGAGGATATCAGTAAATCCATCGCTTCTATACTCATTCTCAACACAATTGCCAATACTGTTGGTGCTACAGCGGTAGGGGCACAAGCAGAGCATTTATTTGGTAGTTCAGCGTTGTTTTATGTATCAGCTGTGCTAACATTTGCTATTCTCTTTATAGGAGAAATTATCCCAAAAACTATAGGTGCTACCTATTGGAAGCAGATTGCACCTATAGCTGCACACTTGATTCGAATTTTTATTTGGATTACCTATCCTGTGATTTTGATGACACTCTTTATTACAAACAAGATAAACAAAGGGCAAAATACATTTTCATTAACAAGAGAAGAGCTTCTTGAGAGTGCCTTGCAGAGTGAAGATGATGGTGTACTTGATGAGCAAGAGTCTGATATAATCGAAAATATTCTCATGCTCGATACTATTAAGATCCATGAAATATTGACACCTAGGACAGTTATGTTTGCGCTAGATGGCAATAGGAGCATCAAGGATATAGTACACAATGAACCAGCTATATTTAAATTCTCTCGAGTACCTGTTTTTGATGGCGACATTGAAAACATCACAGGTATAGTGCTAACCAAAAAGATATTTAAGCAGGCTCTTTCGGATGATAACATGTTGCTCAAAGAGATACAAAAAGATATCTATAAAATCAATGAAAATATTCCAGTCTCTATGGCACTAGATTTGTTCATAAAGAAAAAAGAACATATGTTTTTAGTGTTTGATAGTTATGATCAAACAGAGGGTATTGTTACACTCGAAGATTGTGTAGAGACGATACTTGGTGTAGAAATAGTAGATGAAAGTGACAGCGATGCAGATATGAGAGAACTCGCCAAGAGAAAAATGAAACTAAACAGAATAAGAGAAAGCAAAAATAGTTAAATCATCTAATTTTAAGTCCATTTCGATATTATTTTATCCAATTATGCACATTGATATAAGTGTTGCAGTACAATTTACCTTTAGGATTTACAATGAAAAGAACATTCCAACCACACAATACACCGAGAAAAAGAACACATGGTTTTAGAATCAGAATGAAGACTAAAAACGGTAGAAAACTAATCAACGCCAGAAGAGCTAAAGGCAGAAAAAGATTGGCCGTATAAAAGTTTTTGATCGCATAAGAACTACCAAAGAATTCAATGCGGTTTATCGTAAAGCAGACAAGATATGGCATACTCCATGGTTTGTGTTATTTTATAAAAAAAGTACGGAATACCATGTTGGTTTTGTCGCAAGCAAAAAAGTAGGTAATGCCGTTCATAGGAATAGAGCAAAACGACTACTTCGTGCTCATTTTATATCTCATATAGATCAAATTAAAACAGGACACTATATATTGGTCGCCAAACATCCTATATTAGATAATAGTTATCATAAAATCTCCAAAACATTTACCGATGTACTAATAAAGTGTAAACTCCTCAATACTCCATCAAGCTGAATACTTTACTTGGCATTATGTAATTAAAATAATAGTATAATCGCAGACTTATTTTAAGACTAAACTCAAAAGGTTATAATTTGGAACAACAGGATCTTCAAAAAAGACTACTTCTCGCCCTTGTGCTTTCTCTCGTTGTGTTGATTAGCTTTGGTTATCTTTTTCCTCAAAATAGTTTAAAGGCAGATCAAAATGGCACAGTAGCAACAAGTGTCAACACCACTACAGCACCTAAAAGCAGTAATCTAAAAAGTGCACCTGTTACACCAAATGTCAGCTCAGCTCCATCTACCTCTCAGACAAAAGTATCAACACCGTCTCAAGATGAAATTATCACAACGATAACTGCCGATAACTTTATTATCAAAATTGACAAATTTGGTCGAGTTAAAAGTACTCAATTACTGAAAGATAAGTACAAAAATGAAGATGGGGGATATCTAGAGCTATTTGATTCTAGTAAAACTCTTCCACTAGAGGTCAGATTTTCTGATACTGCCATAAATAACGAGGCATTCGAGGTTGCGTATAGTGCATCTATGGGTGAGATATCACTTCGAGATACACCGCAGATATTGACATTGACTCAAAAGTTATCTACTGTAACGGTTACTAAAAAAATCACATTTTATGCAGATGGACATTATGATCTTGAGCTCTCCACTGATAAGCCAGTAGAGTTCTTT
>JAAXPZ010000039.1 GCA_012329065.1 Sulfurovum sp. | reverse complement strand
GGAATGGGTGATACTATAACTTATACTATAGAAGTAGCAAATTCAAGCACGGTTGTTGCACCTGCGTCAGATATATTTGTCATCGATACTCTACCGAGTGGAGCAAGCTATGTTGCGAATCTTACAGGCACAGGCTGGATCAACACAGCAAGCACAAGCCCGTTGAGATTTGAGTATGATCAAAACCTCTCTGCTAACTCATCGACTTCATTCTCTTTTGATGTAACACTGCCAAATTTTACAGGTGTAGTGAGAAACAGTGCAGAAGCCAATACATCAACGATTGAAACATCTACTCCAAATATATCTCATTGGGATACAAATATAACAGGTGCCGTTTTAGAGTTCGCCTCAACTCCAACACAAAACGACCCTGTTGGAGCCTATGGTTCACATGAGTACAATGTAACCATCATAAACAGAGGCCACTCAACTGCAAACGATATAAATGTAACTCTTACATACAACGACTCAACCGCAACTACAGGGTGGAGTGGTGTTAGTGGAAGCGGTACAGGTTGGAGTTGTGGTACTTATGATACAAGCAACAATACTATACTTTGTCAGCTTTCAACTCTAGGAGGTAGCAGTACTACTTCATCTGTATTGACCATATCTTCAACAGCTCCAAACTATAATGCAGCTATAACAAACTCCATAGAGGTAGTTGGTTTAGATGTTGCAAACATACCAACAGGGCAAACCCTAAGTTTAGTAACAACCATAGTAGGCTCAGACATAAGCATAACAAAATCTGCAATGGATCCAAATCACCCATCTCCAGCTTATCACGATGATAACATCTCAGTTGGAACCAATCAGCCTATAAGATTTAAAATCTCTGTAAGCAATAACAATTTAGGATTGGCTAAAGATGTATTTGTAGAGGATGAATTTGACTCTAGTTTTACAGGCTTAAGTATAACAAGCTTTGGAGATTGGGATAGTTGTTCGTTTGTAGGACATACTCTAACATGCCAAAGAGCAGAGCTAGCACACAATGCAACTGCTGATGATATCATCATATCCGCAAGTTCCCCAGTTAGTATAGGAGATTATGAAAATGAAGCTGATGTAAATACAACTACAGTTGAAACAGACGATGGGAATCATGATGATGAAGTGGATATAAAAGTAGAGGGATTAATCTTAAACGCAACTCTTGATGTTTCTAAAACCGAAGTTGCTTTAAGTGAAGTCTTTACTTATGAACTAAACATAACAAATACAAGCGGAAATACTGCAATTGATATCAATATAACAGATATTTTAAATGCAGACTTTACATATATAGATAACAACGGAAGTAGTGCTAACTGGACTTGTGCCGATACAAGCAATACAATCACATGCACCCAGCCAGATATAAGTGCATACGGTGGTAGCACTCTATTGAGACTAAATGTCAGAGCTCCTGCTGATACTATAGGCACATATACAAACTCCATTACAATAGACTCAATCTATCTAGACGATCCGATCAATGTAGATGCTCCTGATGTCAGAGTAGTAGGAGCTGATTTACTTGTAAGTATTAGTGCGGCCCCTCTAATAGTTCTAGAAGACAGAAATGTTACTTATGTGATAAACATAAGAGATATAAACATATCAACTGCTCAGCCTGTTACTATGGTGCAAAGATTTAATGAAACCATAGCTGCTCTATATATAACTGATGATGGAGGCGGAGCTTGTACTATAGACGCTGGTAATCAATATCTAAATTGCCTATTTAAACATATCGCATTCAATCAAGATAAAAACATAACAGTTGTAGCTACTATGCCTTCAGGTGTCACCATAGACCCACTGACAAGCACTGTAGAGGTCAATACAACAACCCCCGAAGAGAGTCTAAGTAATAACACTGCTACGGCAGATGTAAGAGTAGTAAGAATAGTGCCTGTTGTGGATTATAGGTTTGATGAGTGTATATGGGACGGAACGAGTGGTGAAGTAGTCGATAGTAGAAGTTCACTAAACGGAACAAGTTATAATGGCGCTAGAACTACAAATACTATATCAGCACGAGATAGTAGTGGTTTTGCTCCTATATGGCGAGTTGGGGAGTTTGATGGCTCTAATGATTATATAGCTATACCTGACAGCCCTTTAATCAACACGGCTTCACACAATAAAAGGTCAATTTCACTGTGGTTTAAATCTACCAACACAAGTACTTCAAACCAAGTTATATACGAAGAAGGTGGTGGAACTAATGGTCTTGCAATCTATGTAAGAAATGACAATCTTTATATAGGAGGATGGAACGAAAGTACTAACTGGGATAGTGCAACATATCTAAGCACAGCAATCACACCAAACCAATGGCACCATGTAGTTTTGACACTAGATACTGAAAAAGACAATCCTAATATACAGTCAAATGCTTTCAAGGGATATCTAGATGGTTTAGAATTTGCTAGTGGAGATGGCTCTCAACTCTCTAGTCATAGCGATAATATCGCGATAGGTAGCGTAAGAGGAGCGACAAACCTAGATAGTGGCACTAATGAAGATTACCAAGGATTTATAGACGAAGTTAAGATTTTCAATATCGCTCTTGATGATAGAGCAGTCAGCGACATATACACCTTTGAATGGGACGGTAAAAACTATGATGGAACCACTAGAAACCCTGTTCATTGTGGTGTCGATTTAGAAGTTATAAAAACTGCCTCACCTTCTGGAGATGTTGGGGCTGAGTCAAACATAACATATACTATTGAAGTTAGTAATATCTTAGGTGACCCTATATATGGTGGTTTTGTTTTAACAGACACTCTTCCTGATGGAGTTGACTATGTGAGCGATTCATATAGCAGCAATTTTTCAAGCAGTATCATTGTGGATCGAAATATAACTTGGACCTTCCCAAATACAAGCATTTTGGCTTCAAGTGAAACTATAACTATAGAGGTAGAGACTCATAATGTTGATAAAGTAGATATAACAAATACAGCAACTGCTACACTTAGCAACCCAACTTCAGAGCCTGATTTGGATTTAAGTAACAATGTTGATACAGCCATAAACCGCATCATAGGAACAGATTTAAAGATCACAAAAACAGCTACTCCATCTTTTCCAATTCCAGGTGCTAACTTTATATATACTGTAAGAGTAGAGAACATAAGCACACTTGCAGATGCTAGAGATATAGTGATGGCTGATAAGCTTGATAGTAACTTAACTTATCATGGAATATTTCCTACTACCAATGAGAGTGGCTCTACTATAGGTTGCGGTCTGCCTGATGTAAACAACACAATCTATTGTAGTATTAGTAATCTCTCTATGGGTAATTTTGCTGAGTTCAACATAACTGTACAGTCACCAACTCACCAACTAGGTCTGCTTAATGAGGCAAATGTCACAAGTATAACAGTAGATACAGATTTAACCAATAACAGCACAAGTCTAACCATAGACACAAATGACTCTGCTTCAGGCATACATATAGATATAGTTTCAGAAAAAAACTTTAGAAATGATGTTAGTGTAAATAAGTATGGCAATATTGCGGTTATAGGTAACACTATGCTTCGAGCAGTAAATCTTACGCCAACAAGTAAACTAGGTGATATAAACTCAACACAGGTTAATACTATTGGCAGTGGCTACACAAACTCCTCAGATGCAACCCTTGATATCATCACTCCTACCTCTGGTGATATTGAAGACAATATAACCATAGAGTATGCTAGACTATTTTGGGGCGGATATGTAAAAGGGAGTGATAAAAATGAGACAGGTTTTGATGTAAATTTTGGTGAAATCAAGTTTATAACCCCAGATGGAGCAGTGCATACTATAAGTGCCGATAAAAATGACACGATTTTAAACTCTACTGCACAAAACAGAGTAGGATACCTCCACTTTAAAAAGAATGATGAAAACAACAGAACAGCAGACATGAGTCCATTTAGAATTTTCTATGGAGCTAGTGCAGATATAACAAGTATCATAAGAGGTCTTGACCCTGTTAATGATTTAGAGGGTACCTATAGTGTTGCTGACTTGCAAGTTACAAGCGGTATAGATACATATGAGTGGTCACCAGCAGGAGGTGGCAACTGGAAAACGAAAAGATATGGACATTTTGGTGGATGGAGTATGGTTGTTGCCTACTCAGTTAGTCATAGACATCACAGACCAGTAAAGTTCAAAAATCTATCCTCTTTTAGTGGATTTAAAGCTCTACTTCCAACAGGTCCTGATGGAAGTTTTACAACAGTGGACCTTAGTGTTCCTGTTACTGATTTTATAACACCTCTACATGGAGATATAGACTCATCACTATTCATTTTTACCCAAGGTGGAGATAGAAATCTATCGCTTGAGAGGATGACTGTTCAAGACATAGGTGGCAATGAGAACAATATAAGAGAGGGTTTAAGCAATATAAACAATATATTTAATAGTACTATTACACTAAGGGATTTTGATGGGTCTAATATAACTAAAGTTCCGGGCTTGAACTACAATGTAGGAACAGATATAGACCAGTTTAATCTAGATAGTAGTTATGATTTGATGGGAAATTGTATTAACATTCCTTGTTATCTCTCAAATAGACAAAACTCAACAACGATAAAAGTATATGCAAGCAAATCTGATATTGAAGAGGGCATAGAGTTCCCAAGTGAAAAAGCTTTTGTGCAGATGCTCTCTATGGAGACTCAGATATTTACTCCTGATTTTATCGACTCTTATAAAGAGTGCTTTAAGCTTGAAGATCCTCTAACTCCTGATGGTGGGTGGGTGAATTGTTCAGAACCTCTACCGCTTCTTAGAAGAGGAGATACCATAAAGTATAGAATTACTGCTTTAAATACAGGCGATGACTATGCTAAAGATGTCTTCATAGTTGACAATCTTCCTGAAGAGGTAGATTACATACCTAACGGAACAATTGTAGATGGAGTAGAGAGAAATGCTACAGTTGTTACATACATGAGACCCCTTACTGGCTCTTGTATTAATCCTCTCTATGACTACAATGTTACACTCAGAGATGCTTGCGTGATTGAGTTAAACAATGATGTCAATGGCACTTTAATAGCTCCATTTGTATTGGATCCTAGTGATATAAACAGTAGCTATGATACTAGTATTGGAGCGGTTTATGATGGAAGTGGTGTTCTTTCTTTTGATTTTCCTCGTTTTGAAAAAGACCATGTTGTTTGGATAGAGTTTGAAGTAGAGGTAAATAACAACTCTACTTTTGGAGAGTCATTTGAAAACCAATTCTCCATAGAGTTCACAAATCCAACTCTTGAAGAGTTTGGACTCGTAGACAGTCAAGTTGTGCAAGTCTCTGTTCCTGTAGATTCAGGTATCGTTTCCTTTAACTGGGACAATATAGAGATACTTGTAAGAGATATAGGAAGAAATAGTGTTGGAGCTAAAGTAGTAAATGAGAAGTTTGATCTCAATATAACACTAGAAGATATGTCAGCCGCAAATGTAGATGACAATATAACTGTAAGACTCAACTCTTTACGCATTATAGACAAGTTTAATGATATCAATGCAAGTATCTATGGTTCTGTAAACGATGCAAATATCACACTGCTAGATGTAAACAATATAAACTGGTTTACAAATGATACTAATTGGTCTAGAGCATCTAAAGAGTTGGGCTTTGATATGAATATATCTATACACAATACAGACAATAACTATACTACCTCAAGAATATACCCTCAAGACTTCAATGCAAGTTTACCTTATGCGGGAGATGTGTTTACGACTAGACCTGCGTTGTTTGACATCACTTTAACAGGTGGAATTACTGGCACCCGTCTTGGTGTATACTATGAGATAGTCAGTGCTGGATCGGATGATTTAGATATGACCATAAATGCACCAGACTTGCTTGGAATAAACTCAGATGAGTATAATGCTTCTTTAACTCAGGGTGCGGGTATAGATATAGGACTAGATAACAACTTTTCTATAACAACAGGTGCTTATTGTATAGAATTAACTGAATTAAACATAACAGATGCAAACTTTACAAATGGTTCAACAAATGTAAATGATTTTGGCTATAACGAAGTAGGAGTCATAGAGATAATTCTACAAGACAGCACTTGGACTGCTTTAGATTCAGCGGTCAGTGATTGTAACACAAGCTCAATGGGAGACAACAACAGCAGTGATGCAGATGGACTTATAAGTTGTAATGTTGATGGTAACTCATCTTCTATAGTTTTTAGACCAGACCACTTTGCTTTTACAGGAACAACTATAAACAATCATAATAACTTTACATATATGGTAGAAAATCCTACGATTGACCCTATGTTTGTAACAGTAGAAACAACAGTAGAATCAAGAAATGCTAAAAATAATATAACCACACTTTTCACGAATGATTGTTTCTCTGATGATGTAAACATCACACTAGACTACAATGCAAAAAGTAAAGACTTTGCTAGACTAGAGATAAGCGCTGCAAGTGAGCAAAATAATACAGCAGATATCACGGTTGATACCAATATAACAGCAATAGATTCTATATTGGCTAAAGCATTTGGTAGTAACTT
>JAAXPZ010000001.1 GCA_012329065.1 Sulfurovum sp. | reverse complement strand
GGTGTCCCATATGCCCAAAGCAGATAGTATCTTTCTCGAGAGTGTTAGGCTTGCCTCTATAGTCACATCATCAAAGTACCTTTCGACCTTGCCAGATGCTGGAGACCATCTGATTCTAGGCTCTTGTACTTCTATGAACCTTTCTTTGCCATTGATAATTTGTCGCCTCGTTACTGTGACATAGTAAATATCACCTCGTTGACCTCTATATGCAGTAGTGGTGCTTGCATCATATGTCCAGTATGGCAAATAGTATCCCGTTAGTTTCTTTTGTTTATTGATCATACTCTTGAGTTCATTTGGAGCAAACCATAAGGAGCCTATCCATTTAGAAAAAATCTGTTTTGCTTTTTTGTGTGTAATGATAAATGGTATTATAGATTCTGGTGTGATATGGTTGATAAATCCAGTGATGGCAGGTGTGCTACAGTAAGGACAGTTTGTACTAAGAGAGTAGGGTGTGAGCGAGAAGGTGTTGCCACAATTACTACAAGATACTTCTTTGCTTATCTCTCTGGGTTTGTTTTTCTCAAGTTCTGTTAGTGCTGAGCGGAGATCATACTCTTGAATAATTGTGTCGGTTGGTCGAATATCGGCAGAGCTGTTGCAAAATTCACAACTTAGCTTACCTGTGGCAGGGCTGAACTTGAGAGGGGCTCCACAGCTGTCACAGGTAAAGTGAATAGGTGTGAAGTGCATATTGTCTTAGTTGTTGATGGGTGGAGGGAATTGATCAAAAAGTTCAGATAGCACAGTGTCAGCCTTTTTCCAGCCGTCAAAATCTTGCTTCCATACAAATGTTTCTTTTGTGAGTTTTCCATCCGCTATCATCTCAATTAGCCCAGCGTGGTCAAAAGGACCCTTGGCTTTCCCATCAAAAGAGATATAGAAGTTGTCTTTGCTAGGAGGGGGTGGTGGTGTTTTGGTCCTACTATCTGCATTTATACTTTGTGCCATCTGTTGCCCCATGGCAAGTCCTGCACCCATACCGACCATATCGCCCATGGAGCCATTGGCATTGCCCATCGCCTCACCTGTCTGATATTTGAGATGAGCATCTAGATCGCCCGTTATTTCTCTACTTGTTCGTTTGTCCATTGCCTCCTGAACATCTTCTGGCAGTGAAATATTTTCTACCCATATCTTGTTTAACTTAAGTCCATACTTGGAAAAGTAAGGTGTAATGCCTGTTGTGATATGTTCACCAAATAATTCATAGTTGGCAGCCAAATCTAATATAGGTGTATTGTCTTGACCAAGTACAGTCGCTAATTTAGATACTATGATATTGCTAAGTTGCTGATCAACTTCATCTATAGTGAAGTGCCCATCTGTACCTACAATCTCTTTGAGAAATACCTCTGGGTCAGAGATCTGTATTTCATACACTCCAAAAGCCCTGAGTCTAACCATACTAAATTCAGGATCCCTTATCATTATTGGACTTTTTGTACCCCACTTGAGATCAGTAAAGCGTTTTGTATTGACAAAATATACTTCTGCCTTGAATGGAGACTGGAAGCCATGATCCCAGTGTTGTAGATTGGTAAGTATCGGGAGGTTTTTGGTCTCAAGTTCATAGGTGCCAGGACTTAGAATATCCGCAATCTCACCCTCATTGACAAAAACAGCAATCTGAGATTCCCGCACAATCAGTTTGGCAGCATACTTAATCTCATTATTTTGACGAGGAAATCTCCATACCATTGTATCTTGTGAATCGTCTGTCCAATCAATGACATCAATAAACTGCCCAAACAACCAACTCCATAGTCCCATCTACGACTCCTTTGTTTGAGGTAATGCTTCTGTCTTTGCCTCTATGGTCGTTTCTTGCTCTGGGGTCTCTTCTGCTTTTGCCTTGACAGCAAGAAGTGCTTCTTTGAGTTCTTTTTCTGTTTTTACCAACTCTGCTAGTGCTACAGATCTTGCTGTTTTACCTTTCTCGGTAATTTTAATAGAATCATTCAGAGTTGCAATAAGTGTTTCGTTGGCTTTTTTGATACTAGATATATCAAAAATACCTCTTTCCATCTGCTCTCTGACTTCTCTGTTGGCCTCTCTCAATCCTTCTGCATTTTTCTCCAGTAATTCATTGGTAAGATTTGCTGCCTCTTTGACAGCGATAGCAGCATCATGACTCTTGAAAATCGTCACTGTTTGTGCCAGTTGATTTCTCCATAGAGGGACTGTATTGACTAGTGTCGAAGTGATTTTGTTGATTAGTGACTTGTCATTTTCCTGTATGAGTCTTATAGACGGGAGTGCCTGCATAGCAACTTGTCTCGATAGTCTAAGATCATGCACTCTTCGTTCTAGATCATCATTGAAACTACGAATCTCTTTGAGATCCTGGATAGACAGCATATCATTTTCTTGAGTTTTTGCTTCGTATTCAGGTATGATCTTCTGCTTAAGTTCTTCAAGCTTGGTGAGCCCAGCCTTGATATATAGTTCGAGGCTTCTAAAATACTCTAGATTGGCTTCGTATAACTTATCTAGAGAGACTACATCGGTCATCAGCGTACTTTTATGCTTTTCTAGACTGTTTGAGATGAGGTCTATTTGATCTCTGACTTCTTCATATTCTTGAATGAACTTTACGACAGGCTTGCTAAACCCAAACAGTTTTTTCCACCACGCTAGTTTTTTGTTCGGATTAAACTCATCCATATCAAAGCCACGGATAGAAGCAACCATTTCGTTGAGGGCTGCACCTGCTTTGCCTGTTTGGTTGTTTTTAACACCATCTATCATACGATTGGAGATATCATCTAGCTTTTCTTGTGCTTTTGAGCCAAAATAGATAATTGAGTTTTTGTCATTAGTATCAAGCTCAGCTATCGCATCCAAAAGCTCAAGTTCTTCCCCTTCCATAATCTCTGGAAGATGTTCGCTCTGTTCTTCAATCGTTGTTTCTATGACCTCTTTTATTTTACTTTCCATTTCTTTCCCCTTTTTTTATTTAATGTTTTATCTGTTTTTTTAGTACATCTATATGCACATCTAAATCAAATTGGTTGTTCTCTTTTAGGCGATTCAGTTCAGAATCAAATTTACTTTGAACATTATCCAATAGAGTGTATAGTTTATTGCTAGTTTCACGGTTTATGTCTTTCTCGTCTAGTTGAGTATAAGACTTGGTGACTTTTGCAATGCCATCTATGTATACTATGAGAAATTTTCTAGCAACTCGTATGTCTTTTGGATCCTCTTGGATAGTCTCAAGTATCACCTCTGCTTTTTTTACAGCAACACTTAGCTTATTATTTAGTATTTTATCATCAATACTCTTCATGTCTTGTCGTATGCTGGCAAGTTTTTCTTTTGCTTCTTTTATACTATTTAACACCAGCTCTACAGAGATACCATCTATATTGTCCACTTTGTCCTCTTTTGGATCAAAACCATAATATAGATAGAAGCCAATTACTGCAAGAATCCCTATAAAAAGTGAAGCTAATATGCTTTTACCTCCAATGAAAAAGCTAATAGACAACAAAGTAATGCCAAGCCCAATGGCTGCTAGCTTTAGGTAAGGGGTTTTGGGTGCTTTAGCTAGTTTGGATCGTTCGTATTCTTCTTTGTATAGAAAACCTTTTTTTGCAAGAGAGATACTGCCGTAAAGCATAGCAAATCCCATAGTTTTTAGTATAAATCCATAATAGTCACTGGAAAATAGTGACTGTACAACAGAGATAAGCATAGGTACGAGAAAAATATAGAGCAGTGTAAGTTTAGATGTTTTATATACTGGTTTATGGTTGATTCGTTTTGCTTTTGACATCATATATCCTAAAAGGTAGACCCGATACTACTGCCTAATGCATATATTAGGAATAGAAAACCAAAAATTTTTATATAGTTCATAGTCTCTCCCTTTGCACCCTGACACCAAAAGGTATCAAGGCTATTTGAAATTTTTAATTGCTTTGTCCAGTATAGCTGTAGCAGCTGCTTTGTCTTTAAATCCTGATACCTTGACCCATTTATTTGGCTCTAACATCTTGTAGGTCTCAAAGAAGTTTTTGATACGGTTAAGCGTATGTTCTGGCACATCTGTGAGGTCTTGTATTTCCTTGTATCTTGGATCGACTTTTTCAGTAGGAACTGCTAGCAGTTTTTCATCCCCACCACTCTCATCCTCTGTCATCAATACTCCCACAAGACGACACTTGATATAGCACCCAGCCTGTAATGGATAGTCACATAACACCAGAATGTCTGCTGGGTCACCATCATCAGAAAGCGTATTTGCCACAAAGCCATAATTGGCAGGATAGTGCATCGCAGAATACATTACTCTGTCAACAGCTATACTTCCTGTCTCTTTGTCAAACTCATATTTTACATTTGAGTTTAAGGGCACTTCTATAATGGCCTTGATTGCATCTGGATTGTCACCATATCCTATTTTTGAAATATCCATATTTGTTCCTGATATAATAAATTGTTTTCTTTCATATCATAACACAAATAGGGTTAAGTGTAGAAGAATTAATAATGATTTACAAGAGAGATTCGAAAGCTCTGATGCCTCGCCTAAGCTCTTTGTAATTCGGACAATAGTGCTCTACAAGCCTCCAAAATCTTAAGGAGTGATTTTTATGCTTAATATGTGCGAGTTCATGGATGACTACATAAATAATTATCGATTTTGGAAGTATCATGAGCCTACTGTTTAAAGAGATATTGTTTTGACTTGAGCAGCTTCCCCATCTTGTTTTGTTGTTTCTGTAGGTAATTTTTTTTGCTTGTAGATTCATCTCCTTGGAATACTGGCTTACTAGTGGCGAGATAGTGGCATGACAAAATTTTTTATAATAGTTATCTCTCAATGTTTGTAGCTTATTGTGAGTTGGCATTGATCTAAGTACAAAATTTGCTGTACTGCTATCTATTTCCATAAATTCTTCTTTAGTAGTTAAGTCATGAATGACTTTGATTGTATACCGTTTACCAAGTAGGTAGATCAATGCATCCTTGTCTGTGAGATGCTCTTTTGTTTTGCTATTTTTTAAATGTTGCTGTATCCACGAAGATTTTGACTGCACAAACTCAGAAATATGTGACTGGGAGATATTCTTGTTGGCAGTTATTAGTGCTTCACCATCTTTGATGCGAATATACAGATGCTTGATATTTTTCTTTTTGATGACTCTATATTGGAATGAACTATCGATATCATAGTGTCTATATAGCATCTAACTAACGCTTTTTAAGGAACTGTATATTGTTGATAATTTTTACCGCGTACATAGTCATAAATGCCCCGATAAGCACAAAGATGTCTATTTTTTCATCTAGAAATATAACACTTAGTCCAATGGCCGCAAAAGGAACTAAAAAAATAAAAGAACTCACTTCACTTGTGCCAAGCTTCTCAATACCAAGAAAATAAACTGTATTGGCAAAAGTAGAGGCAAAAACTACTATGCTAAAAGTGTTTATCCAAAAACGAGTATCAAAGCCATCTGTTTTTATTGTAGCAAAATCTATAAATACAATAGAAACCAAAGCAACAGTGACGACATAGAGGTAAAAAGTAAAAACTATAGGAGAAATCTGCGTAGAACTCGCACTTAGTATGGTTACGATAGGCCAGAGTATGGAAGCTAGTATAAAATATAGATTTTGTGTTACAAATATCTCAGAAGGACCAAGAAGCCAGACATTTAGCATAGTCAATACACCCAGAGCACCCAAAACTAGTGCAAATATATCTCTTCTCTTTATCTCTTTGAGGCGTAGTATGGCCAGCATTATAAAGGTCATGATGGGTGCTAAAGATGTAACCAATGCTCCTCCAAGTGAAGCAGTTCCGAGTTTGGTGCCTAGAAAGAAATACTTCATATAGGCGATAAAGGTGACCGAGGTTAGCAGAACAAGCATGAAAGTTTTTTTATCGATATAAAAAGATTTTTTAAGTACAAGTATGATTGGTATCATGGTGATAGCTGTAAAACTAAAGCGTATAAATACCATTTCAAATTCGTTGATATATTCACTTAGTATTTTGACATTGACCCAAGAGGCACCCCAGCCAATCATTGCAAGAAATAGCAAGAAGTAAAATATATTTTTATTCATTGAGAGCAAAATAGATATTTTTCTGATCTAATTGTGAAGTAAATTGTTTAAATGTCATCTGGACAAGATTTTTATCTGCTGATGCTACAGAAATCGTTGTCTGCCAGCCATCGCTCATGAGCTTAGGAAGAGAGGAGAACTCCACACCTTTTGGCATCTGCTTCATTACAGATATAAGTTCACCCTCTCGACATAGTGCTGTTAGTGTATAGCGATAAATTGGCTTCCCTTCACTAAAGCAGGTAGAGAGGATATTGTCGACCATAGGATGACTCATTTCAGGAAAACCAGGCATAAAAAAATATCGTGAGTCTAGAGAAAATGCTGGCATTTTATTAACAGGATTTTCTAGTAGTGTAGCTCCATGGGGAAGCATTGCCATATTGAGCGAGTGGGGATACTTCTCAACATCTATTTTGCTGCTTATAATCTTTTTGGCTTCATCGTGCAGATATAGTTTGCCATCCCTAAGTGCAGAAGCAGCACATTTTCTAGTATGGTCATCTGGTGTAGATCCAATGCCTCCAAAAGAGAGGAGTGCGGTATTTGGCTGTGAGTTAACAAAACGAATTGTTTGCACGATTAAACTAGGATCATCCTCAATAATGAGACTTCCAGAGAGCTTATAGCTTTTTTTTAGTAAAGCCTGGGATACAAAATCAAAGTGCTTATCACTGCGTCTACGATTGAGTATCTCTGTGCCAATAATTAATGCAAAAAAAGATGGAGTATCCACTCCTATTCCTTGATATAGTTTTTAAGTTTTCGTCCTACTTTTGGATGCTTTAGTTTTTTGATAGCTGAAGACTCTATTTGTCTGACTCTCTCTCTAGTGACATTTAGCTCTTTTCCTATCTCTTCGAGGGTGCGATCACTGGCATCTTCGAGTAGTCCAAATCTCATCCTCACAACTGCCTCTTCTCTATCGTTAAGCTGATCAAGTACATCATCTATCTGCTGATTCAAATCGTCGTTCATAACTGAGTCTGTGGGACTCAATGTATTTCTATCTTCTATAAAGTCACCGAATCTACCATCATCTTCATCACCTACAGGAGTCTCTAGTGAGACAGGCTCTTTGGTGATTTTGATAACATTCTTGACCTTGTCGACACTCAATCCAACTTCTTCAGCGATAGTGTTTAGATCAGGCTCTTTTCCAGTTTCTTGTAAATGTTTTCTGATGATTTTATTGATACGGTTTATGGTCTCTATCATGTGTATTGGTATACGGATAGTTCTAGCTTGATCAGCTATTGCACGGCTAATAGCCTGCCTGATCCACCATGTGGCATAAGTAGAAAACTTGTATCCTTTTTCATACTCAAATTTATCTACAGCTTTCATCAGCCCGATGTTACCTTCTTGTATAAGATCTAGGAAAGGAAGACCTCTATTTGTATAGCGTTTGGCAATAGACACAACAAGTCTGAGGTTGGATTTACCCATTCTTGTTTTGGCTTTTTCGCTTCTAGCTTTTCCGATATGGATCTGGTTGAGTATTTCCTCCAGTTTTTTTGGATCAAGATTAAAGCTATCTTTGCTTGCTTCTTGTGTCTCAAACAGTTTTTTAATCTCAACATAGGTACTGACCATAGTGGTCTCAGGTACAGCATCTATGATGTGCTCTTTGTCCATTTTGATGATGTTGTCTAGTATCTTCTGATGATTTGCACGCAGTGTGTCATTGAAGAGCTGGAGTTTGTATTCTAGTCTTTTGAGCTCTATTTCAAAGCCATCATCACTTCTGAGTGCGGTTTCCATTGCCTTTACAAGTTCATTGATAAGCTTAGAGGTAGGCCCTAGATTGAGAAGTGCATTTTTGAGTTGGTCTTTTTTGAATGCAACTTTGAGACGCTCATGCAAAACTTTATTTTTATCGTCAAGGTCGTCACCTATCGTTTTTTGCATTTCGTTCCGAGCTTTGATCCAGTCTTTTTTTGTTTTTTCTAGATGTTTGAAGCTTTCTACAACTTGGTTGACTCTTTTATTGCTACCTTTTATTTTCTCTGTACTCTCAGTAGATTCATCATCATTATCATCATTAGCATCTTCAAAGCTCTTAAAAAGCTCTTTTACTCGTCTTTCTCTATTGAGAAGAGGCTGCTGATAATTAAGAATATAGTCTATAAGATAAGGAACAGAGCAAATGGCATCAATAATAATATCTTCACCCTCTTCAATCTGTTGACTAAGCTCTACCTCTTCCTCTTTGGTAAGTAAGGGGATTTTCCCCATCTCTCTGAGATACATTCTGACAGGAGAGTCAGATCTGCTCCACTCCAATAATTCTTTCTCTTTTGTCATATCAAAAGAGTCTTCTTCGTTGCTCGCTGCTTGTTTTTTGCGTGCTACTTCTCTCTGTTTGAATGCTTTTTCAGTTTGAGCTTTTGCAAACTCTGAGGCGGAAACAATCTTGACATTTTTACTACTAGCTAGTTTGTCTATCTTTTTGGCTTGTGCGGCAGTAATCTGCTTTCCAAACTCTCTGGCAATACTTTCAAATGTAAGTAGACCACCCTTTTTTCTTTTGCTAAATAATTCTTCAACTTTTTTCATACTTTCTTTTGCTGGCATGTTTTGGGACTCCTAAAGTGGTTGTTGTGACGATAATTGTAGTTATTTACTTAGTTCGGTAATAAGTCCAAACTTATGCATTAAAATTGCCTAATTTTGGGTAGATATTAATGGTGGATTATACCCAAAAAAGTTTAAATTTTGTTACTTAGGTTATCTGACATAGTATTTTTGTATTGATATGTTCTTTATATTGTTTTGGATATAATCGCACAAATAATATACTTGCTAAAATGCAGAAAAAGGAATGATTTTGGAAGGAAAAGCTTGGAAGTTTGGTGACCATATCGATACAGATCTTATCATCGCCGCCCGCTATCTCAATACTTCTGAACCAGAGGAGTTAGCAAAACATATAATGGAAGATGCTGACCCAGACTTTGTAAGCAAGATGCAGGTTGGAGATATAATAGTAGCAGGTGAAAATTTTGGCTGCGGTTCTTCTAGAGAGCACGCACCCATAGCACTCAAAGTAGCAGGCATTTCCGCGATAATAGCACCTACATTTGCAAGGATTTTCTATAGAAATTCTTTTAATATGGGATTGCCAATTTTTGAGCTTCCAGAGGCATCAGAGATAGCAGAGGGAGACAGTGTGCGTATAGATATGGATAGTGGAGAGATAATCAATCAGACAGATGGTAAGCGATATAAGTTTACCCCTATTCCTGCATTTATGCAGGAACTTGTAGATGCAGGCGGCTTGATCGCTTATGCACAGCAAGAGATATCGGAGGCAAAAGATGAGTAAGAAATATACAATCGGAGTGATCAAGGGAGACGGTATAGGTCCAGAAATCGTAGATGAAGCGATCAAGGTGCTGGATGCTGTTGCAGTAGTTGAGGATATTATTTTTGATTATAAGGAAATGTTGATGGGAGGTGTAGCCATTGATGAGACTGGCGTACCACTTCCTGATGAAACAATTTCTGGAGTTAAGCTCTGCGATGCAGTGCTTTTTGGTGCAATAGGAGGTTCTAAGTGGGATAGTCTGGAACGACACCTTAGACCTGAAAGTGGACTCTTGGCTCTAAGGAAAGAGATGGGTACTTTTGCCAACCTGCGTCCAGCGATTGTCTATGATGAGCTAATAAATGCCTCAACACTCAAGCCAGAAGTTCTTAGCGGTGTTGATATCATGGTAGTGCGGGAACTTACTGGCGGTATCTACTTTGGTCAACCAAGAGAGCAATTAAAAGACAGAGCTTACAATACTATGGTGTATACCAGAGAAGAGGTCTTGCGTATCGCAAAAGTAGCTTTTGAGATAGCTATGAAAAGAGGAAAGAGAATATGCTCTGTCGATAAGGCAAATGTTCTTGAGGTGAGTCAGTTTTGGAGAGATATAGTTGAAGAAGTCGCTTCTGACTATCCAGAAGTTGAGCTTTCTCATATGTATGTAGATAATGTAGCTATGCAGCTGATACGCGACCCTAGACAGTTTGATGTCATACTCACAGGCAATATCTTTGGAGATATTCTCTCTGATGCAGCAAGTATGTTGAGTGGATCCATTGGATTGCTTCCTAGTGCTAGCACTGGTAAGGGAGTAGGGTTGTTTGAGCCTATTCATGGTTCTGCACCAGATATCGCGGGGCAGGGGATAGCAAACCCGATCGCCACTATATCAAGTGCAGCCATGATGCTCAAATATGCACTCGGTGAAGAATCAGCAGCAGGAAGAATAGATAATGCTATCAAACAGACACTTGCTGAGGGCTACCGTACAGGCGACATAGGTGCTTATGATGCTAGAGAAGTATGTGCGACTGATGAGATAGGCTCTATCATAGCTGATTATGCCTCAAGAGAGTAGGATATCGATATGGAAAATAAAGCAAAAGTCCTAATAGATTGTCAGGATGCCAAAGGTTTGGTCTATAAGATATCTAAAATATTTTACGATAATGACTTAAATATTGATAATAATCGAGAGTTTGTTGATAAAGATGCTGAGAAGTTTTTCATGCGGACAGTAGTCACAGGCAAGTTTGAGCAAGAAGAGTTGAAAAGAGAGTTAAAAACGGCACTTCCTACAAATGCAGATTTTAAGGTAATATTGACAAGACGCAAAAAGATTGTCATCATGGTAACCAAAGAATCACATGCTCTAGGAGATATTTTGATCCGTCATGAAGATGGAGAGCTGGAAGCTGATATAGAAGCAGTTATAGGAAACCATGCTATACTCGAGGGCTTAGTGCGTAAGTTTGATGTACCATTCTTTCATATTCCTGCTGAGGGATACAGCAGGGAGGAGCATGAAGATAATATCATGAGTATACTCGATGAGGTCGATTTTGACTATATCGTTTTAGCAAAATATATGAGGATACTAACAGCAAAATTTGTAGCTACTTACGAGAAAAAAATTATCAACATACACCACTCTTTTCTCCCAGCATTTATAGGTGCGAATCCCTATAAGCAGGCATACAAGAGAGGAGTGAAAATCATAGGGGCTACAGCACACTTCGTTACCAATGATTTGGATGAGGGTCCGATTATTGCCCAAGATGTTATTCCAGTAAATCATAGATTTGACTGGCAGGAAATGCAAAGAGCAGGAAGAGATGTGGAGAAGGTGGTGCTTTCAAAGGCATTAAATCTTGTACTTCACGACCGAGTATTTGTGCATGGCAACAAAACTATTATTTTTTAAATGTTCAATATAGTACTAGTAGAGCCCGATATTCCTCAGAATACTGGGACTATCGGCAGGCTTTGCGTAAACATGGGGGCTACTCTTCATCTGGTCAAGCCTTTAGGTTTTGATATAGATGATAAAGCTGTGAAAAGAGCAGGGCTTGACTACTGGCATCTTGTGGATTTGGTAATATGGGATAACTTGAAAGATTTTCTGGCAGTACACCCTGTGGATAGCCAAACCTATATGGCTACCACTAAAACAGATAAGCTTTATTGGGAAGCTGAGTTTAAACAGGGAGACTATATCCTGTTTGGTTCAGAGACCAGAGGAATTGACGAGAAGTTGTTGCTAAAATATACAAAACAATGTATTACAATCCCTATGGGAGAGGGCGGAAGAAGTCTCAACCTTGGTCTAAGTGTAGGCATAGTAGCATATGAGGCACTAAGGCAAAACTATGACGGGTTTAAAAAGATTACTATCCCTAATGGCAGTGGTCAGGATTAGGAGGCAAAATGAGTATCGGAGATATATTTTATATCATCGCTATCGTGCTGTTTTCATATATGACATTTCTCATAATTCGAGGCAATTTTCAGAGGAAATTTAACGATGATGGTGAACGAATAGACTTGGTGGATAAAGATAAGAAAAAGGGAGAAGCAAAAGATGGAGAGTAGTTTTTCTATTATTTCAACAGCTATACTGTTACTTTTTATATTGGATCCTTTTGGAAATATCCCTATATTATTGAGCGTACTGAAAAATATAGACAAGCAAAAACATCTAAAAATTATCATGAGAGAGATGCTAATAGGACTTCTTATTCTGCTTGTTTTTCTCTTTTTTGGAGAAGCATTTTTGGATTTGTTTGGGCTAGAAACTCAGGCTATCACTATAGCAGGCGGTATTATATTTTTTGTAATAGCTATCAAAATGATATTTCCTGATCCTCATGGGCATAGTTTATTCGTAGCAAAAGGAGACGATGAGCCCCTGGTAGTGCCTATTGCCATACCTATGGTATCTGGTCCAGCTTCTATAGCTACGCTGATGCTACTAGCCAAGTCATATCCTGACGATACTGGCAGCATCTTACTCTCTGTGCTGCTGGCTTGGGGTGCAACATCTGTTATACTGCTCTCATCACCAAAACTTTATAAGATACTCAAAAGGCGTGGCTTAACTGCCCTAGAAAGACTTATGGGCATGCTACTTTTGATGATGGCGGTAGAAATGTTTATAAAAGGTATCAGAGACTTGATACCTACATTTATATAAGGGTCGGGTATTAAATCTTAAGTATTTATTACCTGGATATCATTAGTAAAAGAAATAATTATAACTTCCTCCCTAGTCTTTTTTCAATCTTCTTTTTTTCCCAATCGGGACCAAAAAAATTTGTTATTTCAAAGACATTTAGTGCATGAGAGGCAACTCCTATCCCCCATCCTAGCATAACCCAAAATACCCAAAGATAATTAGGTGATGTAAGCAAATTTATAATTCCTAAGAAAATTATAATAACAATGTACTTGATAAGATGTGAATAAAATCCTTTTACATCTCGGACATATCGCATAGCAGCTTTTTCATCAGGCTTTAATTTTTCTTCTTCTTGCATGGTTGGCTCCTGTTGTAGTATTGCAACATCTACTTCTAGAGCTTCTGACAGTAATCTTAGTGATTCTAAGCTAGGCTTTTCACCTCTTTCTATACGCTGTATAGTTCTGGTGCTTAGTCCTGTCATATCTGATAGATACTCTTGTGACCAGCTTTTTTGAAGTCTCAGTTTTCTTACTATCATATTCTACTCCTAGAGTTTTGTTGCATCAGTATTGTGACATAAGAAGCACCGTGTCGGTTACGACAATATACTGACATATTGTGTCTACTGCATGACATTTGCTATATTATCGTCTCCAAGCATCTCTCTTGGTTATTTTTCTTTTTTTACTGGATCTTTTGGGCCTGTTTTTTTTCTCACCAAAAGCACCAGCTATTTTTTTTGTTTCTTGCTTTGTTTTTGTTTTTTTGACTTTGGAATAAATTTTTTCTGGGGCATATTCTGGCAGTATTTCTTTTGGAATAGCTTTACCAAGTAATCTCTCTAGATCTTTTAGAGATATAGACTCTTCAGGAGAAGATAGAATAATTGCTAAGCCATTTTTTCCTGCTCTGCCAGTACGACCAATACGATGGATATAGTCACCTAGTACATGAGGTATATCATAGCTAATAACCACCTCTAGCGATGGGATATCAAGACCTCTAGCGGCTATATCACTAGCTACAAGAACCCGTATGGATCCAGCCTTAAATCTCTCTAAGGCTCTATCTCTAGCTCCAGAGCTTTTGCCTCCATGAATAGCTTCACTTTTGAGACCATTTTTATTGAGCACTAGACAGAGTTCGTCTATCAGCTCTTTTTTACGGACAAATAGAAGCACCTGAGTATAATTGTTGGAGCCAATAAGGTACGACAAAAGCTCTATTTTTCTCTCTCTTGTTACAGGGTATAGAGTCTGTTGTATAGTATCAATCTTTGCTATCTTATCCGCCTCTATTAGCTTTGGCTTGATTAGTATCTGACCAGCAAGATTTTTTAGGGCAGGGGTTAGGGTGGCAGAGATGAGTATGTTTTGTCTCTTTTTTGGTATATATTCAAATATTTGGCTAATCTCATGAATAAACCCCATGTCCAGTATAGTATCAGCTTCATCCAATACTAAATACTCTATAGACGCTAGTGATATATTTTTGCGATGGATATGCTCTAGTAGCCTCCCGCTTGTAGCCACAATGATATCTATACCAGATAATAGCCTATTGGCTTGTGTAGAGATCTTGGCTCCGCCGTAGAGTACGGCATATCGCAAATCTATATATTTTCCATATTCTTTAAAGCTTGTATAGATTTGCCTAGCAAGTTCTCTGGTGGGTACAAGAACAAGTACTTTTGGATAGTATTTTTGATTATTTTCTTTTTGATTATTTTCTTTTTGATTTAGTTTGTGAAGTATAGGAAGTGCAAATCCAGCAGTTTTACCACTACCAGTCTGTGCACCTGCTATAATGTCTCTTCCTGATAAAATAGCAGGGATGAGGTTTTTTTGGATAGTAGTTGCTTCTTTATAGCCCTTGTCTTTGACAGATCTAAGTAATCCATCACATAGACCAAGTGAGCCCAAAGACATGTTATCCTCCGTGACTTTCACCTCTTGCCAATCGCTCAACAACTCTGAGCATCATTCTCACTCCAGCACCAGAGGCACCGTGAGGGTTTTCGCCCCATATGGATTCTACAAAAGCAGGCCCTGCGATATCGATGTGAGCCCACTTGTCCTTGTGTTTTTCATCTATAAACTCTGAGATGAACTGTCCTGCTGTGATGGCTCCACCGTATCTAGTACTAGATATATTGCAGATATCTGCTATCTGGCTCTTAATGGTCTTAGCTAGATATCTGTTGAAATACAATGGGGAGGCAAGCTCTCCAGAGGTTTTAGCAGATTCCAAAATCAGATTGACTACTTCTTGGTTGTTACCCATGACAGCAGAAGTGTATTCACCTACACCTACTACGCAGGCACCTGTGAGTGTAGCCATGTCGATTAGATAATCTGATTTGACCTCCTGTTGTGCATACCATAATACATCAGCTAGCACTAGTCTGCCTTCAGCATCTGTGTTTCTAACCTCTATAGTTTTGCCACTCATGGTTTTGAGAACATCATCAGGCTTGAAAGCATCTCCCCCAATCATATTTTCCACCGCACCTATAAAGCCATGCACCTCTACTGGTATATTCAGCTCACTTACAGCCTTCATAATGCCAAGTACCGCAGAGCCACCGCTCTTGTCTGATTTCATGGTGACCATATAGTCAGCTGGCTTGAGACTGAGCCCACCACTGTCATAAGTAAGACCTTTGCCGACAAAGGATATAACTGCTTTTGGCTTATTGGGTTTATATGCGAGATGAATCACTCTAGGCTTGTGCCGACTTGCACGAGCAACTGCCAAAACAGAACCCATCTTTTTTTGTTTTATCTCTTTGAGACACAATACTGTGCATTCCATATTGTTTTCTTTTGCCAAATTCTTAGCTATCTTTGCTAATGTCTCAGGATAACAGTCCTCTGGAGTAGTGTTGACAATATCCCTAGTGAAGTTGGTAGCAGTTGCAGTGATTTCACCGTTGTGTAATGACTTGCTAGCTACTTCTATACTCAGCTCGTAGTTGCTGTAATCTTCTAATGAAATGCTGACATTTTTGATATGTATTCTATTTTTTTTACTTTTATACCTATCAAAGCTATATGCACCAAGTAGTACACCCTCGGTAATAGCTCTAATATTTGCTGGGCACTCTGGGTGGTTGAGATAGCTTGCTATTTTGATACTTTTGTAGCTTTTATTGCCCATGAGTGAGCGGATAGCAGTAGCGATTGCAGGTCGAAGATCTGATCCACTTAGTGAGTCAGCTCCTACATAAAGTCTTTCTTTTTCAACAAGCATACATAGCGTATCCTGACCACCTTCAAAAGCAGCTTTTTTGAGTAGTTTTTTATCTTGCACAAAAGTATGATTTAGATTTTTATCAATTACAATAATAATCTCTAAATCTGCCTTGATTTCTTTGTTTATATCGTGAGTAATATTGAAATTCATATTTTGCCTTTAATATCATAATATCTATGAATTGGAGTATAGCAAAATTGTAGTAATAACATAGTATGCGATATGCACACTATGTTACATGAGGTACTTTATTTAAATTTTCCTGTTCTAATATCGTATTCTCTTCTTCTGATAAAATATAGACTTGTTCCAATAGTTGCAAGTATCATAAGCATAGTATAGAATGTACTTAGAGATGGAACACTATCATATGTAAGATTGCCGCATGGGCAATTGACCGGTGCATTTACATTGGATCGTGTTTCTCCATGATCTAGAACTATATTGGAGTAGATAAATATATTTTTATCAATAGTGATATTGCTATTGTTTTGTTCGTTGTATTTATACTCTTGATAATGCATTGACATAGGGAATGTGAATTTCACTATATATTGTCCAGCATTTACAGGGAAGCCATATTTGCCATTTGCGTCAGGCTCAACGATACATCTGCTTGGATCGCTAGTTATAATCTTATATTTTTTTGGCGTAACTGTTGGGCATGCGATGGAGTCTCCATTTTCATCCAGTAGCTCCACTGTTCCTCCATTAAACCCAACTTCACCATTGTTTTGAATATAATCAATATTGTTGTCTATCCAAAAATTACCGCCAATGTGTTGTTTTATAGTATAAAACACACTTACGGTTGCTGTATTTGATAGACCTCCTTCTACATCTTCTACTGTGTATTTGATAGGAGTTGGGTCACCTACGAACCCGTTTTCTGGAGTAAAAGTGATATTCCCATCGTCTGGATCTACACTCCACACTCCTTCTCCCGCTACTGTCAATGAAGTTGTAGAAACATTGTCATCAGGATCTATGATCATTACTGTGCTAGCGTTGATATCCAATATACTACTAGTATCATTGTTAAGGACATCGACAGTTACAGGAGTTTCAAAATCACCTGTTTGACTATCATCTCTTGCAACCATGACATTCTTGGTTTGTACTGTTTGTGTTTCTATAGTTACATCATTGGAAGTATCAGTAATTGCGGCTCCAGTAGGCGAGGAGGCGTTCACTTTTGCTATATTTGTAATATTGCCATCAATAGCATCTTGCTCTGTAGTTGTGTAGGTGACAGTGGCTATAGCACTTTCTCCTATATCTAAATCAGTTACAGACAAATTGGTGATTTCAATTCTGATATCATCTATGCTTATGTTAGTTAGATTTACATTTCCTGTGTTCGTGATATTGAATTCATATGTAATCACCTCTCCCTCATTAGCAAAACTATCATTGTTTTCATCCTGGAAAGTACCAGATTTGATGATGGTTATGGATGGGTTTTGAATCAGTGGCGTAATTGTGATGTCATCTTCGAGAGCTGAGTTGTCATCAGATAAGTCAGATACTTTAGTTCCATCTGAAGCCTCTCCCTCTACAAGGGCTTGATTGGTTACTCCACCTGCATCTACATCATCTTGCGTTACTGTATAGCTAGCAGTAAAACTACTAGCGTCATTGGCTCCAGGAGCAAGCACAATAGGCCCTCCAACTACAGTTACTTTAGGATCTGTTACTGCAATATTGCCAAGCTCTACATTTCCTGTATTTATTACATTAAATACATAAAGTACAGTCTCTCCCTCTTGTGCAATACCATCATTATTTTCATCTTGGAAAGTACCAGATTTGATGATGGCTATGGATGGGTTTTGTGGATAATCTACAGTAATTGTTGCTTCACTAGACTCAAGGTCTGTATCATCTTTTACTGTATATTTAATTGGCGTTGGATCATTTGTGAATCCTGCAACTGGTGTAAATGTTACTTCACCTGTTGTATCGTCAACTGTCCATGTTCCTTCACCTGCTACCACTAGCTCATCTGCATCACCATCACCATCTGTATCAGTGGCTGCTGGGTCTGTAAG
>JAAXPZ010000030.1 GCA_012329065.1 Sulfurovum sp. | reverse complement strand
CACTCGCATCTACAACTTCTAGTCGCAGATAGTACTGAGTGACTATCTCATCACGACTTAAGAGTTTGAGTCCTGACTCTAAACCTTTTTTATATCCTAACATAGGCCCTTGGTTTCCACGCACGATGTCTATGATGTCTGATATGACTGCTGATGCTGTGGCATCTCCACCAGCTCCAGGTCCATAGTACATTGTCTCACCTACACGGTCACCTATGACGGTGACTGCATTCATCACGCCATCTACTTTTGCTATCATGCTATCTGCTGGTATCATGGTGGCGTGTACACGTAACTCCACACCATTTCCTACTTTTTTAGCTATACCCAAAGACTTTATCTCATACCCAAACTCTTTGGCAAAGTCTACATCTGTACTGGTGATGTTTTCTATGCCTTCTATGAGGATATCTTCTGGCTTTGCATCTATGCCATACGCAATACTTGCTAAGATGAGTAACTTATGTGAAGCATCAAATCCACCTACATCGAAGGTAGGGTCAGCTTCTGCGTAGCCTAATTCTTGTGATTCTTTAAGTATCTCTTCGTACTTTGCCCCGTTGTTTATCATGTTTGTAAGCATATAGTTACATGTACCATTCATGATGCCCTGTATGCTGTCTATATGGTTTGCCGAAAGTCCATTACGCAACGCTCCGATGATAGGTATGCCCCCAGCCGTACTTGCTTCATACATAAGTGGCAAATCTCCAGCTATTGTTTGTAACTCATAACGATGATAAGCAAGCAAGGCTTTGTTGGCTGTGACTACTGCCTTGCCATTTTCAAGTGCTCTTTTTACTAACTTGTAAGGCTCATCTACTCCGCCCATAAGCTCCACAACAATATCTATCTCTGGGTCATCTATTAGATCTAACGGATTGTCAGAAAGTTTTATATTTACACCTCTTTTTTTGGAGAGATTACTTACTACGCCTGATTTGACAATTATTTTTTTTCCAGCTCTTGCCTCGATAATGTCGGCATTTGCCTCAAGTATATTTGCCACAGAGGCACCAACCGTGCCAACACCGAGTATGCCAATCTTAACCATTCTGTTGCTTCTCCACTTCTACTTTTTTAAGAAATTTCTTTATATTTTTTGCTGCTTGACGAATCCGTTTTTCATTTTCTATCAACGCTATACGAACATACTGGTCACCATACTTACCAAATCCAATTCCAGGACTCACAGCAACACCTGCCTCCACAAGCAACCTTTTGGAAAATTCCAAACTACCCATTTCTTGGCAAATATCTGGAATCTTTCCCCATATAAACATTGAGGCATTTGGCTTGCCCATCTTCCATCCTGCATTGGCAAAAGCGTCCAACATCACATCTCTTCGCTTGAGGTACCTAGGAATGATTTGTTCGTCTGGTATATAGCTATGCTCATCCAGTGCCACGGTTGCTGCTACCTGAATAGGTGTAAACATACCGTAGTCTAACCATGATTTGATACTCTGCAACGCACCTATGAGCTTCTTGTTGCCTACAACAAAGCCAACTCTCCAACCTGCCATATTGTAGCTCTTGGAAAGTGTGTAAGCCTCTACTGCCACATCTTTTGCACCTTCAACTTCCAATATAGATGGTGTCTTGTATCCATCAAAGGATATATCTGCATAAGCGATATCTGAAATAATATAAAACCTCTTCTCTCTAGCAAGTGCTATTATTCTCTCATAAAATTCTGGCGTCACTGTTGCTGTAGTTGGATTGTGTGGAAAATTCAACACTAGGAATTTTGCTTTTGGGAGAGAGTTGTTTAGTGCATTTTTTACATCTTTCATAAACCTATCTTCATCTACAGCAAAAGTCTCTTCGTCAAATATCAGCTCCATTTTTTCAACATTTGCACCGGCAAGTATAAAAGCTTGTGAATGAATAGGATATGTCGGATCAGGTACTATCGCTACATCACCTGGATTTGATATAGCCTGCACTAAATGTACATAGCCTTCCTTGCTTCCCATCGTAGCTACCACTTCGGTCTCAACATCTAGGTCTACATTATATTTTCTTTTATACCAGTTTGCCATAGCTAGGCGAAGCTTATAGATACCCTTACTCGCACTATAGCCATGCGTCTTTGGTTTTTGTGCTGTCTCGCAAAGCTTATCAATGATGGGCTGTGGTGTAGAAGCGTCAGGATTGCCCATAGAAAAGTCAATGATATCTGCACCTTCACGCCTTAACTGCATCTTTAGGTCATTAATCTCTGCAAACAGATATTTAGGTAACCTATTTATTTTTTCAAACTGTATTTCATCAAACATGTGATCTCCTACCAGACTGTACTTTTATTTAATTTTTGAAACTCTTCTTGAGAGATATTTTTTACTCCGCCATCCTTAATAAGGAAATAGCTTTTCCCTTTTCCTTGTGGCGACACCGTCTCCTCGTCAACCATAAAATTAACAGAACTATGACCAGTAACCAATATCCAACTACTTTCAGAAGTGTCAAAGTCCAGCTCTTTATCTGTGACTTTCGCCGCTCTTCTCATGGTTGAGAGATTTGTATATCCTACCCAGACTTTTTTACTCGGGTATAAAGTAACGATACTATTTTGTTTAGTCTTTTTACTGATTGCTTTAACCTCATCCGCATTTGTTTCATCCACCATCGAAGGAACCTCGACTGCCAATGCTTCATCTGCTTGAGTCGCTATACCCTCTATAGATGCCTCTTGAGTATCACTTTTCTCCAGTTCTTTGGCGATAATCTCTTTTTGCTCTTCTTTGACATCTCGAATAATTTGCTCTTCGAGTGCAGAATCATTCTTCTCGTCAATCTTCCCATATACAACAGTATCATTATCTGATCCATTGTCCTCCACTGCACCTTTTGAATGATTCTGTTTGCTATCTAGATCTTTTTTTGCCCACACGCCCTCTGTACTCGCTGGTATACTATCAGAATCTAAAGCATTGCCACTCCCCATCCATTCTCTGGCTTGACTCACGACAGATCCTATAAATCCTGTACTTTTAACTGTCGAATTATTCTCTTGGGGTTCTTCTTTGTTTACCAAAAAATGCCACGCACCATATCCTATAGCAAAAAGTACCAAAAGTACTATAAGTTTTGATATATGACCTCCTGGTCTATCGTATGATTCAGGAATAGTTATAACAAGATTTGTATCAAACTCCTCTTCAGGCTCTAAGGCAAAATATTCAATACACTCTCTTCTGAGCTCATCTAGCTTAACACCAAACTCTCTCTCTAGAATAGAAATAAATCCCAAGGCTTTTACGCGCTTGATTTTGGAAAAATCTTTATTGACCAACTTTTCTATGTTATCAATAGATATGCGAGTTCTTTTGCTGATTGTTGCTAAACTATTTTCTTCTATAACTTCATTAAGTTGCATAGCTCATCCTGTGTATTATTATTGCTGCTGCTGCGGAGACATTAAGTGAATCAAATTCTCTCTTCATCTCTATAGAGAGTGTTCTGTCTAATTTGCTTTGTGCTTTTTTCGACAATCCCTTGTCTTCACTTCCCAAAACTAAAACTCTTCGTGAGGAGAAAGTCATTTTCTCCAAAGATTCTCCCTCCATAGATGCACCATAACTTATACATCCTATTTGCTTGAATTCATGGAGCAAATCTAATATATTGTCATGTATCATAAAAGGCATATCCAGCATCGCCCCAGAACTTGTGCGCGTAATTGCAGATAGATTCAGTTGCTTGATGCCTGTAGCGACCACGGAATCCACGCCAAGCACATAAGCTGTCCTTATGATCGCCCCGATGTTTCCAGCATCAGTCAAACCATCAAGAACTACAACAAAATCACCTTGTTTAATCTGCTCGAGCGATACATGTTCAATCTCAGACATCTCAACTAAAATGCCTTGGTGATTGCCGCCTTTACTCATGGCCTGCGCCCAACGGTTTTCTAAAAATTTTATTTTTGGTTTATACTGCTCATACAAAGCTTGAGGCAATATCCCTTTTTTTGCTACATATACCGTCTGTATCATCTTTTCGTATCGTTGTAATGCATACAGGCAAACCTGCTTTCCATAAATAATCATGGATGATTTTATCTAATTTTTACTTGCAATCAGCGTCAAACGCACTATTCACTATTTACTATTTACTATTCATGAGCTTATGATACCACTCTTTAGTACTCTTGTCGCTCAAATATGCAAGAAGTTTGGCTTTTGGTTTTGGTGGAAGTTCCAGCGATAAAAGCTCTGAGAAGCTGAGGCTTTTTTCTGAAGATTCTTTGGCTGCGATAATCACTACCCACTCTCCTCGAATAGCAGATACCTTGAGCTGATCTCTCAACTCTATGACATTGCCTCTATAGTACTTTTGATATTTTTTACTTATCTCTTTTGCTAAAAACAGCTCTCTTTCTTTGTCCAGCTCCCCTATCTCGAGTAAAAGCTTTTCTAGGCGATGTGGTGCCTCGTATAATATTGTATTGTATCCACTGCTCATCGCTTTACTAAGTGCTGTAGTTCGTTCTCTCCCTTTGTGTGGCAAAAAAGTATAAAAGATAAACTTCCCACCTTCAAAACCCGAGGCAGCATATGCGGTAGTGACCGCAGACGCACCTGGTAGAACATCATAAGCTATATTGTTATCCTGTGCATATGCCACAAGTAGCTGCCCCGGATCAGAGATGGCAGGCATACCTGCATCACTTACATATAATACATTTTTACTGAAGAAAACATCACCTATCTCATCAAGACGATTTTGCCCATTATGCTCATGAAAAGAATAAAATTCTGCCTCTGGATACAGCATGTCAAAACGCTCTTCCAATAAACGCAAAAGTTTTTTGGTTTGGCGTGTATCTTCACAAAGAAATATTTCTGCTTTTTCAAAGCACTTTATAGCACGAATGGTAATGTCTTGGGGATTTCCTATGGGGGTGGGGACAAAAGTAATCATGAAATATTCGTAAGGGCAGATTCTATATCTGCCCAGAAATAAGGGTAGATATAGAATCTACCCTTATTATCTTACGACAATTTATACTTGCTCTTAAACTTCTCTACTCTACCTGCTGCATCTACAATCTTTTCAGAGCCTGTGAAGAATGGATGGCACTCATTGCATATGTCTATGGATCTATCTGTTACTGTTGACTTTGTAGCAAAGCTGTTTCCGCATGCACATGTCACCCTGCACTCTACATATTCTGGATGAATATCTTTTCTCATTTTGTTTCCTTAAAAAATTTAATATTGTCAGGCAACCAACCTGCTCTAGCCCAAAAGACTCTTCCGTATTATAAAATAGGGGTAGCTGCAACAATCCTGTCGAGACAGCAATTTAGGATGAGATTATACCCGAATAAGTTTAAATATTATTTTTTAAAGGCACTTCCCAGCATCCCCTTAATCGCCCCCTGCAGATCTGCGGGATAAATAACAAATTTGGAATTTTTACTTTTTGATATCTCTTCTAGTGAATTAATATATCTATCGCCAAGCAAAAACATGGCAGGCAGTTCCTTATCCTGTATATTATCACTTATTACTCTGATTGCTTCAGCTGAAGCATTGGCAAGTGTAATCTGAGCTTTTGCTTCTCGCTCTGCTGCTGCTAGCTTGCCATCTGCTTCCAAAATAGCAGCATTTTTATTACCCTCTGCTGTAGTTTCTATGGCTCTTCTTTCTCTCTCTGCCGCAGCTTGTCTCTCCATAGACGCCTGCATAGATGAGCTTGGGTTGATATCTTGAATCTCTACAGACTTGACCGTCACTCCCCAGTCTGCAACATCATCTATTATCGCTTCTTTGAGCCTCGCCTTTATATGCTCACGATTAGAAAGTGCTTCATCAAGAGACATCTCTCCTAAGATAGAACGAAGGGTAGTCATCACAAGCTGTTGGATAGCAAACCTAAAATTCTCAACTCCATAAAGGGCATTTTCTGGCTTTGTAACACGGATAAAGGTAACTGCGTTAGTCAAGATAACAGCATTGTCTCTAGTGATTACCTCTTGCTGAGGAATATCCAAAATAATGTCTCTTGTTGTAATTTTATCTCGTACTTTTTCTATGTACGGTACAATAATATTAAGTCCTGGCTTTATAGTTTTTGAAAACTTTCCAAGCCTCTCCACAATCCACTCTTCACCTTGAGGGACTATATTGATACCCTTGTAAAGCGTAACAACAACAGCAACTGCCAAAAAAATTACAATATATAGTATTTCCATCTTTTTTCCTTTTAATTTATATCTTCTGAACTTCTATGAGCTGACCATTTATATCAACTATCTTTACTCTAGATCCTTCTGCTAGGCTTTTTTTTGAGGTAGCATGCCAAGTGCTGTTACCCAGTACGGGTGTATCAAAAATTACTTCACCTCTTCCAAGAGCTTCAATATCTTCCGTTACAGTTCCTGTGGTATCAAGTGCATAGCTAGACTGCCCAGTTTTTGAAACTGTAGCTCCCTTTACCCACTTGAACCATGCTGCAATCGAAAGTGTGGAAAGTATCATCCATATACTGATATCTGTCGCAAACGATGTATCAGCTAGCACATCAACAATACCTACAAAAACAGCTGCCACCCCAAGACCAAGCATGAGAAAAGTACCACTGTTCATTTCCAAAATAAGCAAAATAATACCCAAGACAATCCAGTGCCACCACATAATAGTCTCATTAAAAAGTGTAATCATTAGTATCCTTCGTATAATATTGATAAATTATATCATAGTTTGATATAATACAGTATGATTTCACAAGGAGCCAATCGTTAATGTGTAAATGAATAGATACATTTTTATGCTAATGTGTACCCTTATTCTTAGTAGCCATGCTGACACATTAAAGAGTCTTGATCAAAAATGCAAAAACAAATCCTCTAGGGCATGTTACGAACTTGGAATTATCCATGACCAAAAAGCCAAAGTCACTCTAGCTACAAAGTATTACAGGCAATCATGTGATCTCAATTATGCTCTTGCTTGTTATAAGTTGGGCGAACAATACCTTGTTGGATCTGGTGTAAAACAAAGTGATGCTGCCTTTATCAGATATATGAAAAAGTCCTGCAGTCTTGGCTATAAAAAAAGTTGCTCCTTTACTGCACAAGCAAAACCAGCTATTAAACCTACAAAAAAAATAAAAAATAAAAAGATTGTAGAATTAAAGGCGGTAAAAAAAACTAAGCCAACTAGAATAATAAAAAATAGCTCCTTAGCTATGCCAAACGACATAGTTATCGAAGTCAAAAATATAGGCAAAATCAAAATATATGCAAAAGTCATCAATAAACAAAAACGAATAGTCCAGATTAAAGCATCTATGACCAATCATCACGCACAAGATTCTGCATGGCTTTCGTTTTCGTTTCCCGACATCCAACAATCAGCACTAATCAGTAATAAATCCAAAGGTTTCGCCCATATCAGATCCTATCCAGAAGGCAAAAGTATTTACAATATCAAGCAAAAAAAAGCGATGAAAAGTAGATATCTACTCATAGAGGGTGAAGTAAAAAACTGGGGTAAGAAAGTGACCAAAGAAGTAGATATCAAAATCAAAATACCGCACAATATAAAAATTCTTACTATCTATACAAGAGCTACACTGAAACAAGGTGGCAAACTTAAACGAATTCCCAGGCAAGGAAGCATGGGGCAGCAAGGCTTTCACAATCACAAAATCACACTCAATATCGGTCTTGGGAAAAAAAGTGTTTCCATCGCAACTACACAATTGTCTGCCTTGGAGGCTCCACATGAATTGGTTTTGACACAAGCAAGCCTAAGCAGAAAAGATAAGCTCGTGCTATTAGATAAGCTACTAGAACTCTCTTATTATCACCGTCAAAGAAAAGCTTTCGAGAAGCAATTAAGCGAGACACTCTTTGGTAATGCAAAATATCTAACTTATATAAAATCATACGACTGCAAAGCCAAAAAAAGAACTGGCACGCACCGATGCAATATAAAAATATCAGGGCAGATATCAAAGAAAAATAAAAGTGTTAGCTGGGAATTTCACGCAGAGTTTACAGCCAAAAAAGATAGTGATGGACTAAGAATTACAGAAATGCACTCACTAGATTTATTGGAAGAATAATATCATCTTACAGAAGTATTTTAGAAGCGATAACAGCAACAGCACTCTCTGCTCTCAGCACCAAAGATGTTCTAAGCCCAACTATATGACTTGGATCAAAAAGTGCCACTTCGTCTGGACAGAACCCGCCCTCACAGCCAACAATAATTGTATCAATATCCATATCTGAGATAAAGTTGTGCTCGGAAAAATTTAAAAGCTTGCTATTTGGATGTTTGGAAACAAACACCTCTAGGCTCTCAACTGTTTCAAGTTTCATGAGTCTTGATCTACCTGACTGCTGAGAAGAATTTAAAATTATTTTTTCTAGTCGACTAAAATCCAATTTGAAGCTTCGTTGCGAGCGTTCACAATACACAAATGTGATTTTATCTACACCTATCTCGTTGAGGGTAGGAAGTATTTTTTCTATACTTTTTGGATCTACTATACACCAGCATACATGCAGCTTCTTTTCAGATTCCACTATGGACAGCTCTGAGTCCTTTAGACTAAGTACTGTCTTTTGTTTATCTATATTCTTGATAACATAACTATATAATTTGTCATCTTCAAGGTTTCGTAGTTTCACCATCTCTCCAACTCTGTGCCTGCGTATTTTAAAGATATATCTATGACTATCTTCTCTTAGTTCAAGCAAGGGACTAGAAGAGTCGGGATGATAGAGATACTGCATCAATATGCCTTAGTCGCTACAACTGTCACTGAAATAATAATAAAAACCTCTATTAGTAGTATCAGAAAAGAAAATCTACTCGCGTCTAATCCTTGAGTCCATAGTCTCTTGATTTTGATTGCTCTGTATCCATCAAGCAGTCCTAAAAATACCGAGGCTACAAGCATGACCCACACAGAAAATGTCAAAGCCATGCCTGTAAACATAAAAAGAATTAATCCTGAAAAGGCAGACATAGCCCAAAACATCCAAAAAGCAAAATATCCGATTCTTGTCCATAAAATCATTTTTTTCAAATTTTTTTTCAAAACGAATGGGAGTATAATATTTAATATCGCTATAGCAAGCAATAACTCCACCATATATCGGTGATAAGAGATAATCTCGTTTAACATCTATCAGATGACACCTGGTATATCTTTTTTCTTGAGATCTCCATGATATATAATATCTTTGAGATCGATATCATCATCGTTGAGCATGGCAGGAACAAGATCTTCTTTGTTGAGTTTTTCTATCTCTTCGCTCAGCATATCCTCTTGATAAGTTTGCATCATGTCTGCTGTGATTACTCTAGGCATGGCTTGTATTTTGACCAGTTTGGCTATCTCTTCCCCCACATCTTTCCCCTCTATGGTGACGATAATTTTACCTTTTTGCTTATCTCCAAAATGATAATCGCAGATATCGCTCTCCTTGAGAAGCTCTGTCAACTTATCGTAATTATCTCTATTTACTTGTACTACTATACTTGATATATTCATCTCTGTTTCTCCTATTCTTATTTTAGCTTCCATAACATTACAGTGTCATCATCACTAGCAGAGACTATAGTGTCCTCGTCTATAAAGACTATAGAGTTGAGTGTGCTTTTTTGCCCTTTGAGCAGAAAGAGTTTTGACCTTGTACTTGTTTTGTAAACTGCAATATTGTTTTGTTCGTCTATGGCAAATGCTACTCTCTGTGCACTAGGGCTGAGTCCAGTAGCGTAGATAAGAAAATCGCCATGTATACCCTCACTTTTCCCTGTAGAAACATCATAGATAGAGCCTACTCTATCCTGCCCAGCACCTGATACAATACCACTCTTGAAATCAACTTTATAGGTATTGTCTTTATTGATACTACTGAGCTCTATGATTGTTTTTCCTGTCCTCACATCCACGATAGTAATCACTCCACTCTCACAACCAAACGCAGCTCTACTTCGATCATTATTGAGTGCAAAGTCTGAAAATTTTGATGATGAAAGTTGTGTTCTATATAATTCTTTTTTCTGTTTTATGTCAAATAGCGATACTTCATTGCCAAGATACCCAAGAAGTATATGATTTTTATCTATAAATCTAATCTTGACAATAGTTCTTTTGTCTTCATGCGAAATCAACTTAACACTGCTATTGTTTTCATGTAACCAGATATTAGCATAGCCGCCTATACCACTATCTGTAAGCATAATATACCTACCATCCATGGTATCTAGACTCGAGACCCTAGTAGGAACTATATCCCCTGTAAAATCCTTAATATCAGGAAATTTGACTTCTCCCTCAAACTGTTTTGTCTGATAATTATATATCTGCATTCTACCGTCATCTGTACCTATGTAGATATTACCACCATGCACAACAATATCTTTTGCATAGCCTCCTACTGCTATTTTCTGATATGGCTCGATAGTAATAGTCGCACATACCAAACCAAACATAGAGGCGAACATCAAAAACAGGCGCATCATGACGCGATATCCTCCATAAACCCAAGAAGTACTTCTGATATCATATCCTCATTGAGATCACTTTTTATGCCAAACAGGTCATCTTCAGAAGCGATAAAGCTATCAAACTTTCCACTACTCTCTATCATGGAGACTAGCTTAACTAAACCATCATCTCCTATCACTTCTCTAGAGGCTTCTGGAATATAGACAAAATAATTGAAATCACTTGGATTTAACTCACCAACCTCTTCACCATCTTCTTCTTCATAGTTTGAGTCTACTACTATGAGTTCTCTTTCGGAGAATATCTCTCGTTTCAATTTTTCAAGCATCTTGGGACTCAACTCTCTGGCTCTATCTAGTGTCACTTTAGGCCTCCATCTTGGCTATATTTTCCACATCTATATCTTGTATCATTGTTGGCGTACACTCTATGGCATCCACTGGACACACGGAGATACAAAATCCACAGCCAGTACAGAGACTCATGTCAATCACGGGATTAAACAAGCCGTTAAATAATATCGCATCGTCTATACAAGGCTCCTTACAAGAAAAACATATCACGCCATTGTGTGCTACACAGCTCTTTGTATTTATCAAAAAATCTGCTGCTATTTTATCTCTATATCCACCATATTCTAGACTCAATACACCTACCTCACATGCATCAGCACATGCATCACAAAAAGTACAACCACTAGTTGCAAATGTCAACTGTGCTGTATTATCTTCACCAACAAATATAATCTTCTCTTCACAAGAAGTGACACAAGCTTTGCTTTGGCAATCTGGACACTCATTCTGAAAAAGAGACTCACTCAGACCATAAGGAGGTCTCACCACAATAGGCAAGGTCTCCTTATTTGTCTGTATAAGCGGTTTAGTAAATGATTTAAAAAAATCTCTCCTAGATGCCACTTAGTTTACGCCTTCATTTATAACATCAAGCAAGTTTGATTTTACTTTCATATCTTCACTGCCAAAGTCTGGCTTAAAAGTATTGCCGACCAACGGATCAAGTTTTGCCTGTGGAGCATGGCACAAAGAGCAGTTAAATCTAGTATGACTCAGTGTATCCATCTTAGTTGCAACCACCTTGAAGTCACTAGTGTTATCTACACCTTTTCCTTCTTTTGTGATCCGACCATCTTTGCCAATGGCAGTTTTTGGTCTAAAATCTGCAAAGTGAGATGTAGGTATTGCTACAGCATTTATACTAGCAGCAACTTCTGGCATATGGCAACCCAAACATGAGTTATTTTCCTTAGTGATAGGCAATAGCCCCTCTACATCATGAGGTATCATTGGAGGAGCATTATAGTAATTGTTTTAGGTATACATTTAATTATATAGAAATATCATAGTAAAAATCTTGATTTCTGGCATTTATATAAAATACAGTGATTTTTTTATGCGTTGAGAGTAAAAAAGTAACATAATTATAACAAATAAATAAGATAAATTTTGTGTTATTTAGAGGATTAAAGCGGCAAAGAAGCCGCCTTGAATTTTACTTTATTTGAGTGAAGATATGTACGCGGAGAGAATATCAATATCGCTATCGCTCATACCTGCCATCTGACCTTTCATCAAGCTACCCATACCACTCTTGTTGAGTGTCCCTACCTTGTATGCCTTAAGATCACTAGCTAGTGTCTCGATACTCAATCCTGCAATTGCTGGAGATTTGCCCAATGCCTTAATTTTACCATCTTTTCCATGACAGCCTGCACATTTGGCATAAAGAGCTACTCCTGCTACTGTATCTACTACAGGTTCAGCTACTTCAGTGACTTTTTCTTTTGTAGCTTTTGTCATCTCTGCAGCTTTAGATTTAGCTTCTGTTGCGACATCTTTTGTTGTGTCTACAACTTTTGTTGTTGCCTCGGATACACTATTGCTAGCACTCTCTGCTACCTCTTTTGCCTTGTCTCCACAGGAGATAAAGAACATACAGGAAACCGATAGAGCCACTAAACTAATTTTTTTCATTTGTAATCCTTTTGTTTTAATAGTTTATTATACTATCAATAAACTTGATGGGTCTCAAAAACCAGTCCATAGTTATATAGGCTATCTGATTGGTTTTGGTTTTGGCTTCATTTTCACAGCAAGCAGATAGAATGCAGGAGTATCAAGCAGAGCCATGACGACCTTGATAGTATAGTCACCTATGATTAGCATAACTATCTTCTCATAGGGCATAATAAAGGCAAATGCCAATGTATAAAACATAACTGTGTCAAAAAATTGAGATATTATTGTACTTACATTGTTGCGTACCCACCAAAGCTTAGGATACATTTTTTTAAGCTTATGAAATATACTCACATCAAATTGTTGCACTATAAAAAATGTCGCGATGGAAGCGATAGCTATCCTATAGTCAGCTATCATAATTGTAGGAACTATGGCAACAATACTACCTATCCATACTACCCTAAAAACATCTTTTTTATTGTATTTTTCGCTCAATACATCAGTGAGTAAGAAGGTAAATGGGTAAACAATCGCACCATATGCTAACCAATCGTTGATATAGAATTGCATTAGATAATTTGATACTATAATCAATATTGCAAATATTAAACTACTTATATATAGTTTGCTTTTACTCATATATTCCCTTTAAAAAAACGATATTATACTATCGAAATCTTATAGATATCCTGTGCCTACCCACCTGTCTGATAAAATGCCCTACCTGAAGTGTCTCCATCTTCTAGACTTGTACTCCAACGATTTTCTTTGGGTTTCTCTTTTAACACTGTTGCCAATACCTTGGCTGCAGCCTCTACATCACCTTCTCTTACTGATTCAGCGATACTCAGTGCTTCATCGAAATAGAGACAGGGTATGAGATGGCCTTCTGCTGTAAGCCTGATGCGATTACAGTTGTCACAAAAATCATGCTTGTGTGGATCAATCAAGCCAAACTCATAATCAAGCTCTTCTATATAATAATTAAATGATGGGCTGGCACCTTCTCTGCCCACTGTTTTGATCTCGTATCTCTCTTTGACTTTGGCAAGTATCTCTTTGCCGTGCATTCCCTGCAAATCACTATTGGCATAAGAATTTTCCATATATTCGATAAATCTCACCTTTATGCCCCTATCATAACAATACTCCAATATGTCCACAATTTCACCATCATTTACACCTTTTAGAGGAACCATGTTGATCTTGACACCCAGACCTACATCAAGTGCTTTTTCAATCCCTTCTAAAACCTTGCCAAGTACATTCTTTTGGGCTATCTGTGCTGCCACAGCGGGCTTGAGTGTATCTAGTGATATATTTAGCCTCTTGAGTCCTGCATCTTTAAGTTTTTGGGCACTTTTGGGAAGAAGGTATCCATTGCTTGTGAGTGCCAGATCAATATCAGGCTTATAATCATGTATCATTTTGATAAAAGTATCCAGATTTTCTCTAAGGAGTGGCTCTCCTCCAGTGAGGCGAATCTTGTTGACACCTGAATCGATAGCAACTTTCATAAATAAAAAAAGTTCTTCAAAAGAGAGAAGATTTTCCTTGGGAACCCAAGAGAATGGCTTCTCTGGCATACAATATTGACAGCGAAAGTTACACCGCTCTGTCACCGAAACCCGAAGATAATTGACCTCTCGCCCATGTCCATCTATAAGCATTCAATTCCCATCTATAGTTTTTTCTAGAATAGCAGAATGTAGATAAAAAAACAATGATAGACATCAATTACATATATAAGGCTGATACATAGTCACATATAGGTTACACATAAAAATTTAGACCCATCTTGGCTAAAACTCTATTTTCACAATACTTGGTGTTATATTCCTCAATATAGGTACAGATGATAAAAAAGAAAAAAACCATCCAGAAACTCCTCTTGGAAAAGTAGAATATCCGATATCATACACTTTTACTTTTTTACCTAGCCAATCTTTAAAAGTTTTTTCTATCTTGCTTTTATTGATGCCCCATGGCATTTTTGGTACTGTATAGTGTGGTGTTTTTTTCCATCCTTTTTTAGATGTTGTTGTCTGTGAAAAAAGCCTTGGTATGGTATCAAACATTATGTAGCCCTGTTCAAATGTATTTACAATATCTTGCAGTAGTATTCTAACATCTTCTTCATGAAAATACATAAATAAACCCTGGGCAGATACAAATATAGCTTTATCTTTGGGTACTTTATCAAACCATGACTTATCTGTAGCACTTAAAGCTATATGCAAGTGCCTTTCATCTGACTCTATAAACTGTTCTCGTATTTTTATGGACTCTGGCAAATCTACAGATATCCACAGTGCCTCATCATCAAACCTAAATCTCTGCGTCTCTAAACCCTCCCCAAGATTGATTATAATTCCATCTGGGTATTCCTCTAAAAAGCTTCTAATCTCTCTGTCGAAATCCAAAGATCTCACCGCATGTGAAGGCTCTGCTTTGCCAAAACTTTTTACATAATCATAATCTATAGCTTTAAATATCTCTATACACTTCTCATCTTCTATGATGCCATCTTCTCTCATGGCTTCTGTTGCTCTATTGTGTAGTGTCCAAAGCATGGTTTCTGGTACATTTTCTAATTTGGGGTTTATTTTAGACATATATAATCCTTTTGAATAATCTTACAATAATTTTAAGAATCTCAATAGCTAAAAAGGAAGAAATAATAATCCAAAAAGCATCTTACATAAACTATATTTTTGATGATGATAGAGGTCATGTTGTTGAACGAGAACTACATATTGAAGAGAATCAAATAAAATTTATCTAGTGTAAGAAGATTCAAAAAAGGTTTAAATGGGTTATGAGTGCTGGGTTTACAAAAATGGTAAACCTATGTGGATGACACATGTCTCAGCAGACAACAAGTCACAAGCAGAGAGCAAAGCAGTAGTAAAGTTTAGAAACTTAGGTCGCAAGGATGACTACATTAAGGTGTAATGAATGACTTTTGGGTTGTTTTTTGGATTTTAAAGACTATCCATACTTAGTATATATACAATATAATAAGCTATATACACTAAATAAATAGCATATATACAAAGTTATGCTATACTCTTCTTAGTTATTACCGAACTAAGTAAATACCTCAATATTTGAAAGAATGAGAGGAGGTAATATGTGAGTGAAAGAATCTGTAGGACTAACTGGTTAATTCAAAGATTTTTTTGCTTGCAGATTGCCTTCTCTCGTTCTTCCCTACGGGTGCAGTGCTTTTGCCCATACTCTGCGTTAGATTTTTTCGAATTCGCTAAGGCGAGTCCTTCAAACATCTGCCTTGATTATGAACAAAATCACTACATCAAAAATTGAGGTATTTACTTAGTGCGGTAATGAAAGGAGTGTTCATGCAGAACTATACGCTGATGACAGATGAAGAGCTAATAAAGGCAATGGCAAAGCACTATGAAAAAGCCAGACTTTCTTTAGATATGACAGAAGAAGAAGTTTCTCAAAAAGGTGTGGTAAGTAAAGATGCCATACATAGGTTTAAAAACGGTAAAAACATTAATCTTAAAAATTTTTTAGCCATTTTGCGTGCGGTGAACAGACTAGATGCCTTAGCTCTGCTGTTTCCCCCTGCTGAGACTTTTAGTCCTCTAGCTCAGAAAAATACTTCTACTAAAAAGCGTGTTTTTAAAAAGCGTAAAACAGTTTCTAAAAGTAGCTCTTTTGTTTGGGGAGAAGATGCATGACAAAGGTAGTAGAGATAAAACTTTGGGGTACCGCCGTAGGCTACTTAGGCTACGATGGACAAAGTAATGTAACAGTATTTGAGTATGAACCGCAATTTGCTCTCTCTGCTATACAAATCTCCCCTTTGAAGATGCCATATCCTCCTTACAGACACCAGTTCCATGAGATTAGTTTTCGGAGTTTTAAGGGCGTGTCGGGGCTTTTTGCAGACTCACTTCCTGACAAGTTTGGTAGCCAGCTCATCGACCAATTTATGGCACAAAAACACATAAACATGCAAGATGTCACAACACTAGACAGGTTACTCTACATAGGCAATAAGGGTATGGGTGCTTTGGAGTATTATCCGCTTGAGTTTGAAGAAAATGCAACGACACATAAGGCACTTGACATCGCAGCACTTTTTGCATTGGCAGAGTTGGTACTTAACAAAAAAGAGATGCTACAAAAAAACCTAGAAGAAGCACAAAATAAAGAGGATGCTCTCAATCTCATAAGAGTAGGGTCTAGTGCAGGCGGAGCAAGGTCTAAGGCGTTGGTAGCGATGAAAGATGATGGTAAACTCTATGATGGTACAGTACTTTACGATGAACCATGCACCTACTGGCTACTGAAGTTTGATTCTGCTTCCAACAGTGACAAAGAGAAACAAGACCCTAAAGGCATGACCAAAATAGAGTACATCTATGCACAAATAGCTAGAAAATGTGGCATAGACATGCCTCAAACTCACTACATAGAAACAGGCAATGACTTCCACTTCATGATAGAGCGTTTTGATAGGATTAACGAAAAAAGCAAAAGCAGTAAACTTCACTATGTCTCATGGGCAGGGTTGGCACACTTCGACAGAGACACCACAGGGGCATACGCTTACGAACAGCTGGTGTTGACAGCTAGAAGTTTGCATCTGGGGCAAGATGCAGTGACGGAGATATTTAGACGAGCAGTGTTTAACATCGTGGGGAGAAACCAAGATGACCATACAAAAAACTTTGGATTTCTGATGGACAAGAGAGGAGAGTGGAGACTCTCACCTGCTTTTGACCTGACCTATGCCTTTGACCCTACTGGCAACTGGACAAAGGTACACCAACTCACACTCCAAGGCAAGCAGACAGACTTTAGTCTCGACGATCTGCTCTCTTTTGGAAAGTACTGTAACCTCAGTGCAAAAGCCTCAAAAGAGATAGTACAAACGACAGTAGCACACTTTAGAAGTTTTGATATATTGGCGAAAGACCTAGAGGTGAGTGACACACTTAGAGAGACAGTACTAGAGTATTTGAGAGTAGATTTTTAGGTAATTATGTTAAAATAAAATTCTATAGCCTAGTTATAATTTTAGAGTCTACTGAAAACTATAATGCTCCCCATTTTTCAGACCAGTAAAACAACTTTTCTTATTTCACCTCACTATGACGCTTTTGGTAACTGTTTTTCTCCTTTTGGTGCAAAATTATTGGATGCTTGATAATAAACTTGCCATGAGCTTGCGAAGAAATGCCCTTGAGAGCAAATTCAGATTTGAGTCTGTACCCCAGTTAGATAATTAAACTGAAAATTTGTGTGGTAACTGAGTCGGATATTTCCAGACAGTATTTATGAGGCGAAATTAAGTTTAGTGACTAAATACAGGTAGAATTTCTTCTACCCTAACGAACT
>JAAXPZ010000035.1 GCA_012329065.1 Sulfurovum sp. | reverse complement strand
TACTTGAAACAAATCCATCACCAACTACAGCTATACCACTAAAAGATAAAGTGTATAAAATTAGAATGGCTAATTCTAGTTCAAATAAAGGTAAAAGTGCTGGGCATAGAGTTTATTATTTTTATAAAGACAATAAAGATACATTACTTCTTTTTTATATGCACTCAAAAAGTGATGAAGCTAATATAAATGATGTAAGGCTAGATAAGCTTATTGTAGAATGTGAAATATTCTTTGATAAGTTATAAAACATATAACCTATCTATTTTTCAAAAAGACTTTAAAATCTAAATCCTCTTTAGAAAGTACTTTTTTAGACAAGAAATTGATAAAGTTGTTTTAGATTTTGTTTTTTTCCTCTAGTAGTATTTCCCATTCATTACTAGAATTCTTTTGTGCTTTAATTTTACCTTTTTGTTTGGCATATTTTGGGTTAGAAAAGTGTTACAAAATAGAATTTTGTAAGATATTTTTTTATTTCATAATTAAACATAAAAAAAGGTTACCGATAGGCTACTAAAGTCTTTTTATATGAATCTTAAGAAAGTTGTAAAAAGTTGATTGTTTACGCTGTGGGGGTTGTTTGTAGTGGTGGGTCGGGGGAGACTCGAACTCCCGACCACTCGGTTATGAGCCGAGTGCTCTAACCAACTGAGCTACCGACCCGCTCGTTATATGATGCTTCTTGAACTGTGTTTGCGTTTCTTGTGAGTACTTACTTTCATGGAACGCTGTATAGGCTCTTTCTTCATCATTGTTAGTTTGGAATCGGCATTATACTCCTTGTAACTTTTAACTGCGATTAAATTTATCAAAATTCCGAATAAAACAGAAAAAATAATAAATGATGTGCCTCCGTGGCTAAACATAGGCAGCGGTACACCTACAACAGGAGCGAGACCTATGATCATATAGATATTGACACCCATGTAAATAAAAAATAAAAAAGCCATCCCTGAGGCAACTGTTGTTATGAGATGATCTTTGCTGTAAATACGCGATATCTTGAGTAGGTGTATGATGAGCAAAATATATAGAGTGATCACTGTGAGCATGCCAGTAAAGCCCAATCTCTCCCCTAGATAGGCAAAGATAAAGTCACTTGTGGAAATGGGGAGAAATTTTAGTTGTGTCTGTGTGGCTTCTGCTTCATCTTTTCCCTTGAGTCCGCCTGAACCTATAGCTATAAGAGCCTGCTGTACATGATAGCTTGGCTTGTTGACAAAGTCACTAATTCTTTTCTTTTGATAGCTATGTAGGTTGTTGTAGAGTAGTGGCGCAAAGAGTCCCAATAAGGCAATAATACTTATAATAACTTTCCAATTTATGCCTGCAAGAAAAAGGATGCCATAACCTGCCATGAGTAGAACCAATGCCGTACCCAAATCTGGCTCTTTTGCAATAAGTATAAATGGAATCATAATTACAGCAGAGAGCACAGCAAAATCTAAGAAGCCATAACCTTTGTTTGGAGGAGGCTTGTGTATGATCATGAAACCCAGCATCAAAATTACGCTAACTTTGATAAATTCTGAGGGCTGAACTGTAAAATCTAAGCCTGGTAACTTAATCCAGCGTTGGGCACCGAGTACCTTGTGTCCTACGAACTCAACAGCAACCAAGAGTGATATATTGATAAAGTAACTAGCAGGAGCAAACCACCATAATATCCTTTTCCAAGGTATAAAAACAGAAATAGTAAAGGCTATAGCACCTATTATATAATATATCATCTGTTTGTGAAAGAGTGCAGGATTCATCTCTTTTATTAGCATAGAAGAGATAAAAAGGAGAGGGAAAGTTTGCAATATTAGCAGGTAGTTAAATTTGCTTGGTATTCTCCGTACATATTCTGAAACCTCTTTCCAATCTATATCCATATGTTTTGTTGCTCCAAATAAAATTAATTTGGTATTATATCAAAAAGATGATAGGTATTATAAATGAAATTTGAACTACTTGATGGTTGTCCATATACAAAGTATCATGTGACACAGAAGGATATGGGATCTGCATGTGATTTTTCCATGGCACTGCATACTGGCGAGGATTCGAAACAGGTTATGCAAAATAGAGGAAAGCTAGCAGAGCATTTTGGTGAAGAGTATAGATTTTGCGGTACTAGGCAGGTGCACGGGGATAAAGTTTTTGTATTGAATAGTCATCACGAAATGGGCTGGAGGGATCTAACTGATGCTGTAGAGGCAGATGCTATAGTAACCAATTTGCCCCATATGGCATTGACAATCCTCACCGCCGACTGTGTTCCGATTCTACTATATGACCCTATAGCTAAAGCCATAGGGGCTGTGCATGCAGGCTGGAAAGGAAGCAAGAGTAATATAACCAGAAAGACTATAAAAACAATGCAAAATCAGTATGGAAGCAGACCCCAAGATATAATCGCTGCCATAGGACCAGCCATAGGAGTATGTTGCTATGAAGTAGGATTGGATGTAGCAGAGTATTTTGTAGATCATAGTGAAATAGTGCAGCCCAGCAAGAGAAAGGGCAAGTTTCAGCTTGATCTCAAGGCTATCAATGGCATGCAGTTGCTTGATGCAGGCTTGATGCGTAGCAATATCGAGATTAGCGATATCTGTACTGCTTGTTATAGTGATATATATTTTTCTTATCGCAAGGATAGCTGTAGCGGACGCTTCATCTCAGCAATAGCCATAAAGGGCTAGCCTAGTCTGTCTTTAAAATCTTTATATCGAAACTTTCTTATTATGTCTACGCTACCATCTTTTTGCAGTGTAGCGATGGAGGGCAGGGGGATACCATTAAAAGTGGTAGCTTTGACCATGCTGTAGTGCATCTGATCTTCAAATATGATCTTGTCACCTACCTGGAGAGGCTCATCAAAACTATAGTCTCCCATGATATCCCCTGCCAGACAAGTATTGCCTGTTAGTCGGTAGGTGTGAGGCTTGATGCCTGCCTCTCTGGCTCCTCTGACCTCGGCACGGTATGGCATAATGATAGTATCTGGCATATGAGCTTCAGCAGATGTATCCAAGATGGCTATATCTATGCCGTTGTGAACGATATCCAGCACAGTAGCTACAAGCACTCCGCATTCCCAGCCTACGGCCTCTCCAGGCTCTAGATAGACCTCTAGATGTGGATATTTAGAATTAAAATGCTTGATGATGCTTATTAGCTTTTGTGTATCATATCCTAGCTTGGTGATGTGGTGACCTCCACCGAAGTTGACCCACTTTATTTGATCTAGGTATTTGCCAAACTTTTCTTCAAAAATCTCCAGCACAGTCTTTAATGCGTCAGCACTCTCCTCACATAGTGCATGAAGGTGCAGTCCATCTATAAATTCTAAAGCAGATTCGTCAAAGTTGTCGATAGTTATTCCTAGTCTAGAGTAGGGAGCACATGGATTATATATCTCTTTTGGTGCTTTTGAGTATTCTGGATTTACTCTGAGACCTATAGAGATATCTGAGTTTGCCTCTTTTGCTTTTGATAAAAATCTATTTAGTTGCTCAATTGAGTTGAAAATTATATGTTTAGATATGAATGCTATGACGGCAATGTCTTGTTCTTTGTATGCAGGGGAGTAAGTGTGGGTTTCTTTGCCAAATTCTCTATCTGATAGCATCGCTTCATGCACGCCACTGGCACAACAACCATCTAAATATTTGCCTATGAGATCAAAAGAGTGCCATAATGCATATCCTTTTAGTGCAAGCAGTATTTTGACCCCAGTGCTGTCTTTGATATGTTTTAATATCTGAAGATTTTTCTCAAGCTTATCCTCTTCTAGTAGCCAACACGGCGAGGGGAGTGCAGCTAGTATATCTGGAGTTATCATAGATTGTTTTGATATGCTTCTCATCTGAGATACTACCAATCTATTCTGCTAGCTTCATGCGTGCAAGCAGACCAGCAGTAGTGCTGTAGCCAGTTTCGGTAAACTTGAGCTTGCCTTTACTGTCATATATGAAATTAGTAGGAAATACGGAGACTTTGAATTTGCTTGCCCATGCCCCACTTTTATCGTTGAGTACAGGATAAGATACACCTTTTTCTTGCATCCATTGGCGTATCTCTTCATCTACTCCTGAGTTGACAGCGATAGTAAGCACAGTATAACGCTTAGAGACAACTTCTATATTGCTGGCCTCCTGCTTGCATACTGGACACCATGTTCCCCAGAAGTTTATGAGTACAGGCTTATTTTTATATTGACTAATATCAAATACTTTGCCATTTATCAGTGTAGCCTGAATATCTGGTATTTTGTCACTATCTAGTGCAGGTGCTCTAAAATAACTGATAATATTAGTGACCACAAAGATAGTAGCTACAAGCAGAAGCACCTCGCGAATAATTCTAGATAAGTTCCAGTTGCTTTGTTTCTTTGCCATATTATGTCAATACTGAATATACTGGGGCAGAAATCCCCTCTTTGCCATTTAGAAATGTTAGCTCGATAATAAAGCATGCCTCAACGCAGGTAGCACCTATACGATTTATGAGCCTTGAGGCTGCCACAGCTGTGCCTCCAGTGGCTATTAGGTCGTCGATTAGCAATACTCTGGATGTTTTACCATTACTCTGGCAACCATTGTGTCCAAAAGCATCTATATGTATCTCTACTTCATCAAAACCATACTCTAGGGAATATTTCTCTGATACTGTTGTGTAGGGGAGCTTGCCTTTTTTTCTCACTGGAACAAAGCCCACATTGAGCCTGTCTGCTAGTATAGAGCCAAAGATAAAACCTCTAGCATCAATCCCAGCAACATAGTCCAAATCATAACCTTCGTATCTAGCTTCAAGATGATCCATAAGTAGGTCAAATATCTCTGGTTTTCCAAGCAGAGTAGTAATGTCTTTGAACTCGATGCCAGGCTTTGGAAAGTCTGGTACAGTTCTAATGCTGTCTAATATTTGTCGTCTAGCTTCCGTGCTTAACTCTTTCATTTGTGTCCTCTGGTCGTTGATGCACTAATAATACTATTTTTTTGCTGTCAATAGAAAAATAGGATACTTCCCATGTGACTTTTCTATATTTGCTACAGTTTGTATTTTTATATTCTTAAATCCCGTATTTCTGGCAATATTGACGATCCAATCCCTGTCAAATCCAAAATGATAAACTCCAGTATCTTCTGTATGAAATGAACCATTTTCTGTATCTAGGTCAGCTAACGCTATGCTAGCACCATCATCAAGCATATTATATAGTTTGTCAAAGAGTGCTTTTGTATCTTCGATGTGATGCAATGTCATGGAGGAGATGATACCGTCAAATTTTTTATCCAAATTTGATATTGATAGATCAAGTTCTGATATCTCAAGTTCACATGGGAGGTTGCATCTTTTGGATTCTAAAACCTCATTCATTGACTTGGAGATATCTACCGCTGTAATTTTGCCAACATGAGAAGCAATCCTCTCTAGCAACAGCCCAGTACCTGAGCCAAAGTCCATAATACTCATCTCTTTGGTAAGATTTACTTCTTTTAGTATGAGGTCTGCTATGCGAGAGACATTGCCAACTCTTTTGACCTCTTTGTCATACTCTTTTGCTTTGTTTGCAAAATGATCTTTTTTTGTGTCCATGTATTACCCCTTGGTGCTTTTTGCTGCCTGTAGAAAATCATTGACTATAGTCAAAGGATCTTCTAGTCCTACTGAAATTCTAATGAGCCCATCATGCACACCTAGAAATTTTCTGGATTCTGTATCAAAATCACTATATATAGTGCTAGACATATGTAATGCGAGAGTTCTGTTATCTCCAATATTTGCAGTCTGAATGACCATGTTCAGAGCATTTAATAAATCGAAGGCTCTCTCTTTGTTGCGACAATCCAGCGTAAACAGAGGTCCGCAACCATTGCTATAGTTTGAGCAGTACCTTGAATGGTCTGGGCTTGATTGGAGTGATGGGTGGTTTACTTTTATGCCTGCGGGCAATTTTTCATCCAATAGCTTGACTATACTTTCTACAGACTTACCTATTCTCTCCATTCTAAGCCCAAGAGTTTCTATCCCTAGCATGGTCAAAAAAGACCCAAAGGCATTGGCGGTCATACCATAGTCTCGAAGTGCTCTCTTTTTGCAGATTCCAAAAAATGCTTTCTCTCCTAATTTTTTAACAAAGGGGTGCAAGTCTTTGTATTTTTCTCTCAGAAGTTTATCTTTGTATATATCCACAGCTCGAAAAACAGCTATGCCGCCCAGAGATGCAGAGTGACCAGATATATTTTTTGTACTCGAATGTACCACTATATCTGCCCCCATCTCGAGTGGTCTTAGTAGTAAAGGAGTTGCAGTATTGTCAACAAGCACCAAGGTCTGATGCCTATTGCACATATTTATGATACCTTGAACATCTGGAAGAGTTAGGCTCGGGTTGCCTACTGTTTCAAATAATACCATTTTGACACCTCTGTCAAGTGCCTCTTCGATTTTTTCAAACTCATCTACCTTGCAAAAGCTACTCTTGATACCAAACCTATGGAGAGTTTCGTTTACAAGCGTATACGTACCGCCAAAAAAGCCACCTACACAGAGTATCTCATCGCCAGAAGATAATATAGCCGTGCATGCCATAGCTATAGCTCCCATACCTGAAGAGGTTGCTATAGCTGCTACACCACCTTCCATTTTTGCTATTATATCTTCTAGTTGGGCATTGGTAGGGTTGCCCATGCGAGAGTATAGAGGCTTGTTTACTTTCGCCGCAAATATACCTTCAGCTTCATAGGTATCAGCATAGCCAAATGCCGCACTTGTAGTGATAGTAGGTGCTATGGGGCCAGTTTTAGCACCTGTGCCATGCACTAACATAGTATTGTAGTATTCAAAATCTTTTTTATTCATTATGTTGACCTAATTGTTCGTTGATTGTGGAATGATAACATACTTTATATGCACCACAAGAGCTATTCTTTTAATATCCTCTTAACTGTTTCAGAACATATGACTAGCCCAAAAGCTCCTGTCACCCCAACAAAAGAGCCTTTTTCTTTGCATTTTGCTTCTTCTGGAGAAAAAACTACAGTAAAATTCCTATCAAATCTAGCCTTTTTTAGCTCATTTCGTATCTTGCGTCCTAACGCATCACCATGACTTTTCCATATGGATGCTACCTCTATCTTGCTGGCATCATAGCGTTTGGCTGAGCCTAGCGACATGATGAGTTTTTTGTACTCTTTTTTGGCAAGTTCTATCTTGACTTTGCTGGTGTCTGCTGTATCGATGATCAGATCATATGGCGAGAAATCAAAGCTCTCCAGCCAAGCCAAATCCATCTTTTGATGAATAGTTGTGATTTTGGGGTAGAGTTCCTGTAGTCGTTTGGTCTTGAGTTCGCCTACAGCTTCGGAGCCTATCTGCCTGTTCTGGTTTGTCTCATCGTAGTGATCGTAGTCTACTATGCATATGTCAGTCACGCCTGTACGATACAGACAATCAAGAGCATATGAGCCAACACCACCTACGCCTAAAATAATAATCTTAGCTTTTTGGAGTTTTTTGAAATCATCTTCACCAAAGAGTATACGACATCGCTCGTGCCTCAAATCCATTTCTCCAATAGCTCTATGTCATCGTAACTTGTCATATCCAAATGCACAGGAGTAATAGAGACGAATTGTTGGTTAGTAGCTTCAAAGTCAGTGATGTGCCCCTCTGTGTCAAGCCAGTCAAGCCTAGGCAAGCCAATCCAGTAGTACTCCACACCTCTTGGGTTATGGTGTACTCGTGCGTCGTTACCATATACTCTATTGCCCGCTCTAGTGACCTTGAATCCCTTGCACTCATCTGGTTTGATTGGCGGGATGTTGACATTGAGGAATTTTCTTGGAGGCAGAGGAAAACCTCCAGAGAATACCATTCTAGTAAGCTCTAGAATACTTTGTTGAGCCAGCTCGTATCCAAAAGTGTCAATGTTTTGACATTTATCTATACATACCTGAGAGATGGCTATTGCAGGAATACCTTGAAGTACTGCTTCCATGGCAGCAGATGCGGTACCAGAATAGGTGATATCCTCACCCATGTTGGCACCTTTGTTTATGCCTGATATGACTAGGTCCGGTTTTTTATCTTCACTAAAAAGTTTATTTAGTGCTAAAAATACACAATCAGTAGGTGTGCCGTCATCAAGTTTGAAGAAATCATCATCAATCTCTATGAAATTCAGAGGTCTAGTCAGAGTGAGAGAGTGACCGCAGGCTGATTTTTCCGTAGTAGGTGCAACAACTGTCACGAGATATTCAGACCGTAGTGCCTCTGCTAGTGCATGAAGCCCCTTGGACCAGAATCCATCATCATTGGTAATAAGTATACTTTTTTTGGACATTTTTTTCCTTGATATTATTTAATCCACACAATTATATCTATATTTGGTATAATACATGAAAAAATATTATCTCTAAGTGGAGATTATCTTTTCAAGGAACAGTCCGTGCAAAAAGAGCCAATGTTGCAAAATACCTATACTAGGCTGTCTATGGAACTAGAGCATCTCAAAACCGTAGAGAGAGGCGAGATAGCAAAGATCATTGATACAGCAAGAGAACTGGGTGACCTCAAGGAAAATGCAGAGTATCATACTGCCAAAGATAAACAGGGTCTCATGGAGGCCAGAATCGTAGAGTTAACTGATCTGACTAGTAGAGCACAGGTTATAGACCCGTCTAAGTCAGCCCACCAAAGAATCAGTTTTGGCACTACTGTGCTTATGGTGGATCAAAATACAGACGAAGAGTTCAAATATACGATTGTCGGCGGACAAGAGAGTAATCCTCAAAAAGGGTTGATCTCTTTCTATTCACCCATGGCAAAAGCAATATTGGGAAAAGAAGAGGGGGACGAGATAACACTTCAGCTTCCTGATGGAGTCAAGAAGTTTGACATAGAAGAGATAATGTACGAAGAGATTGTACTGGATTAGAGGGAAAACAAATGATAAAAGTAGGAGTAGTAGGAGCTAGCGGCTATACTGGGCTTGAGTTGGTCAAGATGCTTATAGCTCACAATGGATTTGAGCTAAGTTACCTAGCAACCACAACTGGCGATACTATGATTGAGACACTTCATTCAGCATTGGAAGGAGTGATAACCTTCCCTGTGGATAAGGCTTCACAAGAAGATATAGTCAAGCACTGTGAGTTGGTATTTTTAGCACTTCCCCACAAGGCTTCTATGGGTTTGGTTAAAGGGCTTATGGGGAAAGGAGTCAAAATTGTGGATCTTTCTGCAGACTACCGTCTAGAGCTAGATACATACGAGGAGCATTATTGTCCACATGAAGACAAAGAACATCTCGATCAGGCCGTGTATGGTTTGATCGAATACTATAGAGAAGAGATTAGGTCCGCCGAGCTAGTGGCAGGAGCAGGATGTTATCCTACAGCTTCATTACTAGGTATCTTGCCATTTATACCATATATAGACACTTTAGCACCTATGTTTATAGATGCTAAATCTGGAGTAAGTGGTGCAGGCAAGGGGCTGAGTGAAGCTACACATTTTGTGACAGTAAATGACAATATGTTTGCCTACAACCCACTTAAGCACCGCCATGCCCCAGAGATTACAGAACAAATAGACAAGATTGGTGGAGTAAAAATGAGTGTCAACTTTGTGCCGCACCTGATCCCTACTACTCGTGGTGAGCTAGTATCTATATATGCAACACTCAAAGAGGATATAGACCCATTAGAGATACTCCATCAGCATTATGCAGATGATCGGTTTATTCGTATCAGAGAATTGCCAGTGAGTATCAAAAATACTGCTGGCACACACTTTTGCGATATATTTGCAGCGAGTAATGGTAATGCCCTTTTTGTCAACTCTGCTATTGACAATATACTTAGAGGTGCTAGCTCTCAAGCTCTTGCAGCTGCCAATCTTATGTGTGGATATGATGAAGGGATGGGGCTACCTACAATTGCTTATGTGCCATAGGTTGACTCTTTGAGATTAATATTTAAGTCACACTTCCATAATATTTCAGTCACTCTCTTGTTGTAAACTTCTGCTATCTTAAAACTAAGATTTTAAGAAAAAACACAAAAGGATACACAATGAAAAAGTTTATTTTAATTGCAGGTTTACTGACTGCAACGATGTTCGCTGCGGATTTTTCAAAAATTTCACTAGAGGATCTTAACAAGATGAGAGACCAAGTAACTGCTGAAGATAAAGCAGATTATATCGCAGAGATAAAAAAGAGAATGCAAGAGATGGCTCCTGAAGAAAAAGCAAAATATGAGATTACAAAAGAACTGATGGAAGCAGAAAAAGAGGCTGTTCAGCCTATACCTACAAGCTAGATACACTATTTTATAACATTCGTTCGATATCTCATGGCATCGATGCCATGAGATTTACCTATTATTCTTTCAGTAGTTTATTCCTGTTAAGTACATTTACGGCATAATTTTACAATACATTGATGCTTGAAGGGGAGGCGTGGGAAATTATGAAACTATAGAGGATGGGGCATTGTTTATCTCAGATGCACATTATCCTAATCACGGTACCGAACTTTTAGAACTCCTATATCAAATAGACAGTAAAAAAATCAGAGCAGTGCAATTGTTTCTCATGGGGGATATTTTTGATCTATTGATCGGTAGCTTTGAAAAAAGTTATGCTCCAAATAAAGAAGCTATAGAGCTAATCAAATCTATTGCTCAGCACACTCCTATATATTATTTCGAGGGAAATCACGATTTCCAACTTAGTAAGATATTTACAAATATCAAGATATTTAGAAGAGAAGATCAGCCCCAATATATGGGAATGAATGGCTTCATTATAGGACTTTCTCATGGTGATAGATATGCTGTAGGATGGAAGCATTCCTTGATGAGTAAAGTTCTTAGAAATTCCTTGGTACTCTCTGTTATTAAAATACTTCGACCAAACATAGTCGCAGAAAAAACCGCAGGGCTAAAAGAAAAAGAAATATGTCACGAGATTAGCAATTTTGATAGCAAAGCTAAGGAGATATTTGACAATTATGCAGGTGCATTTTGGGTCATAGAGGGGCATTATCATCAAGCTAGAAAGATACATAACTATATTTCTCTTCCCTCACTAGCCTGCCACAAGCAGGTCGCTGTGGTGAAAGATAGTCTTATCGAGTTTGTCGATATTGAGGATCTTCTTTTATCTTAGGATTTCTTTCATTTCTTCAAGCACTTTATTTGGGTTAAAGCTTGCTATTGACTCTCCATGAAATTTATTTGGTGCCCATTCAAGTAAAAAATATAGAAACATAACAAGAGGATAAAATATACGATACTCACTCTCGAAACTTTTATAGTCATATCGTTTTACAAACCATTCTTTTGCACTCTTGACACCATGATAGGCTAGAAGTGTTTCCAGTGCAAAGACAAATCCCCATGAGAGGTATGTAAGGAGTATGGTGATAGCTGCCGCATACAGTCCACCCATGTATATGGTGATAGCTAAAAATATAGCCATGTAGTATCCAAGCTTTTTAAAGCCAAGCACTACAAGTACTATAACGGTGACCAATACATAAAATATTGCCAGAGTCATAAAAAAATATTGCAGATAGCTTAGTTGTTCTCTTGGAGTAGGGGATAGCCAAGAAGCTAAAAGAAACATGACTAATATAGTTGACGCTATAAATATAATCGAACTATACTCTTTAATTATCTCTTTGAGGGTCACAAGCTATCCTTTTATTTTAAATTATAGCTAAAATTGATTATCAGAGCAACCAGTTATCCAACTCAAAGATACTTGCCGTTACTGGCATTCCTTTCCATCCTATTGACTCAAGATACATCATTTTGCCACCAAAATATCCAACAATATACTTTTCTTTGTATATAGGGAATGCCCCTGATGAAAATGCAGAAAAAATCTCTTCATATTTTTTTGGTACACAAAGCCCATCAAAATCAAAGCCATGAAGCATCTCAAGAGCAGATAAAAGCATCTCATTTTTACACATATGGTTGCTAAGCGTATAGTATGCAGGATACTGTACAGCTGGGTCTGATAGCAAGTCTGATATATAGATTCGTTCTTTCTTTTTGTGATACATGGATGGATTTTAGCTATATTTACGCAGAGTATAAAGATATATGTCAAATTGTCATATTATTGACGATTTTGTCACCCTAGCCTAAAGTCTTGATGCTTGCTACTCTTTTGGAAGCTAGAGTATCATGCGTGAGGGAAGAAGTAATATCTCTTTAGATAAAATACCTACTACTTATAGAGGAAAAAGGAAAAAGGAAATGAATAATATACAACACTATATCGACATAGCCACAGAGATGGCTATGAGCTATGGACCCAAACTTTTACTAGCTATTGTCACTTATATCATAGGAGCTTGGATCATTACGAAAATAACTAAACTTGTAGATGCAGGATTGGAGAAAAGTCATACAGACATATCACTTAGAAGTTTTCTAAAGAGTCTTATCTCTGTTGTGCTAAAACTTTTGCTTATCATCTCTGTAGTCACTATGCTGGGAGTAGAAACCACATCACTTATAGCAGTACTTGGTGCAGCTGTACTTGCTATAGGGCTTGCACTGCAAGGATCTTTGTCAAACTTTGCTGGTGGAGTACTCATACTTTTTTTCAAGCCTTTTGAGGTAGGTGATTACATCAAAACATCTGAACATGAAGGCAAAGTAGAAGAGATACAAATATTTGTAACTATTCTAAGAACCTTGGATAATCAACGCATCATCATACCAAATGGTATACTCTCTAATGAAAGCATAACAAATGTTTATAGCAATGGACAAATACGACTGGCACATACCTTTGGCATAGGATACGGTGATGACATAAATCAGGCAAAAAAAGCCATAGAGAGTGTAGTAAAAAGTATGCCAGACATATTGACATCTCCCGCATCACGCATCCATGTTAGTGCACATGGAGACAATGCAGTAGAATTACTTCTATGGTCATGGGTAAAACCTACAGATCATTGGGCTGTGCACTTTAAGCTTTATGAGGAAGTCAAAAAAGAGTTCGATAGAGCAGGTATCTCTATTCCGTTTCCTCAAAGAGATGTGCATATTATCGAGAAAAGTAGCTAAGCTTTAGGATGGCACAACAATACAAAGTAAGCACTCAAGGCAAACTATTACCTTTTCTCTTCGAAGTTCTAGTAGACAATGAAGGCTGGTCAAAAAAAACAGTAAAGCAACGCTTGCAAGGTTCATCTATATTTGTCAACGGACAAGTGCAAACTAAACATGATTTTATAATAATATCAAACGACATCGTAAATATAGGAACGGTGCAACACAGAGAACAACAGACTTTAGGGCAGCAAATCAAGCTAGATATCATCTATCAAGATAAAAACCTCATAGCCATAAACAAACCCGCAGGACTTCTCTCTGTAGGCACAACAAAAGAAAACAAAAATCACGCTCTATCCTTACTGCGTCAACAACTTAGCCGTGGGCAAGACAGAATGCAACTCTGGCCGGTACATAGACTAGACCGCGACACTTCGGGCATCTTGCTCTTTGCTACCTCAAAAGAGGTGCGTGAAGCAGTGATGGACAAATGGAGTGTGACAGAAAAAACTTACTTAGCAGTGGTAGTTGGCACACCCAAAGTAGAGGCTGACACTATCACCCAGCCACTCAGACTTGACGAAAACGAATACCGCATGCATGTCGGTACGCACAAGCACGCCAAGACAGCTATCACCCACTATACAACACTAGAGAGTAGCGATAAGCGCTCCTTGCTGGAAGTACGCATAGAAACAGGCAGACAACACCAAATCCGTACCCACATGGCATGGATGGGCAATGCCGTTGTAGGTGACGAACGCTATGGTAAAAAACCTTTCAATAAAAAAGACGGACGCATGGGACTTCATGCGATGAGGCTTGGTTTTATACACCCTATCGGAGGAAAGAGGGTATTTTTGGAGGTGGATGCTCTTAGTGATTTTTATGGGTTGATGTGAAGTGCTACCTTAGTGCCCCAATAACCCATAGAGGTTACACAGGACATGAGCATATACAAAAGACACATTTGATTCATATAAATGGTAGAGTTTATGATCCTGTGATAGCTAGGTTCATAAGTGCTGATCCAAATGTATTTTTATCCATATGATACACAGGATTTCAACAGATACAGCTATGCAAGAAACAATCCGTTATACTATGTTGATCCTAGCAGATATGAGATTATAGAGCTAGAAGAGATAGTAATATATAGTGATGGTGATCCATCTTGGTATGATTACTCTTGGAGTGACTTGCATGATTGGGCGTATGATGTTTGGAATGATTCATATGCTAATATGGGCTATAGAGATATAGCCTATGAAGCATTCACCATGACAAACATCGGAGCTACTTACGATATAGCTTCTCAATGGTATGATGGTCAGATAGGTGGCTTTTATGCTGTTGGTATGCTTGGAGCTGGTGCTTTGGGTGGGAAAGTTGGAGGAGTGGTGTACAGAGGGGCATTTTCTTCATTTAAAGAAGCTAGAGGTTTATATAAGGGATAGGGGACAGGAAACTTTGGTACCGTTGGTAAGAATATTCGATATCATGCTGATGACAGAGGAGGTGGTAATTATGTTAAATATATGCGACAAGCAAGCAACTTCAATAAAAGAGGAGCAAGTAATACTGGTTTAAGAAGTGATGGAAGTATTAAATATGAAAGACATAATGGAGAATTTTTGATCGAAAGAGATGGATTGATTGTAACTTATGGGAGGAATTAATAATGTTAAAAAATTATAGAAGCCTTGTTGTAAAAGTATGCAAAGAAAACATAGCCCAGAACTTTACGAATCTTTAGGGTCTATCATTCCCTTAGCAAGAGATAAAGCAATTATTTCAAGATTAATCTTGATAGATAATTGTACCTAAAATCCAATATGATATAATAATACTGGACAAAGGTGTAGCTGTAGGGGTCTGCTTTCGTAGCTTCACCCTAAAGTTTCTAAAGTTTTAAAATTAAAGTCTATTTGACATCTTACTCCAGCACTTCATCAAACAGTCTTTTCACTCTTTTCATCTCTTCGTCATTTGAGACACTCAACCTCTCAGCAAACCTACTATTGTCAATGGCTCTCACCTGAGCGATGAGGATATCCGAATTTTGTTGAAGCTTTTCTCTCTTTGTAACACGCATACGCAAAGGTTCTGCATCGTCCACAAGTACTGTTGTCAATGGCAATACTATAGTGGTAGGATAGTCGCTATGATTCAGTTCATTTGTTTGCAAGATGTACACAGGACGAACCTTTCCTACTTCATTATTCTTCTTGATAGGATTAAGATTAGCAAGCCATATTTCGCCCTTAGATACCGTCATACAGTGTACCTTCTAGTGTCTTATGTTCCCGTTTATCTGCTTGCATCACTTTTTCCACCGCTCTTAGCATTTTAGATTTATGTGTAGCTTCTATATTTTGTGCATAAAATACTATTGCATCACGAATAACATCACTCTTTTTTTTATGTAGTTTAGTAGAAAGAGTCTCTAGTTTATGTGTTAGTATATCGTCTAGCCTTACTGTTGCTGTCATAAGTCTTCCTTTTGTATGTTTTAATACTGTATTCTAACATACATAGAGATTGTTGTCAAACTAATGTACAAAGTCTGCTGTCCAATCTCCCAAGGAAAGGGGTCAGAAAATGGCTATTTGTATTATTTGAAGGGCATTTCCTGTGGTCTCAAAAGCATAGGGGTCAGGTGAAAGCATAGGAAAGCATAGAAAGCATAGGGGTCAGGTGATAATGATAATCTAATCTCTTTTCTGCTATACTACCTTCAAGGAGTGATGATGACCAGAAAACCCCGCATAGAACTAGCAGGAAAGCACCACATTATCAGCAGACTATCACAATTTATTGTGTATGG
>JAAXPZ010000059.1 GCA_012329065.1 Sulfurovum sp. | reverse complement strand
CCTGCATTTGGATAATGGGGTACATTATTCCACGATACAACAAAGTGTCTATTGGATGCATTGCCCAGCATACCATTAGAATTTATCCAAACCCGACTATATGTCGTGCCGCTAAAAGGAAAAGAAAAACCTATATCTACTTGAATGCTAGAATCATCTCCTGCATTCCAGTTAGTAACTGGGTTTTCAAAAGCAGTCTCTGGAACTAAATATTTGGTTAGATATTGAAGTGGTGCAGCATGTGCAAAAGAAACAGTAAATAGCACAAACACTACCCACCTCACTTCACTGCCCCCTTGACCAGCCCTTTTACACTATCCTGATCAAACTTGATTTTGATTTTGAGATAGGCTCCTTCTTGGTGATAGTTTTGTTGTGAGAAGTCTTCGTCTTCAAACCCTTCTGCGTTGTAGCCAAATGTAAATACTGTGTCTTTTTGCGGACTTGCCTCTACAAATGTTCCATAGCTATAGTCATAGTTTTTGGCAGTATAGGAGTGCAATATCGCACCCTGTAAACCTACTGACCATTTAGGATTGATGTCATATCTGGCGTTAAGTCCTACTAGGTCTGTCCAGCTTTTGTAGGATTTAGCATCTATATCATCAACTACATGTTTGAGTCCATAATGTAAACCAAACTCCCATTTGTCACTTGCCTGCCAGTTGATATGAGTATTAGAGATCAGCTTTCTAGTACGCGTCTCATCTGTTTGAGTTTTGCTATATTTATCGACAAAATCTAGCCTACTTAGTGCCACCCAATTTCTCTCTATCGGACGATATACAAAGGCGAACTTCGCATCTGCATCTCTACTCTCTATGTCATTGTCCCAACTTCTATGATATCCTACAGCCACTGCCAACCCTATCGCATCACTCTGCTTGATATATACACCAGCATCTAGATTTACCTTATCCTCGCCGTCTGTATCTCTATAGCCAAGTGAGGCATCAGCACTGTACTTCTCAGCCGTATAATTCACAGAGACATTGTAAGCATCAAAATCTTTGTTTCCACTACTGCTATCTCCGCTCTCGATACCTTTTTCATAGCCTAGCTTCACTTTCCACTTCTCTTTCCATAGCAGTGTTCTAGTCAGCCCTATGCTGTCAAATATCCTAGATCCATCTTTGCCAGAGTCATAGAGCCTAGTATAAGTGATTTTGCTATCTTTCCATGGCTCATATGCTACACCTACTCTAGAACTCCATACTACACCCTTGCTGCCATCACTTCTCTCTAGCTTGCCAAATATCGTAGTGTTGACATCATACTTATAGTCCAAGCCAAGGGCTGTTTTGGTCGGGAACTCTTCATCTTCGTTACTGCCTAGGCTTTGATCATGAGATATCCACAGGTATAGATTGCCATCCATGAAATCCCGTCCAACCTTGGTTATGATCTGGTGAGTGGCTTTAGTCTTGGTATTGTCGGCATATCTATACCCAAACGATCCATTCCAAAGCTTCTCTTTGAAGCTTGCTGTTGCTTCAAATACATTCTCATCGTTTACAGTACTGTTGTCATCGTATTTTCTGTTTTGATAGAGAGTAGCATTTATGCTCCATAGCTTCGATATCTTTTGAGAAATATCTATACCTATTTTGCGTGTTGCAGAGAGAACAGCAGAGAGTTGACCTAAGCCAAATGAGCCATCCTGTTTCCTATAGTATGCTCTAGCACTTAGGTTGTCATCTTTGTACTCGATACTTGCAACTAAAGCTTCACCCTCTGTTTTGTTGCCATCAGCTCCATTGCTGCTCTTGGCATATTCAGCTTTTATCTCCAGATTGTCAGTGAGTTTAGCCTTGGCATCTACTCCATACAGAGTATTGTCACCTGAGCCTGTCTCTTCGTTGATATAGCTGACACCTGCCTCATATTTGCCATCACTACTTTTGATGGCCGCTCTGCCCCCATAAGTATAGTGGCTCTGCCCGTCACCCTCTACTTCATATTTGATTACGATATATCTAGGGTTGAAATTTCTATCTGTACTATATATAGGCTCTTTGAAATATATTGTACCCTTGTCATAATCTATATCATAATCACGGTATCTCTGGAGCTCTTTGCTCTCCAAGATGATCTCTTCTCTGTGGCGGTCTCTCACCTCTATGATGATAGTCTCTGAGGCATCTACAATAGGTTTCTGCCCAAGCTGATAATAACCTCTAGTCCCATCTCCTCTATGCTCCTCGCGGAAGAACAGCTTATCACTTTTGGCGATAAATCCTGTGGCAGTAATATTGTTACTTCCATAATCAGCTTTGAGTCCTGTGAAGCTTCGTGTATAGTTTGCTAATTCTGTTTTGTCCAGCTTTGTATTATAATCACCAAAGAGTATGGAAGAGTGATTTTTCTCAAGTTTGAGATATAGCTTTTTGGTGCTTGGTGCTTCAGATCCTTGGCTTGTAGCATCTTGATAGAGCGTATAATAAGCATCTTTGTCTATAGTATCAAACAGCTTTCGGTCGCCTTTTTTGCGTCCTGTGTCATATGCCATAGTCAACAGCCAGTCACCTTTGATACGACCTTTGGCAAAGAATGCTACTCTGCCTTTTTTATACCACTTGTCCTTGGCTCCTTTGGCTGTGAGCGACTGCATATTGCCATTTAGCTTGTTGTAGCCTACTGTACCCTCAGCAAACCCTACTAGTATCCACTCTCTGAGATGTGGCTTGAGATAGACAGACAGTAGCTCTTCTTTGTCATCTATTTTAAATCTTAGCTGTGTTTCACCTGCGATAGCAGTAGGCTTGAGCTTGATATATGCTACTCCTTCTGAGTCTATAGTATACTGACCCTTGCCATTACTCATAGTTTGTGGCTCATGTGCAGCATCAGTAGTAAAGCTACCCACCATTCCACCCCTAAGAGGATGACCAGATGGACCTGTAAATTTGACTGCTATAATCGGCGAGTGCTTGCCATCTGCTATCAAATAAGAGTACTTTGACAAAAACTGCATCTGCTTGGGTGCTCTACTCTCTACAAATACCACTCTAGATACTCTCTTGACCACACTATCACCCTTTTTGATCAATGCTGTAAAGGTGTTTTTGCCCTCAGCCAAGTCAACACCTTTGAAGTGCATGATGTTAACCTCACGGCTGCTGCTTCTAAATAACCCCTCATAGTTGAGCATACTGACCTTGCGTCCGTTGAGTTGTAGCTCTACACTATGTCCTTTGGGATAGAGAATCGCTACTCTAGTAGATGGGATATCTGGTATCCAACCTTTTGGTGGCCAGACTACACGAGGCTCTTTGCCTAGCTCATCCACATCATTAGTTGAGTACTGAGGCATATAGACCTGCTTTGTAGGCTTGGTCCAGTTATAGTCACCTGCTTCTATAGGTGTTTTACCTCCTACAGAGTTGAGTGCCACGGAGTCTTCTGCTTGAGTTATCTGAGAGATAGTACCTTTCATACGGTTATCTGTAGTGAACATCACTTGAGCAATATCACTTTTTTGATTACTACTTACCTGAGTATCGAAATACAGTATTCCTCTGATCTCTTTATCTGGATTGGCTCCATCTAGGCTCTTGAGTCTCAGCGTGACCACAGTACTCTTTCCTAACTTCACGGCTATCATATCTTCACTTAAGTGTGGCTCTATATGATTACTGCTAGAGTTTTTGACATACTCAAGCCCTTCAGATAGAGATAGGAACACTTCAGGGTCTATGAGACCCATATTTTTGTCTATCTTGAGTGTAATCTCTATCTCGTTGCTACTCTTTTTGCTGATACTCATAGTCAGTTTGGCACTACCTGTGATCCCTGGCAGTCTCTCCAAACAAAAGTCTGCTCTAGCCAAACTTCCCTGATAGATATCTACAAACTGTGACCTAGAAGAGCCTGCAAATCGGGTGTTCTGCTCGCAACTAGCCAACTTGTATCTGCCCTTGAAGCTCTCATCATCTATCTGCACCACATGAGTACCATTGCTCACATCGACAAAGTGATATTTACCCTCTTTGTCAGTGACTACAAACCTGCCGTCCTCCATATAGAGTTTGATGCCCTCCACACCGCAACCTTTTGGCTTGTTTGCCTCACCCTCCACAGAAGCTACAGCAGAAGAGGCAACAACTGCATCTTTTCCTTTGGGGCTGGTTTTGTCTGCTTCGCAAGAGATATTAGCATCTCTGACCATTCCCAAGATGAAACCTTTGCTGCGGTGTAGCTCCTCTTTGATCTTGAGAGTTATTTTGGCGATATTGGACTTGCCACCATATCTAGAGCTTCCCCATGCAATATTGACAGCTTTGCCGTCTATGGTACCAGCCCCTATGAGTGCTACATAGCTGATCTCTACTTTCTGTCCAGCTGAAAGTATAGGCTGAATAAAACTAAGGGTCCTCCCATCAGCCGAAAGTGTACTTGCTGCTAGAACTCCATCTACCTTGAAGCTTCCATCTTGGTATTTGAGTCCATTTGGTAGCCTATCCTCTATAAGTACATTGTTGAGCGTTATACTACTGATGTTTTCTATTGTAACAGTGTATTTGACAAACTCCCCTATGCCTGCCACATCCTTGGACTGTGTTTTGCTGGCTAGTAGCCTAAACTGCATAGCAAGTACCTCTGCCTCTGCTACCACCTCAATGAGTGTGCCATTATCCACATATGTAGCATACAGGTGGTCTCCTGCCTTGACAGATATATCTCCATTGCCATGCTGTGTAGCTGCTGGCGTAGTGTGCAGATAGCCTACAAATACCCCGCTATTTGGCGTGGTCTCTGTGAGTATCAGAGTCTCTATGTCGCCTGTAGATGGGTTGGTGGCATTGATCTCTATAGTCTGCTGAGTCAGCATATCGGTATTTTGATCTATATCAATCACTCTGATGAGCACCAAATCCTGCTCCGTATAGACAGCAGTATCTACTACTCCTACAGTAGCAGGAGGTGTTATAGTACTGCCATCTGGCAACAATGGATTAGGCTGGCTTACTAGATTGCCATTGCTATCTATATATGTAGTAGACTGCAGGGTCTCAGCTGTGCCTGTAGGCGTGACTGCCAAAAACTCGATAGTTGCTGGCGTGGCTACTACGGTGTTGTTGACCTCGTTGCTGGTCATATTTTTATCGGTGCCACTTATGGTATAACTGATAGTTGCACTGTTCAAGATACTATCACCCACCTCTGCGGCAGAAGAAAATGAAAAGAGAAGCGACAGGATGAGGATAATGCGGGTCATGATAGTACGCCACATATCGACTCTCCTTTCATTTTTGTTGTTGGGGCAATCCCTTGTGGTTGCCCGCCTGTCTTTGGGTCTTTGGGGTCAGGTGATTCATGATTCATTGCTTCGCAACAAATCACAGTCTTTGGGGTCAGGTGATTCATGATTCATTGCTTCGCAACAAATCACAGTCTTTGGGGTCAGGTGATTCATGATTCATTGCTTCGCAACAAATCACAAATCACCTGACCCCGCCTTACCAATGGGTACCCACGAGGGGCACCCCTACGACATTTCTCATTCCCATACTGAGCGTGACAATGGGAAATAAGATCTATAGAATATTAACCTGAAAATATACACAACTG
>JAAXPZ010000005.1 GCA_012329065.1 Sulfurovum sp. | reverse complement strand
GTCGAGACAGAAAGGGCAGTGTTGTGCGGGATCATAGAGATTGCCACTACTGATAGAGATGCTGCCCTTTCGTCTCTGAGAGAGGAGCATTTTTTCAAAAGAGAGCACAAGCAGATACTCACCATGGTAAAAGAGATAGAAAGGAGACACGGAGAAGTGTCGCTGGAGATGATACGGGCAGAAGCGGCCACCATAGAATCATTTTCAAATGAGGCACTTGAAGCGGTAGTCAGAACAGAGCCTATACTACACATGATGTTTGGCTTTGAGAAGCTTGTGGAGTGGCAGTCAAAGCGTGTACTCTGGAGAGCGTGTGTCTCTGGGTTGGAGGGGATTGCACAGGCTACCGCCGCAAACAGTGCATCAATACTCTCTAAAGAGGTGGATAGGGTATTACTGTGTGATAGCACAGAGGTAGCGACCTTTATAGAGCTTGAAGAGAGATATAAGGACGAGCCGCCGACTCCTATCTATCAAACAGGTGTAGCTTTTTATGATCAAAGAGCAAAAGGGCTTCATGGGGGGATGCTCTATGCCGTGATGGGGGATCCAGATGCAGGAAAAACATCATTTGTAGTGCAGGTGCTTAAAAACTGTGCTACGGCTGGGGTGAAATGCATGTTTTTCCCTTTGGAGTTTTCTGCCAAGAATATGGTTATAAAAAACAAACACAAGAATTTTACAAAAAAAAATTTGTTTATAGAAGATAGGTTCACGGATATCTACAAGATAGAATCCTTGATCAAGCGTTATGCCGCGGAGGGAGTCCGCGTGGTCGCTATAGATTCACAAATGGTAGTGTCGGTACCAGGTGACTTCGGGAACTCTTCTCTCCGCGAAGCAGAAAAGTTTAGAATATTGCAGAGACTGGCAATCGTTTATGGGTTGAGCATCCTGTTTGTGTGCCAACAGAGCAACGCACATTCTGCCGGAGGGGAAATCATGCCCATGGGTTCCAAGCATGCCGCTCACTTCGTACATACCATATGGTTTTTTAAAAAGCCAAAAGCGAAATTTAACAACGACGGAGATGAAATCCACGGAGGAAATAGGGAGTTTATGCAAACCAAGTCAAAGGGTGCAGGAGGATATTTCAAAACAGGAGTTGAAATAAATAAAGATCTTGAATTTCGCGGCATACGACAAAAAAAAGACTACATCATCGAGTATGAAGATGAGAGGGCAGAAGAGACTTTAGTAATATAAACTTGTCAATAACATAAAAGGAGACAAAATGAACAACGAAAAAAAAGAACTCATAACAGTAAAAGAAGCAGCAATTAGGATAGGGTGTGGCGTTGCTTCCATCTATAATAGCCGCTGGGGGCAGGCGGCAATAGTAAAAACCACATACCCAATGCTAGTAGATTGGAAAAAGATCAAGGATGTAAGGGTTCGACAAGTGAAGAGCTCCCACCAAAAGATCTCTCCATTGAAGATATCCCCATATTTTTTAAGAAGAGGCATAATAGACAGTGAGTCCACCTCCACCTCCAGCTTTGAGGCTGGGGGGTTTTTTCAACAATAAGAAACAAGAAGAAGCTATTTAAAAGCAAAGGAGAAAGAGAATGACACGATTTATATATAAAAAATTTTACTATCCTGTAATAGGCAAAAAATATATCTGGAGAAATGGAGTACATGAGTCTGAGTTATGTCAGGAGTGTCTCATGAGTGTTTATGGGATTATAAAAGAAGAAAAAGCCACACAAAGATTAAAAAGATGGATAGAGCATATGAAAAAGCAGGGTGCTAACCCAGCCACACTGACATCCCGCCAGTATGCCTTGCATCTGATGTTGATGGGAGGCATGAGACTATCATGATAGACAGAGACCCATCGATGCTTGATGTCGCAAAGAACAATAAATATAAATTAGTATTAGTGCTATCTATACTAATTTTTACAGTAATAACAAAGGCAGATGCTGAGATAAGCAGGTGTCTTGATGCTTATGGTAAGGTGTGGGATATTAAGCAGTGGAAGTGTGTCAAAGCTTCCTTGGGAGACTTGCCATATTCAAAGCGGGAGAGACGATGAAACAGAAACTTAAAGCAGTATCAAAAAAAAAGTAGATATTCCTACACATTATCGGTATAAGTGTGCAGCAGAAAAATACTTGGGTATCTCCCCAAGTATTTTGTATTGTGATTCGTGTGAGTTTTCAGAGAATAAAAAAGGAGCAACAAGCCGTGAGTAGAGGTAGTCATAAAAATGATCCTGTCCAAGAGGAGTTGGATCGGCGTGCGTTGCGGGATGTGGTGATACGCCGTGGGGATACACCTGATGCATTTCTCTTGTATGTGGATACGGTCTTTAAGAACTCATACAAAAAACACCTCCGAAAAGAGTGGTGGCATCCGTTGATTGCCAGGGCGCTGATGGATATCTATATGGGGCTCAATGACAGACTGATCATTGAGGAGCCGCCCAGGTCGGGCAAGACAGAGTTCTCTGTGCGACAGTTCGCCTCCTATATCCAAGGGATCGACCCTACGCTCAAGGTACAGTATGCCACCTATGGTGCGACCCTCTCCGAGGTGGTGTCCGGTGAGACCAAGGGGATTATGGAGTCAGCGTTGTATGGTGAGCTCTTTCCTAGTCATGGCTTCGACCCAAAGCTCAATACCAAGGCACACTGGCGTAATGCAGGCGGTGGTGGGTTCCAAGGTTCTTCTGTGGATGGGGCGACTACGGGGATGGGTTCTGAGGTCTTTATTCTAGACGACCTACATAAGGCGACAGAGGCACATTCTCCGGCAAAGCGCAGGGGAGTACAAGAGTTTTACAGCTCTTCCGTACTCACTAGGCTGGAGGGGCGCAAGGCGGTGATCGTCATCATGCAGCGTCTCAATGAGGATGATTTGGTCGGGCACCTCAAAAGAGAGGACGGCACAGCAGATGCTGGTGGTGCATGGGAGGTGTTGACCCTGCCACTGGTTAATGATATGGAGAGTTTCACGGCGTTTTATGACTGGGTAGAGTGTAAGGATGAGAATCGTCCACAACGCAGTGAGGCGGAGAGTGCAGAGATAAGAAACATCGCTGCCAAGGGGTTGAAAGAGGATATTCTCGCCTACAAAGTGGCACACCGGCATATCAAGCCTGCTGAGTTTTCGCAGTACAAAAAAAAGAGAGAGCAGGTGCGCTGGTATGAGGCGGCACGGCTGGTCTATCTACACTCTCATTCTCTACCGGATATGGAGGTGTATTACAGGGATATGGTCGTCACACGCCCTCCTCTAACGACGCTAAGCACAGAGGAGTATGGACTGGACTTTGCCGTCAAGCAATACCGCTCTGTCTCCAAGGCGGACTTTTTACGCCAGTACATGCAAGATCCAGAAGAAAAGGAGGCTGGATTTTTTAAGCGAGAGTCTATGAGTTGGGTCTCTGATCTGGAGATACCAAGCTATCTGTCCCACTATATCCTAGTAGACAATGCAGAGAGCCTAGAGGATGCGGCAGACGATCGAGGGCTTGTAGTAGTCGGCAAGTGGGAACAGCAAGAGGAGATATATACAGCTGTACTCGATGGGCGGGCTGGTAAGTGGGATGTGTACGGCAGTTGTGAGCAACTGATCGCACTAATGCTGCTTTATCCTGACGCTCCTGTACTCATTGAGGGTGCAGGTGGCGGTATCACTCTAGAAGTGGTGTTGCATAGAGAGATCGCCACTTATAATGCCAGAGCACAGGAAGAGAATCGTCCGCAGGTAAAAAGCTGGGTACGAAAATATAAGCCAGATAATCAAGTATCAAAAAACAGTGTCATCAATATGATGAGTCACCCCTTGGAGTCGGGGTGCTTGGTATTTCGCAAGATGATGGACAGTGGGTTTGCTATACAGCTAACAAAAGAGATCCTAGCGTACAATCCAGAGAGGAGAAGCAATGAAGATAATGTGATAGATCCTCTCTCAAAAAGCTTTGTGAGACCAGAGGTGATCGCGGGGCGAGAATCAAAGCCTGTCACTGCTACGCCACAGCGACGCACGGGCGGTGGTGGCAAAATATGGAATGGAGTGTAGAATGGCATATAATACAGACGATAAGATGAGGATAAGGGCGTTTTATGAGACGCATGATCTCTCTGCTAGGGCCACCGCTCAGCATTTTCAAGAGATAGGATACTCTGTGAGTGAAAAGACGGTGCAGGGCTGGGCGAGAAAGGAGGAATGGGTCAAGCAGCGGTTTGACTCACTAGAGACAGCTGTTGCTGCTCTGCTGCCTGAGGATCTGCTGTCTCGTGTTGGAGACACAGTCAAACAGCAGATCATAGAGCAGGCTACAGATGCTATTGAGGGTCGCACTGAGCCCCTGCCTACTGAGATCATAGGTGACTATGCAGAAAAAGTATCGCGGGAGTTGATATGGCAAAACCTAAGTAGAGAGGCACTACTGGGAAAAATGGCAAACAACCTAAGAAAAGCAGATAAAATTGCGGAGGGATCAAGCAGTATGGGAGTAGTTGCCACATATCATGGTATGCTCACCTCTGCGATACAGACAGTGCACGGCAAGCAGATCAGTATCATATCTCCCAATAAAAACAGTCTGAGCCAAGAGGAGCTAGACAGTCTGAGTACTGAGGAGCTAATGGCAAGGCTGGAGAGGTAAGATGGATAAAATATTTCAGAGAATTCGCTATGCCAAGAGTGAGACGGGAACCCAGAGAGGACGCGGTGCTACAATAGCACAGCGTTGGTCTGATGTTGGTGTGGTGGACAGACGTGTTCATCTGTGCACACACATGCGGATCACAGAGGAGGATTTCTCTTATATCTCTGAGGTTGCCAAAGACAGAAAAGAGAGCCGCTCTCGTACGGTGGAACGGATGATATGGGGATGGTATAGCAAAGGTCTTTGGCGATACCTGCCATGGTACCCGCCAAGGGGTTTGCGACTGCCGAAGATACAGCCATCTGTGCGTATGCCGAAATTTACGGTACATCCCTGCACTATAGCACTGTTGCGGGAGATTGCCGTACGGTACAGTCTGTCGTTATCTGCTACTTTATATCTGGTCGTGCGGTTGCACAGGGTAGCGTCATAATAATTTTCTATTTAGGCACCCCCTTTTTAATCCTTATAAAAAGTTCCTAAAATATGGGATTAAAATAAAAGGATAAATATGTCAAAAAAGAAAAAGTCTGCACCTGAAGAGGGACTTGATCCCGCCAAATTTGATCTCGTCAAGGCACGGGAGCTTCTAGAGAAGGAGAAAGCACGCCTATCCAACGCCAAAGAGGATTTAGGCGGCCTAAGAGATAAGCTGGAGACAGAGTTCAAGACTCAACTACACACGCTCCTTACAGAGGAGGAGCGTGATACTTTAGATCTGTCCTCAGACCCTGTTGCACAGTGGCGAATTCTCTCTGCTAAGCATCAGGAGTTTGTCCATGCTGTAGTCGCAGCAGAAGAGCAGGCGGTAGATGCATTCGCAGAGGAGATCGCTGCTAAAGAACAATCTTTGTACCAACTTGAGGCAGAGGCTCGCTTCAAGGCGAAAAATCCAGATCTGGATTTTGACGCGGTGTCAGAGTGGTTTGAGGAAGATATGCCCACACGAGCTAAAAAGAGATTAGTAGAAAAAGAAGGCGATGATGTGGATGCATTGCTGGATAAGATTAAGATGGCCTATGACGAGGCACACCCGACAGGGGATGACGGCGTGCCAGATCTGCCCGTTGCACTCTCTGGAGTACCAGGGAAAAGTGCGGATGTGGATAGAAATCGAACGGTGGAAACACCAAACAGAGCAAATAAATTATACGGAGGAAGATAATGGGTTTTGATATTACGGGAGAGAGAGAGCTGCGGGTGATCGCAGAGGAGATACAGGAGAGGGCAGCACAGCGAGATCCTTTTTCTCAATTCACAGGAGAGGGGAGAGACAACTGCGTTGTCCTCTTGCCGGACGTAGACAAAGTGGGGTCAGCAGTGACCCTATTTGTTGCACCTGATATCGGTGGTGATGGGGTCAAAGGAAACCAAAACCTCTCTGAGGACACGGGAGACGAAGGGAATGGTTTGCCCTTTTCTTTTCGGGGGACTCTGCTGGCACGTAAGCAGGACATGCCCAACAGTAAGCTACTTACGCGAACTCGACTTTGTGCACTGCTCGAAACAAAAAGGAAAAATTTATCGAAGTGGTTTGCCTTTACTGCGATAAAGGAGAAATACTACTCGTTGTCTCACTCGGCAACTAATCAGGTAATCGTCAAGCAAGACGGTACGGTCGGAGACACCACCGCAGATCTCGAGGTCGGAGACACCTTCAACACCTATGTACTCGATGAGATGCTCGATCGCGCAGAGAACGGCTGGACTGATGGAGGCGGAGAGGATCACCCACCACTGGAGACGCAGTATGTAGAGGAGACGACAGAGCACGGCATCAAGCAGTATGGGGAGTACTACCCCGTTTTTGTAGGACCCAAGAGCTACAGCGCACTAATCAGAGATCCACGCTGGATCACTGAGCAGGAGGGCAAGTCCCAAGATGGTATCTCTACTTATTTGAAGGGCTATGGTGGTTCCTATCGCAATGCCGTGATCATCAAAGTACCCAAGCTCACAGAGAGTAACGGTGTACAGCGTGCCGGGATCATCCGTTCGGATTCACCTGATTATACCGGGTTTTCAGGAAGCTACACGGGATTTGACGGATACAAAGCGAATGATGATACTGTCACTGAAATCAACTTCATGATGGGTGTAGGAGCGATGTGTCAGGCCTTTGATGAGGTGCCAGACTATGGGGAGGATGACAACTACGACAGTGGTCGAAAGCTGCGTATATATGAAGAACAGTTTATGGCAGCCAAAAAAGTCAAACTAGTAGGCGAGAGTACTGAAGAGCAACAGAGCATCTTCCACAACAAAGACTATGGTGTCATTGTCGCCCCAAGCACGATCGAATAAGGAGACTGTGATGCCAACGGTACAGAAAAAAAAGAAGCAAAGAGTCTGGCTGGTGGGTCTGTCTCTGGTGCACTATATAGGGCTGGCAGAGGTGACGCGTGTTGGTAGGGAGCTACGGGACAAAGTGACGCTGCATCCCGGTGATTACTTTGTGTGCAGTCAGAGCGAGGCGGTGCATCTGCATCGTACACCGCATTACAAGATCGTGCACGGGGTGAAAGATCTGGATGCTTTTTTGAGCGGGAGCTATGAAAAAGCAGTCGACCCAACTGCCCCAGCTACCGGTGACGGAGAGCTGACGATTGAGGGGTTAATGACGATGAAAGTTATAGAGCTAAAGAAGCTTTGTAAGTCCAAGAAGATCAAGTACGGTAAGCTCTCAAAAGATGAGATGATCGGTGTGTTGATACCGAGACTGGGTCTCTAATGGCAGTACCTGTCGAGCGTCTGTTGCTTTCCTTGCGTTCTAAGCTCGGAGATACGGTAGCTGACAGACCGAGATATAATGATGCTGCACTAATAGATGCGGTCAATGCGGCACTTAGCTGGATTAGTACGGAGGCATTGCCCTTTCGTAAGACATGGGAAATAGAGACCATCGATGGTGTACAGAGCTATAGGCTCCCTGATGATTGGGAGAAGCGTATCGCTGTGTATATCGATGGTGAACAAGTGCACAGAGTGATATCAGAAGAGGAGAATCACCGTGCAGAGGGTATCTATGTGCCTTATGCTGTGATAGACGCACAGACTATTGCTGTTTATACTGGATCAGCGATGAAAGCAGGTAGGCGTATCAAGCTACACTATTATCACCAAGAGACTGTTTCTGATGCCAGAGAGAACATCCCGCTCTCTGCGGGATGGAGAGAGCCTATCGTGTACTATGCACTCTCTGAGCTGATGCTCAACCCGAATAAAAAAGACGGGATGAACCGCTCACAGTACTATCTGGGGCTGGCAGAGAAGAAGGCGGCACCATTGAAGAGTAGGTTGGCATCCGAGCGGGCTACGCACTCTATCCGCGTGCCATACAGGAGTGTGTAATATGGAGTTAGACACTACCACTACGGAATTTATGGACAATCTGGACGCGGTCTGCACGCGTCTCTGGAACAATCCCGCTATCGCCAAGGCGCGTGAGTACCTCAAGGATGAGATGTCAAATGTTGATATCACCGAGGAGGAACGCAACCGATTGCTGGCTGGTTATCTCCAACAGGTCTCTGTGGGTCTGATCCCACTGGGGGTCTCTATCTTGACAAAGGCAAAGGAGGAATTGGAGCTGGTCGCCAAGGCAAAATATGACAAATTAGTCTCCCTAGCAGTGCTCAAAAAGCAGTATGGCTATGCCAGTGCCACCGAGGATAATTTGGGGGAGAGTAGCGGGGACGGTCTGATTGACAAACAGACTGCCGGGTTCGAGAAGGATATCTACCACAAGCTAAATACAAGCTACCTGTCGATGCAGGGAATTCTTGCTAACAATGAAGTATCAGTACCTGAATGGCAGGTGGATGTCATAAGACTCTTGACAGAGTTTTTGACAGATGGCAAGATAGATGTATCTGTGTCTACAGACAGCACGGGAGAGCGTAGCACCACAGTGCAATATAAGGAGGATAGCACTTCTCCAAATGGCCTTAATGTATAAATGATCGAGATCAAACTAGAAACAGTTGATCTGTCTAGGCCATTACTAAATCAGATGAGAAGTGAAATCATCACTACAAGAATGGAGCAGAACAGCTGGGGCAAGCGGTTTACACGACGCTGGGCTAAGCACATCACAGACACTGGAGCGGTGGACGGTGTGGAGACTGTGGGTAAGTATGAATTCACTCTTGGGATGCAGAGCATTAGCTCTGTTGACTATACATCCCAAGCTAATGCTGTTGCATCATTTGAGTTGCTGTTGCGTGACAAACTTAAAGTCGACACAAGTGGTATATGGTCGATAGACGGGTTGTTGGCACATAGTTTTTTTGCTGTGGAGCTTTTGTATACAGAGCAAAATGACAGTATGACCGCCTCACCTGATGTGACACTTAGTAATCTCCAGTGCTCTCTGAGTTTGGAGGAGGACGCTGGAGATGGTAGGCGTGTTAGCTGGTGGCATGGTGACAGTGCACCAAGCGACACACCCTCCTCTCTCTCTAGGCTACTCCATGGTCAGCCATCGTTGGTACTATATAGTGATGATGGTGGTTCGTATGGTCACGGTTCTAGCCTGAGAGCTGGGAGTAGCCAAGAGACTAGTCTTGGATTGTATGGTATAGAGGATCGTACTAATGCCGCATGGGTTGCCGATCAGGAGAATAAACTTGATACTGTTTGGGCTGATATGAATAAGTACCTGTTAGAGATGACAAAGCAACAGGCGGATAGAAGCAGCACAGGCAGAACATCACTGGTGGTTGGTCTGGCACAGTTTCTTGCTTGGTTATCATGGAGGGCTGGTGTCCTGGCAGAGCTACAGTCAAACATAGAGATAGGCGGTGACCGTGTGGCTGATGATATCGAGCTGATAGACCATCTGGAGATGCAGGACGCACTAAATGAGCAGATAACAGACCCATCTGAAATAGAGCATATCTATTACACATTAGAGACCAATATCTCTCCTCCTACCGTAACATATAATGACGGTACGGAGGGTCCAGATAAAAACTATGAGTGGTGGCTAGAGGATCAGTTCGGAGACAGAATAATCACGGATGATGACGGCAAAGAGCATATAATACACGGGCTAAGATCTAGACTTAAGGGCTTTGAGCGGTACTGTGTGGTGCGATGGGCACCTGCTGTGGTCACAAGTGGTGCTGATGGTGAGACTGTGGGCATAAGCAGGGTGACTGTTCGCAGAGACACACTAGAGAAGAGTGGACATCTGATCTATGAGTTTTGTCGTGTATGGCTGGATGTAGAGGTGGACATGGAAGACCCTGCGTGGTATGAGATACTGTTTCGTTTGATTGTCGGTGCTGTTCAGGTCTATCTGACATGGATATCTGGGTTGCCAAACTGGATACAAACTCTAGCGATAGCGGATATTACCCTTTCTACCTTGGGGGTAGATATCACAGAGTTGCATTTGGCGGTAGCTGTTGCGAGTCTAGGGTACAGCCTTTATAGCACCAGCTGGACAGGACTGAGCGGTCGGCAGATGTTTGAGCAGGCTTTTAATCAGATCGATATGATATCCACAGTATATAACAGCTATGAGGCCATACAGATACGCGAGGCACTGGAAGCAGAGAAGGTAGCGTCTGAGCGTCGCCATGACTTGGCACAGGTACAGGATGAGGCAACACGCTATCTCTATACTGATGCATATAATCAATATGATACATTTTACAACATACTTTATCGCTGGGATCCGCCATCCCCTACTTAGACACCCCCTTTTTATTAAATACTATAAAATCTTAGAATATCTCTGGAAAAGGAAGGTATATGGAAGTTATAGACACACATGGCAGAGTGGTCACAGACCCTAGACTTGTAGACAAGATCATCTATGCGGCGGAGAGAGGTAAAGACCGTGTTAAGACCGACTGGGGTGAGGTGATAATCCGCAAGATATCTAGACCCTCTGGTCTAATAAAAAAGATTGAGGTATTGATATGAGTATGAAGGTCGCTCTAGTGGTAGGCCACCGCTATGGATCACAAGGGGCATATGGTTCTGCAGGTGTGAGCGAATATCGCTATTATGACGAGTTACTGCTTCCTGTGCTACTGCCAAAACTACCCGAACGCAAAGTAAAGGTGTTTTATCGTCAGGATAGACCAGGATACACAAAAAATATGAAACAGTTACATAAAGAGATGGACAAGTGGGGGGCTGATTATCGTATTAGTTTGCATTTTAACGCTTCAGCCAACCCTAAAGTGAACGGTCATGAGGTGCTTTACAATGAGAATGATACGAAATCCAAGAACCTGGCCATAGCCACAGACAGGATATTAGATAAACATCTCAAAAATAGAGACAGAAACATAGTAGGCAGATACAGGGGTAGAGGTGGTGGATTCCTGCGAAGGGGAAAGGGGATTAATATCCTGATAGAGCCATTTTTCGCTGCACATCAGCACGGGTTTATGCCAGGCACACTTGGTTTTGTGGCGTTGGTCTCTGCACTGGAGCAGTTGGTGTTAGGGTTGCTGGGTGTGGGAATAGTGCACAGAGAGAAAAAAAAAGTGCGTGTCTCACCACCACGCTATTATCTAGGGGTTCGCAGTAACAAACATCTACTACAAACCCCTATACACTATCAAGCAATCATTAAAAGAGCGATCGAGATTACAGGACAGGACTTTTCGGTAATTGAGAGGGGGTATCTGAGGCCATACCCAAGAGATGCAGAGGTGCAGCCGATACTGGATGCACTCACAGAGGCAACACTACAATATAGGAGCAGAAAATGAACACAACACGCACAGGCGTGCCGACTACGGTGCAGACAGGAGCGATAGGTGGGATGTCTCTACCACCTCCCAAAATCAATACGGATTTTTTGGGGATGAATGCAAACACATGGAAAGGTATAGGTACGATAGCTGGTGTACTAGGCTCGATTTGGGGGCAGTCTCAGCAGGCGAAATACCAAAAGAAACTCTTTAAAGAAGAGAAAAGAAGAGTAGATAGAGAAGAGAAGAGACAAGAGAAGTTTGAGAGAGATATGGCAAAGGCCTACGCCTGATGACTCGGGAGGTCAAAATCACGACAGATTATTCACAGGGGCAGATGCTTAGCATACAGAGAACCAATAGGTATGGATATGATAGGGTAGAAGCCTCCATACCTGTCATAGTAGGAGCCAAAGGGGTAATATCTTGCACTCTGGAGATCCCTGACAATGAAGATCGATATCGTATAGATATCGCAGATCGGGTTTATGGATCATTTGTAGTGTGGGAGGGAGAGGGAGTCCAACAAATTGGGCTAGGATCAGGCTCACAAAGACGGAGCATCCCCGCTCTGCACTATACAGATACTCCTACCGCAGCTATCAATCTAGATGCCACACTGGGAAAATCTTACCACGGGTGCCCTGTGGTAAGCTTGGAAGAACAGCGGTCACTGTGCAGGTATGAGGAGGCACTCCTAGGGGAGAGCGATCCTGAGATCTGTGAGATCGACGCGAAGATGCAAGAGAGATACAAGAAGGAGTAGACATGAAAGTAAACAATCAATTCAACCCCCAAATCGCACACCAAGCGATGCCAAGTGGCAAGAATTGGATGACTGCTGTAGGTGAGGGTGCTGTTGTGTTTGCAAAAGATAGATATGCCAATGCCATCAAGGAGCTTGAGTTGTATACTGCCAAAGCAAAGACACATGATGATAGGTTGCTAGCGGAGAAGATACAGAGGCAGAGCAAAACAAAAACCCCAGACGGCGAGAGCTTCCTTACAGCAGCGGGAGCCAAGGGATCGTTTATGATAGATAGAGTGGCTGCAAAGCCAAGCCGCGGGGGCAGGAGGATTAAAAGGACGAGAGGCAGAAAGAGAGCCACTCAACCAAAGACTACGAGAGAAGCCAATACAGCCAGATTTAACCCTAGTGCCTTCGGTGTGCCTTCTACCACCAGGACAGTGTGGATAGACGGCAATCCTGTAGAGATAAAGATAGGAGGATAGTATGGCAATCTCTATGACACAAGCGGAATTTGACGCGAAGGTCGCCTCTGGAGAGATTAGTTTGTCTGCCCCTGGCCCAAAAGAACTTTTTGCAGAGATAGGTGCAGATGTAGCCACCGTAGCACCTGTGGGGGTGAAATCTGCCCTAGTGCCGTCCAAGCCATCTGGAGAGATGGAGACCAATGCGACAGCAGCTGCAGAGATAACAGCTGTACCAAAGGCAGAGGGCTGGGAGGAGCTCTATGCCCCAATGCCTCTAAAAATAAAGCCACAGCCTGCACCCGTGATAAACAAGGCGTATCAGAAAAAAATGAGTAGCTTCTTAACAGATGCAAGGAAAATCGAAGATCCTGAATTATATAGCCAGGCGATGGAACTTTTAAGCTCTGGTGCACGCTGGCAGGATATAGGTACTGCACTGAGTACGCTACGCTACAACGACAAAGCCAAGGTCAAAGCTAAGAGTACCTGGGAGAAGCAGAAACAGCAGGCTCTCAAGATAAAAGCAGAGGTGACACGAGATACAAAAAAAGTGTCACCAAACATAATCAACCGATGGGGGGGGTTTGCCGCGGCCAGTGACTATCTAGGCATACTAATGGAGACTCACGACGATAGTGAAGTGGGGGTACTTGACTCTGCTACACCCGTACAGTGGGCAAAGAGGCAGCTTAGTACAGGTGATGTAGACAGGAGATCCAAGAGAGATAATGCCTATAGTGGGTTAGAAGCTTCTCTTAAGACCGCTTTTGGGTTTGGGGCAAATTATAGTAATAAAGAGCAGGAGATGATGCAGAGATATATCCCGACACAGACTGACGGTGAAGAGGGATACAAAAAGCAAATAGTCGCTTCACTGGAGGGGATCAAGAACGAGTTATTGAACTCTGTGAGAGCTCAAGAGCTAGGGAAAAGAGAATCGCAAGAGTTTAAGAAGATACTCTCAGAGATAGATGCCAAGATTGATAAGGCGAAAAGTTTTGCAGAAGAGAGTATACAGGAACGCACAGCGGAGGAGAAGAGACCTTCCTCTGCCCCTGCTGTTCCAGAGGGGTTCAAGAGTTCACGCCGCGTTACACCTGCAGTACCTACATCCAAACTAAAGGCAATACAAATAAGCAACATAGAAGAGCTAGATGCACTTTTGGGGGAGCTGTAGTGGAGCTGGTGATGACTACGGCAAAGTGGTATTTTTTAGCTGCTATATCCGCCTTCAGCTGGGTGCTGACATACTCTGGCATAGACACCGAAGTCTTTGCAATATTTACTGTCCTTTTAGCTATTGACTATTTGACTGGCATAGCGAAAGCATATCGAACTGGTGAAACAATCAGCTCGGCCAAGGCTAAGTATGGAGTGATAAGTAAATTTACACTGATCCTCATACCCCTAGTCGTGGGGTTGTGTGCCAAGGCTATAGGTGCAGACGCTAAGGTTCTTTTTGTGTGGGGGATGAATCTGCTTATTTTATCTGAGACATATTCTATCATCAGTAATGTATATATGATAAACAAGGGCAAGGAGTTGCCTGAGTGGGACGTGATCGCTGTCTTGGGTCGAAGAATTAGGACGGTGCTAACTGACGAATATGGTGGACCTAGCAACAAAGATAAAGTCCAAGAATGATGTCAAAAATATATTTAGCGGTGGTGGCGGTGATGGCGGTGCTTATTTTGTGGCTATACGCGGGTAGGGAATTTTATGCTAATCGTGCCCAAGGTCTAGGTGACAAGCTGAAAGTCTGCGTTGTAGAGCGTGCGACGGGAAAGATAGCAAATAATGCCATAGGTAGAATCAAACAAATAGAGGAGGTATATGATGCGACAGATAATAATCTCAGTGATGATAGTCTGCTTATTGATATTGACGGGCTGTGGTAGTACTGTGCTAAGTGCCGCATTGACGCCAGTGAAAATAAAAATCTCTAATCCAGTGTTGTGTGGGAAGATCACAACGACTAGAAGAGCAGAGAGCATCTATATCACCAAGAAAGATTATCGCTGCATGCAGCGACAATTGCGTACTTGTCTTTATGACAGAAAAAGGCTTATCATCGCCAATGATGCGATGGTAAGGCAGATAGAGATCGCAGGAGAAAACCATGGAGAATAACCCCACAATCCTACGGCTCACGCCTGATCTCTATAAGGCTATGGATGCCGACCGTAGAAAAAAGCTTTCCCGTGCGATGCAGGAGGGCAAGGTCAAGGTAGAGGTGGTCGTACCAGAGAGTGTAGATAGTCTTAAAACCCCAGCAGGTTCTGCTAAGACGCCCGTACCCAGTGGTGCTGCAATCGCAGAGGCGTTTGCCAAAGGAGAGAAGAGGCTAGAAGAGCAGAAGTCTAAGGGCTGGTGGGACAAAGCAAAAGATATCGTGTCTGAGGTACGGAGTGGAGCTAAAAAGGCAGGGGCAGAGCTAATGGAGCCTGTGGCACAAGGCGCGCAGAATGTCATAGATGTGATATCTCCTATAGATGTGGAGGTAAGTAAATCCCCAAGTATAGGAGATGAGATATCCAAGGAGCTAGATAATACTATAGACAAAGAGAGTACACCATATAGGGTATATGAGAGACTAGGAGAGCTGAGTCGTACAGATAGAGGATTTCACGATATCGTAGGAGGTAAGGCATCTCAAGAGGATGTCAGCACCTACAAAAAAAACAGAGAGCATCTGTTGCTCGATGTGATGGGCTATACTG
>JAAXPZ010000012.1 GCA_012329065.1 Sulfurovum sp. | reverse complement strand
CTTTTCATAGAAGAGAAGCCAGTAGATGAAGAGTTTTTACGCAAAAAGCTTCATGCTGCTGGCAAATATGATGAAGTAGCAATGATCGATATTCTATCTTCAAATCCTATTACCAACACCAAAGCCTATCTGGAAGAGATCAAGGCAAAGGCAAACAAGAGATCACTGGTGACTTTGGCAACAGAAATCAAAAAAGTCACCATAGAAGATGATCTAGAGGCTACAGATGTCATGAACCTAGTAGAGAAAAAGCTTTATGAGATTACTCAGGAAAGCATGAGTAATGACTTCAGAGACTCTGCTGGGATTACCCTCTCTATGATGGATGACATTAACCGCATGAAGGAGCTTGGCAACTCCAAGCTCATAGGTGTGGATACAGGCTTTCGTAACCTCAATGACAAAACCAGTGGCTTTGGCAAAGGGGATTTAGTAATCATAGCAGCCAGACCAGCGATGGGTAAAACAGCACTTGTGCTCAATATGACACTCAAAGCTATAGAGAGAGGTGAAGGGGTAGCTTTTTTCTCGCTTGAGATGCCAGCAGAGCAGTTGATGCTTAGAATTTTGTCCGCTAAAACTTCTATACCTTTGCAAGCTTTGAGGGTAGGTGACTTGCGGGATGAGCAGTGGTCACAGCTCTCTTCAGCTGTATCTGAAGTCTCAAGACAAAAACTTTTTGTCGATGATGGAGGGTATGCGACCATACACCATGTACGAAGCAAACTTCGTAAACTCAAGGCACAAAATCCTGAGATTACTATCGCATTTATAGATTATTTACAATTGATGAGCGGTGATGGTGGTAGAGAGGGAAGGCAGCAGGAGATATCCGAGATATCTAGAGGATTGAAGCAGTTAGCCAGAGAACTAGAGATGCCCATAGTCGCACTCTCTCAGCTAAACAGAGGTGTGGAGAGCAGAGATAACAAAAGACCGATGCTGAGTGATCTTAGGGAGTCGGGTGCGATTGAGCAGGATGCAGATATCATACTTTTTGTCTATCGTGATGATGTTTATCGTGAGGCAATCGAAAAAGAGAGAGAAATGCGACTTAAATCAGAAGGCAAAGAGTACAAGAGTGAGTTTCGCAATAAACCCGAAGAGGACACAGAATTGATCATTGGCAAACAGAGAAATGGTCCTACTGGCACAGTGGAGCTGATATTTCAGAAGCGATATACCCGTTTTGTAGATTCAGACAAAGGTAGTACCGCTCCCTTTCAGGTGATATATGAAGAAAGTAATATTGATATGCGAGAGGGCAACATAGAATTACCACCGATTTGATAATACAGGGGGCAGGTGTTGGTCATAGAGAAACCAAAACTATTTCTAGAGAAAAAAGATTTTGTACTCTTTGTGTTATTTATGTTTTGCGTTATTTCTCTTAGGCTTTTTTATACTTATCAATCCTATGAATCGTTTGTCTCTAAGCCATTCTACTATACGACCGCAAAAGTACTCAATGCCTACCCAAAGAGCCGAAATGGCAAAACATACACTGTGCTCAAATTGCGTAGTGATGGCCTAACATTTTTTACCAGTACTTATCGCAATGATGCATTATTGGGTAAAGATATTAGGTTAAAAATATATCCTACCGATAGGATCGGGTTTATTGATTATTTGGGGTATTTTTATGTCAAAAGCCAAATTAAAAATATAGAGAGCACGCAGACAGGCACCAAGGACATGCTTCTAAAGAGAGTGTCTGTACAGCATTCTAACTCTGAGATGGCGTCTTTTTATAACGCTATATTTTTTGCAAGCGCTTTATCAAAAGAGCTTAGAGAAAAGATCGCTGGCTTGGGCATTAGCCATCTAGTTGCTTTGAGTGGGTTTCATTTGGGTATTTTATGGGGTTTGATTTATGGTATTTTGCTATTTCTGTATAAACCGTTCCAAAAGAGATATTTTCCCTATCGATTTACGCTGATAGATATGGGGTTTTTGACCATTGTGTTGTTGGGTGTGTATGTTTGGTTTGTAGATTTTCCTCCATCTCTTGTCAGGTCTTATGCTATGGTTCTTGTGGGATGGATAATTGTTTTACTTGGCATGGAACTACTCAGCTTTATATTTTTGACAACGATAGCACTATTACTGTTGGCTCTTTTTCCATCACTGCTTGTTTCATTGGGTTTTTGGCTATCTGTAGCTGGTGTTTTTTATATTTTTCTTATACTCCAATACAGCAAAGAGCTTAAAGGATGGATCATTTCCGCTCTCTTGATTCCTTTTGGCATCTTTATTTTCATGCTTCCAGTAGTGCATTTCATCTTCGGGGTAACAACGGTGTATCAGCTGTTGTCACCCCTGTTGTCATTATTGTTTATACCATTTTATCCATTGGCGATGCTTTTACATATCGTTGGCATAGGTGACCTCTTGGATAATGGGCTATTATGGCTATTTGGGTTGTCTGGCGAAACAGAGGAGCATATTTTACCGTTAAGTCTATTTATACTGTATGTAGGATTATCTATTTTGGCAATTTGGAGCAAAAAAGTTTTTTATATTTTACTTGGCATGGCTTTGCTTTATTTGGTATATCTGTTCGTATGAATTGCCTTATATGCTCTCTATCTCTTCACCTTTGTCAAGTAACTCGCAAAACTTGAGACCATGCAAGAAAATCGCCCATGAGATATAAATCCATAGGAAAAAGAACAAAAGTGTACCGATACTCCCATAAATACTGGTATAAGTTTTGTTATGCATGACATAAAAGACAAATCCACTCTTTGAGAGATACCATATCAGTGAAGCAATAAAGGAACTGATGCTTGCAGCCTGTGCAGATACTTTGCTGTTTGGAGAGAGTTGATAGGCTATATAAAACATTGCCCATATCACCAAAAAAGGTAAGAAATAAAAGATATGTATCGTGCTGGTGATGCTGTTGCTATCTAGATATCCTTGTATGAATGCTGAGAGATAGAAGGATACTCCCAGCATGGTTGGGATCGCAAGGATAAGTAATATATAGGTTTTGATTGCACTCCACAGTGTTCTGCTGGGTGTATTGAATATGCTGTTGACAATATAGTCATAGTTTTTGAAAAACATAAAGACAGCAAAGAGCACATAGCCAATACCAATAAGTCCGAGTTTATCTGAGTTTTCGATGAATGTATTTATGTGAGTCATTACCTCTTTTGAGTCTGTGGGCATGAGGTTGGAGAATATTAGCTTTTCTATTTTACTGTAAACCGAATCAAAGATGGGAAGCATGGTAAACACCCAAAGCATGATGACCATAAGCGGTATGATGGAAAACAGCGTACTCCAGCTCAGACTTGAAGCATAATGACCAATCTGGTCATCAAATAGATCCTTGAAAAAATCCCGCAAAAAAATATAATAATTTCGTAGAATTTTCTTCATGATTGCCTCTGCTCTTATATTGCCTGCTTGGATTATACTTCTAAAAGCTTAATTATGAGATTGTTTAGTATAATATTCTCAATAATTAAGGAGATGGTTATTTGAGATATATTTTTGTACTGCTTGTGATGACAGCAACACTTTTTTCAGCACACACTACTCAAGAGAGATGGAAAAAGGGTGAGGTTTTTTCGGCTTACCTTCAGAGAAATGGCATATCTCTATCTCTGTTGAAAACTATCTCTTCGGAGGATCTTCAATATCTTGCAGAGATACAGGCAGGAGAACAGTTTCGTGAACTCAGGGAAGATGGAAAGCTTTTGCAAGCATTAATACCAGTAGGTGAAGAGATGCAGATCCATCTTTTTAAAGATATGGATGGCGAAAAATTTCATTTTGATATCATACCTATTGTCTGTAGACACCTTAGTGATAGTGTAACATTTGTGGTAGAAAAAGGACTAAGTGAGGACATAAATCGTTGGACTAGAAATCCAAGATTGGGCTACCTGCTAAAAAAATACTATGGTAAAAGTGTTAACTTTAGAACACTAAAAAAAGGAGATAGAGTATCTTTTTTATACACTCAAAGAAGTAGACTAGGTAAGCCATATGGTTCGGCTAACATCAAAGCATCATTGATACAAACTAGAGGAAAAAATAAGTTTATTTTTGCTGATGAGGGAGGTATATTTTATGATGATACGCACAAAGATATTGCCTACATAGTAAAAAAGAGGATTAAAACTGAGCATGGCAAGCCATTTGCCAGACCCCTACGGAAGATGCGTATTACTTCAAAGTTTACATACAAAAGATGGCACCCTATTTTAAAGAGGTATAGACCTCATTTAGGAGTAGATTTTGGTGGGAGAAAGGGTACACCTATATATGCTACACATGCTGGCAAAGTGATATATTCTGGATGGATGAGTGGGTATGGAAAAGTGATAAAAATAGCTCACTCTGGAGGATTTGTCTCACTATATGCACATCAGAGTAGATTGGCAGCCAAAAAAGGAAAGTATGTAAAAAGAGGAGAAATGATAGGGTTTGTGGGCAATACTGGTAGAAGCACGGGTCCTCATCTGCATTTTGGACTCTATAAAAACTCAAAAGCTGTTGATCCTATGCAGTATGTTCAGAAAAAGGCTCTAAGTCAAAAACGAATTGAGGTCAAGAAAATCACAAAACATAAGATTGTGGAGATTGTAGGAGCAAAAGAGAATAAAATTTTTTTATTAAAATCTATAGGTAGAGATGCAACTGCCTTCAGGTGGATAACTTATACTAATCTGTATGATCGCATAAATGACAGGAGTCAACATGAAAAACAAGATAACAAATTTTAGACTTGAGTCATTAGAGGATACAAAATATATCACTGCGTCTTTGGCAAAATATGAACAAAATGGTATTAAGAAAGACTGGGAAGTTGTCAAAGCACATGACAGTGTAGCTATCTTAATATATCACAAAGAGCATAATAATTTTGTGCTTGTGAAGCAGTTCAGGCCAGCAGTGTATCTATGCAATCAAGACGGTATGACAGTTGAGCTATGTGCAGGACTGGTTGACAAAAAATTGACACTTGGACAGATAGCTCGAGAGGAAATCTTGGAAGAGTGCGGTTATAATGTTTCTGTAGAATCTTTGGAATATATAACAGCCTTCCATACATCTGTTGGATTTGCAGGGAGCAAACAGACATTATATTATGCAGAAGTGGATGAGTCCATGAGAGTATCCGCAGGCGGAGGAGTAGAGGGTGAGCTGATAGAGGTGATAGAACTACCTCTATCAAAAGCAAAAAATTTTATCTACGATGAGTCAATCGCAAAAACACCAGGTTTGATGTTTGCTTTTATGTGGTGGTTTGATGAAATTAGAAATTAGAAATTAGAAATTGCCAAGGTACTACCTGTCCTCTTTGGCTTGAGTGAAAGCAGCAAAATAGGTGCTACCGTCTGAAAAGCTATTGACTGTAAGTTTAGAGAAGCTATCAAGATACTCCCAAAAATCATCTATAAGGCTCTGCTCTACTTCTTCTAATTCATTAAGGGCCTCCCTCATAGTGCCTAGCCACTCAACACGGGATTTTTCTGTAACTGAAAAGTCATCATGTAGCCTAATCATATACTCATTTAGTTCCATACCTCTAGTCTCATTTTCGTAAACTTTGGGTCCTCCACATATCTGTACAAAAAACTTTGTATTTTGTACTTTTATAGCTTCAAACTCATCTTCGTCCTGTGGAAAGAAGTGAGCGATATCACTTTCATATATCTTATCATAAAAGCTATACATTAACTTTTTTATGCCCTCTTCCCCGCCTACTGCTTCATAGAACTTTTTATTGGGATTGTGAAAATGTATTGCTTCACCTTTCTTGACTGGAGTGATATCTAGTGGCATGAGGTTCCTTTGTTTGTATTGTTTTGCTTTTAGCCTAAATTATATTGGGTTTATGAGTTGATTTTGCTTATTGCACATTATTATCGCAGTATCTTTTCAACAGGCATTTGTAATCTTCGATTCGCCTATCTCTCAAGAATGGCCAGATATCTCTTACTTCTTTGCTGCGATTGTGATTTATGTCAGCATAAAGTATGTTTTCATTTTTGTTGTCAGCTTCCGTCATCATCTCTCCTTGTGCGCCACAGACAAAACTATTGCCCCAAAATCTAATGCCCTTCATCACTCCCGAGTCATCAGGCTCAAATCCTACCCTGTTGCAGCTAAGTACTGGAATGCCATTGGCTATAGCATGAGATTTTTGTATAGTGACCCAGCTGTCAAGTTGTCGTTTTTTCTCATCATCGTTATCCTCGTCAAACCACCCTATGGCGGTTGGATAGATGAGCACTTCAGCACCCTTTAGTGCCATAATGCGAGCCGCTTCAGGATACCACTGATCCCAGCAGACTAGTACTCCTAATCGTCCCACACTTGTATCGATAGGTTCAAAGCCCATATCTCCAGGAGTGAAGTAAAACTTTTCATAAAATCCAGGATCGTCAGGGATATGCATTTTACGATACTTGCCTGCAATAGAGCCATCTTTTTCAAAAGCCACTACGGTGTTATGATATAGCCCTGCTGCCCTTTGCTCAAACAAAGATGTGACCAACACTATGCTATTTACTTTAGCTATATTTGACCAAAATTTTATATCATCCTCAAAAGAGACCGCATACTCAAAGAACCTTGTGTCCTCACTTTGGCAGAAGTATTCATTTTGATGAAGTTCCTGCAAGACAATTAACTCTGCCCCACAGCTTGATGCTTTGTCTATAAGTTCGACAGTGACAGCAATTGTGTCAGCTTTACTATGATGATATTTTTGTTGGATAAGTGCTACTTTCATAACACTAGTCTATCTAAAAGTTGCTTTTTGTGACTTTTTATTGCTATAATGTATCAAGAACAGAGAGGAAATAGATATGAAAAAAGTATTTTTATATATTTTTATTTTAGTTGTGCTGATTGGCTGTGGAGGTTCTGGAGGTTCTGGAGGTTCTGGAGGTTCTGGAGGTTCTGGAGGTTCTGGCACCATCAGTTTAATTGATTTAAATCTTACTAAAGCCATCAATGACGGCCGTATTAATAATTTTAACAATACAGATCCAATAGATGATCAATACTTGGCAGTGATAAATTATCTTAGAAGCCTAGAAATTAAATGCAATGATTCCTTGGCTTTAGAAGGTCAGCTTGATAATGACCTTGTGTGGAATACGCTATTAAAAGATGCAGCAAAAGAGCATAGTGAAGACATGAAATTAAGTGTTCATTATGCTCATTATGGCTCTGGTACCATCAATGATCTTACTGGACAAATCTTTACGCCTGCTCGTCCAAGTGAATTTTACGAGCGTATTGACAGGCATGGATTTTTGGGATCTTCTACATCAGAAAATATTGCCATGTTCGCTTCAAAACCAAACTCTCCATCTACAGACTCTTGGATATTTATTATGGAAGGATGGATGAAAAGTACAACAGGGCACTGCTCAAATATAATGAATCCTATATTTACTCAATTTGGAATGTATGAATCAAGAGCTGCCATAGATGCAGATGGATGGCATAAAGTTTACTGGACGCAAAACTTTGGCAGCGATTAAGAGGTCACCTGCATCGTAGAGCAATGCAAACTCCCTCCTTGCTCTATGAGTTTTAGGCAATCTATAGCTATGATTTCTCTATCTGGAAACAACTCCCTGAAAATCTTTCCCACTTTTTTGTCATTTTTGTCATCATAAATAGGATACAGTAGAGCATGATTGATGATGAGGAAATTGGCATAAGTAGCAGGTAGCCTATTACCATTTTTGCCAATTTTTTTTTCGCACATTGGTAAGGGTATTAGATTATATGCCTTACCATCTATAGTTCTAAATGTCTTTAGTTGCTTTTCCATTAGTTTCAGTGATGTATAGTGCTCGTCACTCTTGTCACTACACTTGACATATACTATTGTCTTTTCGTTGACAAGTCTTGCCAGTGTGTCGATATGGCTATCTGTGTCATCTCCCGCTAAATAGCCATAGTCGAGCCATAAAATACGCTTTGTGCCAAGATATTGATTGAGTTTGGATTCTATTTCAGACTTTGACAATCCACCGTTCCTGTTGGGGTTGCATAGGCATTGTGTGGTTGTCAATATAGTTCCGTTGCCATCACTCTCTATGGAGCCACCTTCAAGAACAAAATCAACACTCTCCATTATTGTGCTGCCCATATAACCTTTTTGATGAAGTATTCTATTTGCCATATTATCTAGTGACGATTCAAATTTTCTACCCCAGCCATCAAAAGTGAAGTCTAATAATTTGGTTTCGCTGTTTTCTACTATAGATATGTAGCCATAGTCGCGAATCCATGTATCATTTGTGGGTATTTCTATAAAAGACATATTGCTTGTAGAATAAAAGAGTGAAGAGGTATACTCTTTGTTTTTACAGATAATATAAACTGGCTGGAGGTGAGAAATAGCTTGGGCAATATTGATGAATGTTACTATGGCACTCTGTAAAACTTCTACCCAGTCGGTATCCTCATGTGGGAAGCTCATAAGTATACATCTCTGTTTTTCCCATTCAGCAGGGACTCTTTTATTGCTCGTGAACTGCTTGGTCAAATTAATATTTTCCTTCATTTTTGCTGTCTTTATTGTTTCTTTTCAATTGTTATTATTCTGTTTTTGACTATAATACCTTATGGCAATTATCAAAATCAATAAAGAAAATTTCTTTCATAATCTTAACCAAATAGCACTAAAGACTGGCTCGATAGATAAAATCGCAGTAGTGCTTAAAGATAATGCTTATGGCCATGGGCTAGAAATCATGGCAAAACTATCAGCAGAGTTCGGTATCAAGCAGGCAGTGGTCATTGATACAGAAGAAGCGATGCAAGCAAGAGATTACTTTAGTCGTATCTTGGTCTTGAAGGGCAAGCCAATAGAGGAAAAAAAATTTTCTTTTGTAGTGTCTGACATGCAAACTTTGGAGGGTGTTGGCACTAGGGCCAAGATAGAACTCAAAGTAGATACTGGCATGCATCGTAATGGTATTGCCATATGTGATTTGGAAAAAGCACTAAGGATTATAAAGCTTAGAGATATGAATCTTGTGGGTATAATGACACATTTTCGTTCTGCAGATATTCTCAGTAGTGAGCTTTTTTGGCAGAAACAACTCTTCAACAGAGTGAAGATTATTGCTAAAGAGAGTGGTTTGGGGGGTGTGCGATTTCACAGTCACAACTCAGCTGCTGTTTTTAGAGCCAAAAGTTTTGATGAGGATATAGCAAGAGTTGGGATAGCTATCTATGGAGGTCTTGAGTTGGATTCAGCATATGCAGAGTTGAATCTCAAGCCTGTTTTATCACTTTGGGCAAAACGAATATCTACTAGAGTGCTTAAAAAAGGGCAGAGAGTAGGGTATGCGGGCGACTTTAGAGCAGAGAAAAATATGACAACCTCTACTTATGATTTGGGCTATGGGGATGGCTGGATGAGAGGAGACAGTAGCAGACCATACATGACAGCGGAGGGATTGCCGATACTGGGTCGAGTCTCTATGGATTTTGTATCCTTGGAGAGTGATGCTGACGAAGTGTGCATCATGACTGACGCTAGGACAGCCGCCAAACATTATGACAGCATCAGCTACGAGATGACAACGATGTTATCGATGAGTATAGATAGAGTAGTTGTCTAAGCTACTGCCTTGCCAATCATGCCCATAAGTTTACTTCTAGAGATAATATCTAGCCTTATGTCTCTTTGAGCTATTTTTTCACAATATCCTATAGATTGTTTGAAGAGTTCTGCATCGTCTTCATTGTGCACTATAAGCAAGTCCGCTCCACTATCCATAGCATCTAGGAGCATCATCCCCATTTTTAGATAAGCAGTTTTGGGATTTGTCTCAAGAAGAGTCTGTCCCGCTAGTTTACACATTTTACTATATCTGATTGCTGTTGCACCTTTACTCTCTATTTGTTCCAGCGTATTGCTTATAATACTTTGAGATAATGGATCGATACCTGCATAGAAAGCTACATTCCTTCCCTCTATGTGCTTTATTTCTGATGATTTATACTTCCTTGCAAATAGAGGTTTGTATTTGTTAGGGGCATCTTTGGCCATCTCTTTTAGCTTGGCTATCTCTGTGCTATAATCTTCTGCATGGAAGAGATTGTTTTCGTATTCACACTCCCAGAGACCATCATAGTGGCTACTCGTAACATCAAGTATCTCCTCTTTGTTTTCGTTCCCATCAGTAATCATTTTATATGCAAGCAGGAGTATTGCATCACCTATGTATTGGTTGTTATAGCTGAAAGTATCAGAGGCGTAATGGAGAGGATATAGAGTTTGATAATACGCCTTGTCTTCCTCTGAAGCATAAGGTGCAAGCAATTCAAAGCTCTGCATAAAATCATCATCATTAATTGTAAGTCCATTGGTTGACCTGTAGGTTGATATGGGATCGATTTGCAATTCAGTGCCCAACTTATTAACAATTTCTTCAACGCTTTGAGTGCCATCTAGCACCATACCATTGAGCCTAAAATATAAGTTTGTCTCTGGATAGCTAAAATCAGAGCTTTGTTTTTTTATCATAGGTAGAAGTTCTTTGATAGGTACACTTTTTTCCAGTTCAATAGAGAGGTTTTTATAATATGGAAGATAGTCCATCTTTGCATTAAAAAAATATGCTTTTGCATCTAGTTTCATTTTTACTCCTGTCGAACCTAGTTGTTTGATATTCTACAGTCCAAATACAAAATAGTTTATAAAAGTGCTACTTTTTGCTACATGCTAGGTTATTGTGCTACTTTACTTCTCAGCCACTCTTTTCTTTTGCTTATGCCAAGCATCTTCTCGAGTGTCAGATCTGGATAAGCTCCATTGATACCTTTGCCATCATTGCCGTGACATCCGCCACATACACTAGTATAAAACAATGCTGCATCATCAGGATATGCTTCTTGACATTTCCTGCCTGCTAACTCCATGGTATAGCAGGCTATTTTTGGCGCATCTTCCTTGGAGGCGAATCCACCTTCCATGATTTCGTCTTTGTTGAATCTTAGCCCTACAGACCCATGAACAATCACATCAATGATATACTGCTTGAGGTATTCATCTGTGTCTATGACAGATAATTCCTCTTGGATATCTATTGTACTGTGCTTGTTTTTGTGATCCAAATATTGATTTGCTACTGGGCTTACTTTTTTTATTTCTGTTTTTAATTGGGAATTATATATGGCATAGCTCACGATGATAATAAGGACGAGGAGAGGGATATATTTTTGCATCATTCACCATAGTAATTATTTTTAATAATTATACTTTAAATAAGTTGGGGCTAGATGATGTTTGCTTGGTATAGAACAAAATGGTGTAGAGCTATTTATTGAGCTCTAGCCACTTTATCAGAGTTGTCATATCCTCAACTGTATTGGATTCTCTGTTTGTTATCTCTGAAAAACTCTTGACACCCATGGATAGGAGATACTGCAGGTTGTCATCAAAAGTCGCATCTTCTATCACAAATATATTGTCCTTGTGCACCTCAAACATATATCCACCGTTTGGGATGGGGGACATAGATAAGGTGACTGTATAGTGATCCTTGATGATGCTTTCCTTTTGTGAGTACATGAGTCCTATATTGTAGCCCTCATTGGCAAAACCACGAATAGCGACAACCAATACTTGATTCTCACCTTTTTTGGATGAGTTGAATATCCCGATGATATCTTTGATAGTGGAATAACCTGGAATTTTTGAGAGTATTTTCTCAAAAAAGCCAACAAGTCTAGTTTCCATCAAGTGCCCAATAAAATACAGAAGAACTAAAAACAGACCTATGACCAGAACAAGCCATAAAAATTCATTATTTTGAGGTGAGAATCCTATAAAGCTAAAAACCCAGTTGACCAATGCGTCTATTTTTCCATATATCCAAAGTATCAAAACTATGACTATAACAACAGGAAGAAGTCCAAAAAATCCTTGCAAAACTACTTGTATGAAGTGCTTTGTATGTTTACTATTCATATTTGTCCCATTATATTTATGATTGTGTCTAATTATAGCCCAAAATCTTTTATGATCGCATAGGCTGCTGTCCTACCGTCAAGTGCAGAGGTTACTGCTAGATCAGCACCCCTTACAGCGTCACCACCAGAAAATATCTTTGCATTGGAAGTTCGCTTATCCTTATCTACGCTGATGTCATTCCACTTGCCAGTTACAATTCCCGCTGAATCAAACCAAGGGAACTTGACATTGTCAAACCCAAGAGCCAAGACAATGATATCACAGGGTATTGTATGTTCGCTACCTTCAATGATATTCAATTTTCTTCTCCCACTACTATCAGGCTCAGTGAGTTCAGTTTTTTGACAAACGATGCCAGTGACATTATCGTCATCATCAATGGTGATTTCTTTGGGAGATACAAGAAATTGAAATTCTACACCTTCTTCTCTTGCATTTACTAACTCTTTTTTACTTCCTGGCATATTTTCTTCATCTCTTCTGTAGAGGCATTTTACTGACTTTGCACCAATCCTTATAGATGCCCTTAAAGCGTCCATTGCAGAATCTCCACCACCCACTACAACTATATTTTTATCCTGAAGAATAGAGTCGTAAAAACTCTCAAAGACATTTTTTTGAATATGAGTTAAAATATCCATTACCTGATAAACACCTTTTGCTTCCTCGTTTTTCATGCCAGATTTTCTACCACTTGGAGCACCAACACCTACAAACACAACATCAAAACTATTGAGTAGTTCTTGCATTTGCTCTTCATCTGTAATTTCTGAATTTAAATGTACTTTTAGTCCAGCTTCGATCATCCAGTCATATCTTCTTTGTATTACATCTTTGTCGATTTTAAAATTTGGGATACCATAAGTCAAGAGTCCACCAGCCCTATCTGCTTTTTCAAATATTTCAACTTCAATGCCTTCACGAAGTAAAAAAGTGGCACAACTCATTCCTGCAGGGCCACTACCTATTATGGCAACCTTTTTTCCACTTTTTGCTTTATCTTCTCCATAGTATGGCTTTAAGCCTTTTTCGAATGCCTCTTCGTTTAAATAAACCTCAATGCCACCTATGGTTACGCTACCAAATTCAGTTTTTGAAAGAGTACAGCTTCCTTGACATAAGGAATCTTGGGGACAGACCCTGCCTAAAACTTCTGGAAATGGAGATAATATATTGCTTAGCTCAAAAGCATTTTTGACCTCATTTTCCCTAGTGTGCTTTATCCATCCTAAAGTATCGTTATGTAGAGGACAACCCGTGCGGCAAAATTCTATGTTGCTGTGAAGCCCATAAAAAGGCTCGATGGGACACTGGAGGCATCTATCACTTTGTGCTTTAGCTTCAGTAAATGTAAACTCTTTATAAATGGGCTTGAAGTCTGATATCCTACTTGTGGCGTCTCTTTTGACTTGTATCTTTCTTTCTATTTTGGCATATTTTTCTTTTAGGACATTCTTCATTAGGTTTTCATCATAGTACATGGCTTCATCCCTTTATATTAATATGGCTAAGTTACCGATAATACCTAAAATAAAATAAATTCAAATTAAACTTGCTTAAGACCTTTTGTCCACGCTTCAAAATCCGCGTCACTTGGCATCTTCCAATCTGCTCTAGGGCTTAGTGAAATTGTTCCTACTTTTGGTCCATCTGGTATGCAGGATCGTTTGAATTGTTGAGTAAAAAATCGCTTTAGAAATAGATTCAACCATTTGGCAATTGTCTTTTCGCTGTACTTATCTTCAAATGCCATCTTGGCTAAAAAGTGCATTTTGTCAGGCTTTGCACCATACTTTATGAAGTGATATAGGAAAAAGTCGTGTAGTTCGTATGGCCCAACTATCTCCTCTGTTTCTTGAGTTATCTTATCATCAATATGTGGCAGTAGTTCTGGACTAATGGGGGTATCTAATATGTCATCGATTATGTCTGCTATCTGCTCATTGTTTTTATAATACTCAATCACATATTTGATAAGTGTCTTTGGAATGCCACAGTTTAGAGCGTACATACTCATATGGTCGCCATTGTAGGTACTCCATCCAAGAGCTATCTCACTGAGGTCTCCTGTACCTATCACCAGCCCACCTTCTTTGTTTGCTATGTTCATCAAAATAGAGGTTCTAGCTCTTGCCTGCACATTTTCATAAGTGACAGAGTAGTCATCTGGATTATGATCGATGGCTTCAAACTCTTTTTTCGAAATAGCTGTGATATCTATCTCTTTGAGTGTCATATTTAATGCATTGCATAGCTTTAAAGCATTGTTCTTGGTTCTAGTGGTTGTACCAAAACTAGGCATTGTTATGGCTATGATATCTTTCTTGTCCCAGCCCATGATAGCAAAAGCTCTATAAGTAGACAGGAGTGCCAGTGTAGAATCAAGCCCTCCGCTTATGCCTATGACAGCCTTTTTGATATTGGTATGACTCATTCTTTTTATTAGCCCATGTGCTTGAATATTTGATATCTCATCACACCTATGCTGCTTATCAGCAAATCGTGATGGCACAAAAGGGTATGGATCCATATTTCTATGTATATTATCGAGAACAGGTAGATTATTTAGCTCTATGAGCTTGACCTTTTTTCTTCTACTGTCACCATAGCTACCCTCGTTTAGTCTCAGCCATTTTAGTCTCTGAAGATCTACATCAGCAGTGATCAAGTGGCTATCCATACAAAATCTCTCATTCTGAGTCAGTATAGAGCCATATTCGGCAATGATAGCATGTCCGCCAAATACAGTATCAGTACTACTTTCACCCACTCCAGCAGAGCTATAGACATAAGTCGCCATACACCTAGCACTCTGTGTTCGTACCAGCTCTTCTCGATATTCATGTTTGCCTATAAGTTCATTACTAGCAGAGAGATTAAAAAGCAAATTAGCCCCATTGCTAGCCATATGATTACTAGGAGGAGTTATTGCCCATAAGTCTTCACAAATTTCCACCCCAAAAGTCATGTCAGCCCTATCAGTAAAAAGTAAATCGATTCCAAAATCAACCTTATTACCAAAGATATTTATACTCGTATTTGTAATGCTTCTACCAGTGCTAAACTGTCGTTTTTCATAAAACTCTTTTTTATTAGGCAGGTATATTTTTGGAACTATACCTAAGATGTTGCCGTTTTGGATAATAGCAGCACAGTTATATAGTCTATCTGCATCCATAATGACAATTCCGATGATTACAACCATAGAGATATCTTTGGTTTGGTTTAGTATCTTTTGTAGTGACTGATCTTGTATCTGAATTAGAGTTTGATTCAAAAATAAATCACTTGCAGTATATCCAGTAAGTGTCAACTCAGGAAAGACTACAACTCCTACATTTTGACTATTTGCGTCTTGTATAAGCTTTAGTACTTCGCTACTGTTTTTATCTGGGTTAGCTACTGTTGTCTGATTGACTGCTGCTGCTACTCGATAATATCCATACATGAGACTCCTTTTGGATTGAACCCTAATTATGTTGAAAATATATTTTATCATAAGTTGCTATAATCCACTCATGAAACCAATAGAGATAGATAGCCTAGAGTTGCCTGAACTTCAAATATATCGTAAGATACGTGGCAATGCTTTTGATGCAGAGGTAGGAAGTGGAGCAATCGATCTTTCGGATATGAAAAATATTCCTCAAAAGTGGGTTGTTATCATGGGTCATGAGGAGAGAGGCTTGGATAGTAAGATTTTAGCACTGTGTGATCATATTGTACAGATAGAGATGGAGCCAAATATTAAGAGCTTCAATGTCTCTATCGCAGCTTCGATTGTAATGTATTGGTTGGCACGGCAATAGTTATTTTATGCTCTTCATCTGCTTGGCGAACTGCTCAGGAGGGATAAATCCAGTATAGAATTTGTCAGGCAATACCTTGCCCTTACTATCAAAAAACAGTATATTGGGTGCTCCGAAAAGCCCATACTTCTTCAATAGTGCCTGATCTTCAGGGGTATTGTCGGTTATATCGATGCGGATAAATTCAAATCTTTTCATCTGTTCTTGTACTTGTGGATCAGGAAAAGTGATATTTTCTAACTCTACACACGCAACACAGCCATCCTTGTAGATATCAACTATAACTCCTTTGCCCTTTTCTGAGGCTTCTACTACTTCTTGGAGTAGTCTATCTACAGAATATCCTCTGTGAGAACCTTCACTTTCTGATACGAGGATGTTGCTTGTAGTTGAACCTCTAGCTGAGGTAAATCTATCAAGAGGGTGAAGTATTGATGATGAGCCACTGATAGCACCTATGAAGAGGATAACACCATATATAAGCATCACAAAGGCAAATAGTGTTGCGAGCTTGGATAGTCCCTTGCGTGACTGACAGCTTCCAAACACCTCCATATAAAATGCTGAACCCATAAAAATAAAAGAGGCGAGCATCAATGTCACCCACCCAGGAAGTAGCCTCTCAATCATATAAAGAGCCATCAAAAGCATCATGACACCAAATATTTGAGAGATACGCATCATCCAACCACCTGGTTTTGGCATAAATTTGCCAGCCCCTAATCCTACAAGCAAAAGTGGCATACCCATACCAATACTCATCACAAACAAGGCAAGCCCTCCAAGGAAGGCATCACCTGTTTGAGATATAAATAGTATAGCACCACCAAGAGGAGGAGCAACACAAGGCCCAACAATAAGAGCAGAAAGTGCCCCCATAATTGCTGTGCCTACGATACCCTTACTTTGTGCATTGTCGCTGACTGAATTTAGCTTGGACTGCCATTTGGCAGGCAAGCCTATCTCGTAAAATCCAAAGAGAGAAAATGCAAGTGCTACAAACATAGCTGCGAAAAGTACGATTACCCATGGTATTGCCATTGCAGCTTGAATATCAGCACCTACCAAGCCAGCCACTACACCAACAACAGTATAAGTAAGAGCCATAGCAATTACATATACTAAAGAGGTAAAAAATGCTTTTCCAGCATTTATAGCTTTACCTTTCCCTGCTTGAGAGATTATGATGGATGAGAGTATAGGAATCATAGGGAATATGCAAGGAGTCAGGGCTAGTAGTAATCCAAATATAAAAAAGATAAATAGTATAAAAAGTGGATTTTCTTTGATTAAGACATCGGTGATTTTGGCCGCATTTCCTTCTTTTGTCAATCTAGATATCTTCTCAAAAAAGCCTTCAGGCTCACCTTGATACTTGAGCAAGATCTCTCTTGTTTGAGGCTGGTAGCAGATACCACTGTCAGAGCAGCCAGTCATTTCTACTGTGAGAGTATAGTCACTGTTGAGCTTGGACTCTATATCTTTTGCGGGAATATCAACAGAGATACTTCTATATCCGTCATACTCTCCATGTTTTTCTGCTTTTGGGAGCTTAGGTTTTAGCTCTAATTGTATAGGCTTGGTGACTTTGAAGTGTAAATCTTTTGAATATATATAGATCTTGTCACCCAGCTTGATGTCGACCTCGATAGTATCGTTTTTTCTGACAGCAGTCGCTTTAAATGCTTCATCTGGTGAGAGGAATGACTGCTGAGGAAGAGTTAAGTTCCCAAAGCCTGCCGCATTTGTTAGCAAAGTAGATATTATGATTATAAAACCTACAAAGATTCTTTTAAATTTCATTAAGTACTCTTTTCTGAATATTTTCTATATAACTATAGCAAAGAATTATAAATAGTTCTTGTGCAGTATATGTGTATTTAATAAATTACCCGTGAAAGATATAGCCCTTGAGGAGAGGCTAGTCTTTGGTTGTGTGTCACTTTTAAAGTGAGCTGTTCCTGTAGTTGGGCTATAGCCAATTCATAATTTGCGATGCGAACAGCAAAATCAATCATCATTCGTACTTGTGCTCTCAAAAATCCATTAGCTTCAAAATATATAAAATGATAGTCTCCTCTGCAAATATAGTATGTCCTATAGATATGACGGACAGAGTTTTTGGTATTTGATCCAGTTTTTAGAAAATAGCCGAAATCATGCTCTCCAACAAAGCATTGTAATGCTTCTTCGAGTTTGGAAATATTTTGAATAGGAATATGAGATATAAAATCTTCTTCAAATATTGATGGTGTAGTGGATTTGAAAATATATCTATAGGTACGCCTTTTGGCAGAAAATCTGGCATGGAAGTTATTGTTGACTTTTGAAATATATTTGATATAAATTCCATCTAATTTTCCATTGAGATGATTTTTTAATTTACTTAAATCATCCCAAAAATCTGGAATATCGAAATGTATTACTTGTCCCGTAGCGTGTACGCCAGCATCTGTTCGTCCAGAACTAGTGATTTGACACTCTATGCCTAGGGAGACAAGAGCCTTTTCTAGCGTGCCAGCTACTGTCTTGCCAGTACTGCTCTGCTTTTGAAAGCCTTTGAATTTGTTACCGTTATAGGCTATGACAGCTTTTATACGCATCAAAAATGAGCCTTAGTTCTTTTATTGAACAATATAATACCAAGTAATATAAAAATTCCAGAAGCAAACATAAGTAAGGTTGGGGTACCATGTTTGCGAAGCAGAGATCCTATTAGGTATATGGACATAACTGTAGTAAAGCTAACTAGATAAGTATTGTTACCTTGGAACCTAGGGTTAATGATGGAAAAAGCAGTAATGCCAGCTAGTACTAGAACAGGAGAAAGGGAGAGAAAAATGCGGTATATTAATTGTGCCATATCATAGTCGCTGATCCATATTTTACTCCAGCCACGACTTAGCCACTCTGTATTTGTATCGTTTTGGGGGTAACTATAGAGTTGCATTTTGTCATAAGTGATTGATTCAATTGTATTTGGAAGAAAAGTATCGCCACTGCCTTGATATAGTATAAGAGTAAATTTGGAGTCATTATGTTTCATCTGAGCTTTGTCTGCCATGACAATAACTCTTTTATCTTTGTTATCTGTGGCAAAAAGAACTATGTTTTGATAATTATCTCCTCGTTTGTTTCCAAGAAAAACAATATACTCTCCAAACTTTTGACCTAAGCGATTTGGAACAATTTCTAATTTGGCTTCTATAGTTTTTTTACTCTCAAATAGTTTAAGTGCCAGTGTACTTTGTGGCATAGTGTGCAAAGACAATACAAGCATCAGTATAGTAAACAGTACCGAGGGGACGATAAACATATTAAGAATTTTTGCAGGTGTCAATCCAAAAGAGAATAGAGCTATCAGCTCGTTATCTTCTGAGAGCTTCATAAGTGTCACTGTCAATGCAGCAATAAACGATAGCGGTAATGTATAAAAAAGTATATCAGGGAGAAAAAATCCAAATAGAGTAAAAAACTCCCCACTACTAAGAGAGATTTTTTTAGAAAGAGATGAGATTCTAATGATATAGACTATAGATAGTATAGAAAAAAGAGGCAAAAAAAGAAGGAGATAGTTCTTGCTAAACTGTGAGAGGATAAATCCTCTGACTCTAGCCATACATTATCCAGTGCAGTAGTGTTGATGTCTGAGTATCAAAGAGATAGACAATCAGCGTCGCGAGTGCAAGAAATGGCACAAAAGGAACCATAGTGTCTTTGGCAAATAGTGACGGTATGATAGCAAGTATAGCAGACAGAAACAGAGCCAAGAAGAAGCCAGGAAACCCTAGAAGTGCAGCCATGGTTCCTGCTACTATCACATCAGCTCCACCCATCGCTTCTTTTTTCATAAGTACAGCAATTATTTTGGCAAGAAGCCATAGTCCTCCAGCAGCAAAGATAGCACTAACCAAAGGATTGCTCCACTCAAGTTTTAGTATGTCTGGCTGAATCACTGCCATTAATAAGGCGAAAAAATTGATAGAGTCAGGTACCGCGTAGTACTTGATGTCGATCACAGTCAATGCCAACAATGCAGTAAACGAAGCAGCCACAAATGGAAAATACCATACAGCCCCCAACTTATAAAACAGCCCCAGCCATAAAAAGGCTGTTAGTATCTCAACAATAGGATATTGTTTAGAGATAGACTTTTTGCAAAAGGCACACCTTCCCCCTAGGGACAACCAAGAGAATATAGGGATGTTGTGATACCACTTTAGCTTAGTATCGCAACTTGTGCAGTGGGAAGATGGGAATGCTATACTTTCATTGCGAGGTGTTCTATATATAACAACATTCAGAAATGAGCCTAACATCATCCCAAATATAAAGACAAGCACATTAGCTATTAAAGGTTCCATCATATGCCTCCGTATTTTCTATTTCTCTGCTGAAAGTTCTCAATAATCTCTTCTAATTCAGATGCTGTGAAGTCAGGCCAGAGAGTGTCCGTAAAAAATATCTCACTATAGCTAAGTTGCCATAGTAAAAAGTTTGACAGTCTTTGTTCCCCGCTAGTACGAACTATCAGGTCAATGTCACCATAAGAGCTATCGAGTGATGCTGTGAGACTCTCTTCTGTAAGCTCTTGGTCTTTGGCTATGACTCTATTGGCAGCCCTAACTATCTCATCTCTACTGCCATAGTTGAGTGCCAGAACTTGTACTAGGCTTTTGTTGTTCTTTGTGAGCTCTTTTGTTTCACTTATTGTTTGCTTTAAACTATTTGAAAATGGCGAGAGGTCACCAATAGTTTCAAATCGGGTGTCAAGCTCCATGTATGTGGAGAGCTCATTTCTCAGATAGTTGTCAAGAAGTCTCATGAGGAAGTTGACTTCCATTTTTGGTCTTTTCCAATTTTCTGTACTAAAAGCATAGAGAGTCAGAGTCTCAATAGTTTCTTGTTTGGCACAGTATGTTGTTATGTCTCTTACTGTCTCAGCACCTACTTTATGACCTTCAGTGCGAACTTTACCCCGTATCTTTGCCCATCTGCCATTACCATCCATAATAATGGCAAGATGCCTGAGTATATTGATTTTATCCATCTGTACCCTTGTCTAGCTTCATGCTCTGTTTAGCAATGCTAAATGAGAGTTTCAACTTGTCTGTTTTACCAAAGTTTATTGTATCATCGACTGTAATCCATGTAATTTCATTTTCATCACTTCCGAAACTTTGGCTATCTTGGAGAAGATTATAGCAGACTGCTGTTACTCCTTTATTAGCGATGAGGCTTTTGGCGCTCTTCATGCCATTTTGGGCATCCATCTCTGCTTTGAAACCTACAGTAATGATGCCATCTTTGTTCACTGACTTAAGTATATCTTTTGTCTGTTTGAGCTCTATATTCCAGCTATCACCGAGTTGGGACTTTTTAAGCTTAGCACTTTGAGGGTAAGTCGGCGTAAAATCTGCTACAGCTGCCACCATGAAAAGATATGGAGTTTTCTGTATCATACCTATGGCATCAGGGTTGTTGAGACTAGGTTTGGTCATTTTGCCTTTTTTTGCCACCCTTACTGCATCAATTGTGTATTCTAGCATCTCTTCCGCATCTTCGACATCGATGGTATAAATCTCTTCAGGAAGATCTTCGTGAGACATAGTAGAGATATAACATACATCTGCACCTTTGAAGTATAGGGCTACTGCTAATGCTTTTGCCATTTTTCCACTGGAGTAGTTACTGATGTATCTTACCTCGTCTATCTTCTCTCTGGTTCCCCCACCTGTAATGACAACTTTGCGATCTTTCCAGAAAGAATCCTCCAGAAGTACTTGAGAGGCTTGATAGTATATCTCTTGAGGCTCACTCAGTGCACCATCTCCCTCGTCTCCGCAAGCCAAAAGTTTCTCTTGTGAAGAGATGACTCTGACATCATTGACTTTGAGCATCTTTAAAGAGCCATCCGTATAGTGACTAGAGATCATTTGTGTATTGGCAGCAGGTGCGATAAGTATCTGTTTCTTGTATGCTAGTGCTGTTTGAAGCAGTATATTGTCTGCTATGCCTTTAGCTAGTTTATTTATTGTATTTGCTGTTGCTGGAGCTATTAGAAAAATATCAGCTTTTTTGCCTATATCTATATGGTTGAGTTCAGAACTCCAGCTTTCGCTATCTTCTGTCAAAACAGGATTTCTAGTCAATGCTTCAAAAGTAAGAGCTGACACAAATCGTTCTGCTGCTGTGGTCATGATCACATGTACTTGGGCTCTTGATTTGACAAAAAGTCTAGCTATATCGCAGGCTTTGTATGCTGCAATGGAGCCAGTGACACCAAGGAGAACTGTTTTCCCACTAAGATCAACAAGCATTACTTTCCTTTTCCGAAAAATTTATAAAAAAATCCAGAAACACTTTTCATGGGGGCTCTGGATATAGCAAGTGAACCTTTACTTATATCTTTTGTCACTGTACTACCAGCTGCTATGATGACATCATCTTCTATGGTCACAGGTGCGATTAGCTGAGAGTCAGATCCTACAAATACATTTTTACCGATCTTAGTCTGGTATTTTGCTTTACCATCATAGTTACAGGTGATTACGCCAGCACCAATGTTGCTACCTTGGGCTATATCACTGTCACCTATATATGAGAGATGTCCAGCTTTGGCACCATAGAGTGTAGAGTTTTTAAGCTCTACGAAGTTACCTATATGGGTATTTATCAGTTTTGTTCTTGGTCTTATTCTAGCAAATGGACCTGCACTTGAATTCTCTATATGGCTCTCTTCGATAACAGAGTGGGATTTGATATGACTTTTTATTATTTTGCACGCTCCGATGACCGTTACTCCATTTTCAAGCATACACTCTCCCTCGAATGTAGCCCTAGAGTCGATATAAATAGTACTTGGAAATCTCATGCTTATGCCCGACATCATAAGTTCTTTTTTGATACGATTTTGCATGATTATCTCTGCTTCTGCTAGATCAAGTTTGGAGTTGACACCCTTGAACTCTTCTTCTTTGACAACTATAGGGGAGACTACTCTGTTATCAGCAACCGCCATCTCTACAATATCGGTAAGATAATATTCTTTTTGTGTATTGTGGTTATTGAGCCTAGGGATGTACTCATCTAGAACTCTTTTTGATACACAGTAGACACCCGCATTTACACTATTTACCTCTAGTTGCTTTTGAGTGCAATCTTTCTGCTCTACTATTTTTTGAATCTTGTCGTTATCGATCAGCACTCTACCATACCCTGATGGGTCATACAACTCTATGATACTCATATTAATGTCATCATTACCTTTTGAAAGTAGTTCTAGAGACCCTTTACTGACTAGAGGCATGTCCCCGTTTAATATAAGTGTTCGCTCATGCAGTGTTTTGATACCTTTCATGGCTCCACCTGTACCAGGAAAGTTTTCAACATCTTGTATGTGAAATTTGATATTTTGATAAGCATTTGATATCTTTTTTTGTATCATGTCAGCTTTATGATATAAAACTATGGTGATATCATCTGATAGTTGAAGTGCCGCATCTATGGCATGAAATAGCATGGGCTTACCAGATATTTCATGTAGTACCTTTGGAGTGTCAGATTTCATTCTAGTTCCTTGTCCTGCTGCCAATATCACAACACTTAACGCCATCGTAGTACCTTTTTGATAAAATAGCAGTAATTATATCCAAACTCCAATTAAGGTTGATTATTTGAATTGTGAACATATGGGCACATGTGGCTCTTGCGGACTTTTCGATGATCCGTATGAGAAGCAACTTTTACAGAAAAAAGATTGTGTCTCTAATCTACTCAAGCCATTTTATACAGAAGAGCTTATAATATTTGATTCTCCACAGAGCCATTACAGAGCAAGGGCGGAGTTTCGCATCTGGCATGAGGGGTCTAGATGTAGTTATGCGATGGGGAATATCGATAAAAATGCTGCTATCACCATAGAGGAGTGCTTTAAGGTCATCAAGCCCATAGAAAATAGGATGTGGAGGCTACTTGAGGCGATTAACGGTTCACAGGAGCTATCGCGAAAACTTTTTGGAGTAGAATTTTTAGCAAGTACAACAGATGAATGCTTAGTAACTATGCTTTATCATAGAAAGTTGGATGATCAATGGATAGAAGCAGCTTCTGGGCTTGAGGATAGTTTAGATATTTCTTTGATAGGCAGAAGTCGTAAGCAAAAAATAATACTCTCTAGAGACTTTACTATTGAGAGACTTTTGATAGACAACACTCTTTACACTTATCGTCAATATGAGGGAGGGTTTACTCAACCAAACCCATATGTCAATACTAAGATGATAGAGTGGGTAATCTCTTGTATCAAAGAGGATAGCAAAAGACACTTGCTAGAAAGCTACTGCGGACTTGGGAATTTTACACTTCCGTTGTCAAAACAGTTTACAAAGATACTAGCAACTGAGATAAGTAAGAACTCTATAAAGGCAGCCAAAGAAAATTGTGTCATAAATAGCATAGAAAATATAGAGTTTGTGCGACTTAGCTCAGAGGAGATGACGCAGGCATTGAATCACATTAGAGAGTTTAGGAGGCTTGCGGAAGTAGATCTGGAAAGTTATCACTTTTCTCATGTACTTGTTGATCCACCTCGTGCAGGACTTGACGATGACACAAAAAAGCTAATCTCAGAGATTGACAATATTGCATATATCTCTTGCAATCCCGAAACACTCTCAAGAGATTTGGAGGAGCTAAACATGACGCATGAGGTTAGTGATGCTGCTTTGTTTGATCAGTTTCCCCATACTCAGCATATAGAGAGTGGCGTGATACTAAGGAGAAAAAGATGAGTTCCCCAAAGTTACCTAAATGGCTTATGCCTCTTTCACATCGTAATGAATTTATATTCAATCCATCTCCAAGAGACTTTACTGTTGAGGAGATACCTCTGTATGAATTTAGTTCAGAGGGCGAACATCTGATACTGAAGGTCAGGAAAAAAGAGCTCACCACATGGGAAATGCTGGAAATTTTTAGCTCTCATTTGGGCATAAGGCGAAGAGATATAGGTTATGCGGGACTCAAAGATAAGCATGCTATGACTATACAGTATATATCTATTATGGCGATACATCAGGATAAGCTTGGAGAATTTGCACACCCACAAATAAAGATATTAGACACAATTAGGCATAACAATAAGATTCGCATAGGACATCTAAAAGGAAATCTTTTTCACCTTCGCTTCAAAAAGGTGCTTGGAGTACAGAAAGATATGCTTGACTCTGTACTTAAGTGGATCAAGCAAAATGGAGTACCAAACTATTTTGGATATCAGAGGTTTGGCAACTATGGCGACAATTGGGAAGAGGGTCAGAGGATTATATCAGGTGAATTAAGAATGAGAGACAGAAAGAGTCGAGAGTTCTTGATCTCTGCCTATCAAAGCTATCTCTTCAACAATTGGCTAAGTAAAAGAATAGAGCTATGTAGATTATTGGAAGAGTTTTCAGAATCTCAGACAGAACAGTTGCTAGAGCTGCCCAAAGATACACTAAAAGATATAAAAAAACAAAAAGGGTTTTTTAAAATCATAGAAGGGGATTTGTTGATGCATTATCCTCATGGGAGGATTTTTTATGCCCAAAACCATCTGGAGGAGTCTGAGAGATTCGAGCAAAAAGATATATCTCCTACTGGATTGCTTTCTGGGAAAAAAGTAAAGCTTTCCATGGGCAATGCTAGAGAGATAGAGCAGCAATTCGACACCGTGACCTTTGAAAATGGATCTAGAAGGTACGCATGGATATTTCCAAAAGACATAAAGAGTAAATATCTGCCAGAGAGAGCACACTATGAATTAGAATTTTTCTTGCCAAAAGGCTGCTATGCTACCAATGTCGTAGAGATACTTAGAGGATACAGAGCATAAGAATGGAGCAGTATGCAAATCAAAATCAAATATTAGATCGATTAATTATATGTCCTAAGTGCCATACGATTCATGAAAAAGTTATGATTGAAAAAGGCAAGAGCGCGGTATGTAAAAACTGTAAAAAAGTACTTTATCATTATGATGAACGAATACTGGATAAGGGCTTGGCTTTAGGTTTAACTGGATTAATACTCTTCTTTGTGTCTAACCTATTTCCTCTTGTCAGGGTGGAGATGCTGGGACATGAACAGCATGTGACTATCATCTCAATGATTCTCTCTCTGTTTGAAAATAGATTTTATGTGGTAGGCGTTGTGGTATCATTTATAGTATTTATCTTTCCTACTATGATTCTACTTGTTTATGTCACTATATCATGGCTGATGATACAAAAAAAAGGCAAGACCCTGACAAAAGAACTACTTGTACTACTCTCTAAACTCCTGCCTTGGAATATGGTAGAGATCTATTTGGTGAGTATATTGGTTGCACTGGTCAAGCTAATAGGGTATATGCAAATACACTTTGGTTTATCATTTTGGTCGCTTGTTTTATTTGTGCTACTAGATATATACATTAGCAAAAGTATCCGTATAGGAGAGCTATGGGAGCTTAGGCATAGGATATATGATGATAGATAAGCACATAGACGAGTCAACACTACTTCGTTGCCCCATATGTGAAGCGGTCAACATGGACCATGAGGGAGATATTTACTGCCATAGATGTGACTCTAGAATATTTAGAAATCCGAAACTAACTACTTCTAGAGCATGGGCATTTTTGATTACAGCTCTTATGCTATATATTCCTGCCAATCTATATCCAATATTGGCAAGTGAACAATTTGGCTCAAGAAAAGAAAACACTATCATAGGCGGTATTATTCTTTTATGGGAAGAAGGCTCTTATCCAATCGCTATGATTATACTAGTAGCCTCTGTTCTGGTGCCTATTTTGAAGTTTATTGTGTTACTATATCTTCTAATAAATGTGAAGCTAAAAAAACATAGATATACGAAACTAGATCAGCATAGGCTTCACTATATGACAGAGATTATAGGTCCTTGGTCTATGGTGGATGTCTTTGTTGTAGCGATATTGACAGGACTAGTGCATGTAGGCACTATCAGGGTGATTGCAGGTCCAGGAGCTACAGCATTTGTGTTAATGGTTCTATTTACTATGTTTGCAGCATTGTCAATCGATACGAGACTATTCAAAGAGAGAGATCCACATGGCTCAAATTAAACAGCCCAATATAGAAGATAGCAGTAGTTTCAGCTTTTTCACATCTATATGGATTGTTCCTTTTGTTGCACTCATTATATCTCTTTGGCTTGTATACCAGCATTTTTCCAAACTAGGACCAGAGATTAGGATACTTTTTCAGACAAGTGGCGGACTTGAAGGAGGGCAAAGTATTCTCAAATATAGAAATGTGCCAGTTGGGAAAGTAAGCAGAATAGAGATACAAGAGGATGGTAAGGGCGTTGTTGTTGTAGCCAGAATGAGTAGAGAAATTGAAAATTTCATGAATGAGACGGCGAAGTTCTGGATCGTCAAACCAGAGGTTGGATACTCTGGTGTGAGCGGGCTTGAGACACTGATTAGTGGCTCATATATAACCTTACATGCCACAGATGGAAATGAATCAAAACAAGAATTTGTAGGTCTCAGCGCTCCTTATAGAGACATCAATTCAGGAGAGTATATTCTTCTAAGCTCTAGAAGTGTAGGTGGCATAAGAGTAGGCACTCCTATTAATTATCGTAATATTCAAGTTGGGGAAGTAGAACATATGTCACTCGCCCCAGATGGAAGTAGTGTAGAGATCGTAGCATTTATTCAAGAAGAGTACAGCAAGCTTATAAATATTACAACAAAATTTTGGCTTCAGGCCCTTGCTGATATTGGGATTCACGGCAACAGACTAGATATCAAGCTAGCTCCTATAATTCCATATTTAGCATTTGGTGGTATCACCTTTGAAAGTAAGTTTGACAAAGGGTATCCAAAGGCAGAATCCAACTATTTCTATCGTCTTTACAACAACCAGTTTGATGCAGATAACAAGAAAATAGGACATGAGCTTAGGGAAAATCATCTATTTTCTTTTAGTTTTAAAGGCAAAATTTCTGGACTCAAAAAAGGTGCCTCGATACAGTATTATGGATTTGATGTCGGTGAGGTAATGGATGTTTCATTGAGCTACAACAGTACTAGTCATGCTATGGAGGGATTAGTACACGGAGAGATAGACTTATCAATCTTTGCAGAGGACAACAAGAGTGGATTTGTAAACCTAAATCAGGCAGTTGAGAGCGGTCTTCGTGCACAACTGCTAAGCGTGAACCCTCTGATTAGTACACTTTTTATCGATTTGGAATTTGCAGAAAATACAGCTTCTACTACATTGATTAAAAACTATGAAAGAGGGACTATTTTTCCTGTGATGGATGTACAAAAAAGTAGTCTACTTGATGAGCTTACTCAATTTACCAATAAGCTTAACCAACTAGAACTCAATGAACTTTTGGCTTCAGCACAAAATCTTGTAAACGGCAGCGCACAACCTCTACAATCATCATTGAAAGCACTGGAGGGAACTATTACGGAGTTCAGAGGACTAGTGGAGCCTATGAAGCAGATGCTGTCGTCTATTACAGATGTTTCAAATAGCTTAGATGGGGTTGTAGCAGATGAGTCTATAAAGAATATGCCTGAAAAACTCAACAAAGCCATAGAAGAGTTGGCAAAAACACTCCGAACCACAAAGAAAATACTGAAAGGGTACCGATCCAATTCACTATTTGGAAAGAGAGTTACCGAGATGCTCAAAGAAATTAATAAAAATTCAGAAGAGAGTAAAAGACTCTTGAGAAAACTAAATAAAAAACCAAATTCATTGATATTGGGAGATTAGAATGAAGCAAAGTATTCTATTGATTGTAGTTTTTATCTTGCTGGGATGTACTGTTGCTTCAAAGCAGTATCTACTCTCAGTTGACAGTAAAAATATTTCTAAAAAGTCACCTAGAAACATACAGATAGGTGTAGACAAAGTCGCTGTTCCAGGGTATATGGAGGAGAGCCAGATAGCCACTCAAAAGGCAGGAGGTGAGATAAGCTACCGCAGTGAAATATGGGCTGTACCTACCCCTAAAGCACTTACAAGTACACTCATTGGTGCACTACAAAAAAAGTTTTCCAATCCAAATGTTCATCTCTTCCCGTGGGATATAGAAAGAGAGAGAGGAATTAGGGTCAAAGTAACAATCAACCGCTTTATCTATGGCGATGGAAGTGTCTATTTAGAAGCAACATATTTTATCAAACGCATAGGTTCCAAATCCAAGAGAAGCTATATATTCAATACTCAAATTTCCAGCAGAGATGATAGTGCTTCAATAGTCCAGTCAATGGGGATAGTCTTTGGAAAGCTAGTCGAAGAGATAGGAAGAAAAATATAGAGCCCTGTGAATATATGCTATAATATAGAGCTATATAACTACAAAAGGAGATATAATGTCAAAAATCGTAAAAGTAATTGAAGTGTTGGCTCAATCAGACAAAAGTTGGGAAGACGCAGCTACACAAGCGGTAAGTGCCGCAAGCAAGTCAGTAGATAATGTCAGATCTATCAATATCACCAATATGAGTGCTAAAGTAGATAATGGCAAAATCGTAAAATACAGAATTAACGCAAATATTTCTTTTTTAATCAAGAAAAAGAAATAAAATCAAGTCTCTAGCACTTTGCTGGAGACCATTAGCTATCTTTAGAGCTACTCTTAAGCCTAACAAGATAAAATTCTCCATCTTATTTATCCCCAAAATATAGGAAGCAGATGTTTAATATCCAAAACTATTCAAAACAAAATATCAAAAATGATCTTCTTTCTGGAGCATTGGTTTCAGTTGCACTTGTTCCTGAGGCTATAGCCTTCTCGTTTATTGCTGGCGTATCTCCTGTTGTTGGACTATATGGTGCCTTTATCATAGGACTGATAACTTCTATTTTGGGCGGAAAACCAGGTATGATCTCTGGTGCTACTGGTGCAGTTGCAGTAGTGTTTGTGTCACTTGGACTAGCTGTCAAGCATCTCCATCCTGAGCTTGACAGAGAAACATTGAGCATGCTGATACTACATTATATTTTATTGACATCCATTTTTGCAGGCTTCATGCAGATAGCAGTAGGTATGCTAAAGATGGGTAAATTTATTCGTTTGGTACCACAGCCTGCACTATTTGGATTTGTAAACGGCTTGGCAATTGTAATTGCTCTAGCCCAACTTCCATTTCTCGCACCAGTTAATGTCGAGCAATATACTTCATGGGTAGAAATTGTAAAAGCAAGTTTTTCTGAAAACTATATTATGTATGTAATCGTATTTATGACCATGACTACCATGCAGTTTCTACCAAAAGTTAGCAAGGCAGTTCCAGCAGGACTTGTAGCTATCGTAGTGGTCACCTTGGTGGTTTATTTTGGAGATATAAATACCAAGATCGTAGGAGATTTAGCAAATCTATCCAATGTCTCTTTTCCTGTATTCATCATGCCTGAGATATCACTGTTTAGTTGGGAATCTCTGAAAATCATACTGCCTACAGCATTCATTGTGGCAATGGTAGGTTTGATCGAATCACTTCTGACTCTCTCTGTACTTGATGAGATGGGTGGCAAAAGAGGATCAGGCAACAGAGAGTGTATCGCTCTTGGCTTAGGAAATACAACTTCAGGTCTATTTGGAGGCATGGCTGGCTGTGCAATGATAGGGCAGTCGGTGATAAACTTTACCTCTGGTGGATTAGGTAGGCTCTCATCATTTACTGCTGCTGTACTACTGATTGTCTTGGTAGTGAGCTTTTCTGATGTGATTGCTGCCATTCCTGTTGCTGTGCTAGTGGGTATTATGTTTATGGTGAGTATAGGTACTTTTGAATTTTCATCTATCAAACGCATTAAACATATGCCCAAAAGTGATGTATTTGTACTGGTTGTAGTGACGATTATTACAGTTTTTTACGATCTTGCTGTGGCAGTGATTGCTGGGGTTATTATCTCCGCATTGGTGTTTGCATGGGAGCACGCGAAGATTTTTTCTCATACCATAGAAGAGGACGGCAAAAAAATATATGAGCTAGATGGACCACTATTTTTTGGCTCAGTAACTTCATTCAATGAGCAGTTTGATCCAGAGCATGACCCAGATACAGTTGTGATAGATTTTAAAAAAGCTAGAGTGCTAGATTCTTCTGGAGTAGAGGCAATAGACGCCATTACGATGAAATACAAAAAATCAGGCAAAAAACTCACTCTCAGACATCTTTCTGAAGATTGTAAAAAGACGCTCAAAACAGCAGGCCCGTTTTGCAGCTATGAAGAGGACGATCCTACTTATAAAATTGTTAGAGACTATTGATATTACCGCACTAAGTAAATACCTCGACAAGCTCAGTTGTCATATGGTAAAATAGTTCATTTATTGCAGGAGAGAATATGCAGCATTTGGTAGATACCGATCAGTTTTCCTTGTCTCAAATAGAGCAGATAATGGAAGATGCAAAGACATTCAAGCACAATAGACCCCCACTTTTGTTACGAGACAAGGTCATAGTAACACTTTTTTTTGAGAAATCTACTCGCACCAGAAGCTCTTTTGAAATAGCTGGCAAGAAGCTTGGAGCTGCAATGGTACTGTTTGATCCCTCCAAGAGTTCTACGAGTAAAGGTGAGACGCTAGAAGATACTTTTACTACTCTTTGTGCAATGGAGCCTGATGCGGTCATAGTCAGACACTCAGAGAACTCTACGCCACAAATGTTAGCAGATATGCAAGTAACTCCAGTGATCAATGCAGGAGCAGGCAATTATGCTCATCCTACACAGGCTTTGTTAGATTATTTTACTATGCTAGAGCATTTTGATGGAGATGTCAAAGGCAAGACAATCGCGATTGTTGGTGATGTTATCAGCTCTAGAGTAGCAAGTTCGGGAATCAGGCTCTTTAGCCGTATGGGCATGAATGTTGTGCTTGTAGCACCATCACAGTTTATGCCAGAGATAGATTTACCAAAATATGAAAAACTAGATGAAGTGCTTGATAGCGTAGATGTTGTCATGAGTCTTAGAGCACAGCTTGAAAGACATGAAATTCCTCATTTTGAAAATTACGATGCCTATGCCAAACAATATTGTATCACAAAGGAAAGAATGGATAACAGAGATATTTTACTTATGCATCCAGGACCTGTGATGCGTAATATAGATATCTCAGATGAGATGTTAGACGACCTCAGGTGTAAAGTTCTTGAGCAGGTCAAAAATGGAGTCTTTGTGAGGATGGCGATATTGAAGCTGCTACTGTTGGATTCGTAGTGTAGAGGAGAATTAGAAATGTGTTTGGATACTTTTCACTAGGCGGGCAACTCAACTTTCCAGCCATTTTCCTCTAGCATTACTTTAGCTTTTGAGCACAAAGGGGCTTTTATAAGTATATATTTTTTGACAATCTTTGATCCGATAAAGGATTCCAGTTTTAGGTGAAGCTCTATCAGTTCATTTACCTCTTTTTTTAAGATACGGCTCTTTTTTTCTATATTGAGAAGCATTACGAAGTACTCTTTGATATTAACTCCGAGATAAATATCAACTTTTTTGCGAGAACCTAAGTCTTTGACTTTTATAGTTTTTAGTGATTTGAATACTATTCCTTTTTTTCCAAAATACTCAACAATCTCCTTCATGTCTTGCTCCTGAGGGGGTGGTATCTGTTTACAGTTTCGCTGAGCTCTTTTTGCTCTATATGTGTGTATATCTGGGTAGTGATCAGTGAACTGTGTCCTAGTAGCTCTTGCACCACCCTAAGGTCAGCACCACCTATAATCAAAGCAGAAGCAAATGAATGGCGAAGCACATGAGGAGAGACACCTAGGTATTTTTTGACTATCTTATAAGCAGATACACGACTAAGCATATCACCTTTGTAGTTAAGCCATATATGTTCACTTCTAATATCTGACTCAACTAGATAGGCTTTCAATGCATCTAGAGCCACAGGAGCGAGAGGCACCATCCTCTCTTTTTCACCTTTTGCATATCTTATCTTAAGCCAAGCATCTACTATGTCATTTCTACTGGCTGATAGTGCCTCTGATATACGGCATCCTGATGCGTATAGAAAAAGAATCAACGCATAGTCTCTTTTTCCGATTAAACTCTTTCTATCTATCAATTCTATACCCGACATAATTTGTTCTAGACTTAGGTATTTGGGTAGATTTTTGGGTATCTTTGCCATAGGTATTTTGATTTTCTTATGACGGAAGTCATATTTGTGGCAAAAATTTAAAAAAGAGTTAATGGCAGAGAGTTTTCTATTGAGGGTTCGCTTATTTTTAAAAGAAGATAAAAATCGTAATATATCTTCACTATCGATATGCAATAGCTCTTTTCCTAGATGTTCATGTAGCTGCTTTATGTCCGCAATATAGGAAGAGACGGTACTCTTGTCTAGTGCTTTTGTGATGCCAATATGCTCCTCAAAAGCTACCAGCAGATCATTATTCACTTCGTGCTATTTCACCTCAATCGTATAGTGTCTCAGAAGCCTTGCGATACCACTGACTGCTGAGTTTTCAGGCACAAGAGCAAGCTTCTGTTTTGCAAGATCCTTTTTGCCACCCCTCAGTGCCTCATAGGCTTCTTGAACTAGTGAAAGCTCAAGGTAATAGGTAGAATCTACCACCTTTGACTCTATTACTGCCGCGTGATACTTGCTAATATCTGCAATTAACGCATCGCTGCTTGAACCCAACGAACTAAGTTTGCTACCCTCTTTATTTTTGACAGCATTCATATAGCTAAATAGCTCATAAAGTTTCGGATTTTTTTCTTTTAGTGTACTTAGGGCTACTGAATCACTTGGATTCTCTTGTAAAACCAACAATGCACTGTTCGCATCGTACAAATTAGCTTCTTGATATGCCTGCATACCTGCTCTTCCCGCAAAAAACAGCACAAGCAGTATGAGCAAGCTCCATATTTTTAGTTTATGTTTTTTATACAGCTGCTCTAGCTTGAATGCACTCTCAAGTATCTTCTCGTCCCCACTCAATACCTCTTTTACAAAGCCTGCCTGATCTTTTAAACTCACAATAATTTCCTTTATTTTTTTCTATTCAAATATTTTGATAATTATACCTAGTTAAGCCAAAATTATGGATTGAGGAAGAGATTGATGATTTTTGGTATCTAATTAGGATATAATCTATTATATAATTCGCTCTAAAATAAAATAGAATAAGTTGGAAAGCTTGTAAACAATAAAGGTATGAAGTGGAAACAAAAGAGTATATCGAATATGTATTGGAGCGTGTGGAGGAGTATTCTCCTGGTGAAACGGAGTTTTATCAAGCAGTAGAGGAGGTATTGTTGAGCCTAGAGCCTATACTGGAAAGAGAGCCAAAGTATATGCGACAGAATATTCTTGAGAGGATAGTTGTACCAGAGAGAAGTATGATATTTCGTGTATGCTGGGTAGACGATGCAGGGATTGTGCAAACAAACTTTGGATATCGCGTACAGTTCAATTCTGCCATTGGTCCATACAAGGGAGGTCTGAGATTTCATCCTTCTGTCAACCTTGGGATTGTCAAGTTTTTGGGATTTGAACAGATATTTAAGAACTCACTTACTGGTCTACAGATAGGTGGAGGCAAAGGTGGAAGCAACTTTGATCCCAAAGGCAAGAGCGACAACGAAGTGATGAGTTTTTGTCAAGCTTTTATGGCAGAGCTTTATAGGCATATAGGAGAGACAAAAGATGTGCCAGCAGGAGATATAGGTGTTGGTGCTAGGGAGATAGGGTATCTCTATGGTCAGTACAAAAAGATCACAGGTTCTTTTGAGGGTGTATTGACAGGAAAGGGTATCAATTGGGGAGGATCGAGAGGACGCACAGAAGCAACTGGATATGGATCAGTCTATTTCGCCCAGAATTATTTGGAAAAAAGTAACTTAAATCTAGAGGGAATGAGATGTACTATATCTGGCTCTGGAAATGTAGCAATATACACAATAGAGAAGCTAAAATACCTAGATGCTATACCTGTAACATGTAGTGATAGTCGAGGAACGATATACCATGAAAAAGGTATAGATGTCAAAACACTCAAAGCTATCAAGGAAGTGGATCGCAAATCACTCAAGGAGTATGCTAAATTACATCCTGATGCAGTTTATACTCCGCTAGATGCCTATCCAGAAGGTCGTAATGCAGTATGGGATATACCATGTGACATAGCTTTTCCTAGTGCTACTCAAAATGAACTGAATTTGGAAGACGCCAAGGTATTGGTTGGCAATGGTTGTAAACTTGTCAATGAGGGAGCTAATATGCCTTCTACTCCAGAGGCGATAGCTTACTTTCAAGAGCATGGCGTGCTATTTGGACCTGCCAAGGCTGCCAATGCAGGCGGTGTGGCAGTCTCTCAGTTGGAGATGAGTCAAAATGCTGGCATGGAACGATGGACATTTGCAGAAGTAGATGCCAAATTGCATCAGATCATGCAGGATATTTTTAGCACAGCATATGAAGCTTCAGTGGAATTTGGCAAAGAGGGAGATATGTTAACTGGAGCCAATATCGCAGGCTTTAAAAAGGTAGCAGATTCTATGATCGATCAAGGAGCGATTTAACCCAAATTTTGGCAATCCTATTGCATAATTTGGGTTTAGCTAGTGGCTACTGGTCACCATTTTTGGCATGTTTTTGATTATACTCGATATAGATTTTACTAGTAGCGAACAGAAAAGTAGTAATGGCTGGTCCTATGATAGCACCCCAGAAGCCATAGCTGGTCATGCCTGCTAGGATAGAGAAGAAGATGATTAGCTCTCCGATGCTACTACTGTTATGAAGCAAGTCCTCTTTGATTACCTTGATAATGATAGGCTTGATGAATGTATCAGCTATGATAGAAATCATGATGATTGAGTATAGTGCGATGGCAATAGCAGTACTTGAGCCGAGTTCACTCCAAGCAAAGAGCGACAATGGTATCCAGAGTATAGCTCCACCTATAATCGGGATCAAAGAGGCAAAGCCATATAACACGCCAAAAAGAAGTCCGTTAAACCCAAAATAGCTAACAAAAAATCCAAAAAGTAAACCCTCAAATATAGCTGTGACAATGATAGAATAAAAAACCACTTCCATAGTAGAGGAGACTTCGTTGAGCATTTGTGCACTTTTTACTCTGGATACTGGAATTAGTGCTTTTAGAAGCTCAAAAAATTTATCACTGTGATAATTGATAGCAGCATAAAAGGCAATGACCAATAGCAGGTCTCTCAAAAAGCCAAGTCCAGCACTTCCCATTTTTGTTATATATAGTGAAATATCTGTCAGGTATGGTGTGATTTTTTCAGTTCGTAAGTATTCATCTGCCCATACACTAAGATAAGGTATATCCTTGACAAGTAACTTTGCCTTGGTAACAATCATTTGAATAGTATTCTGATCTATTTGACTAAGATAGGCTACTCCAGATGTGGCAGCATAAAATATAGGTGCTAAAATGAGCATAATCAGCAGGATGACCATCACTAATGTCGATAGCTTCTTTGAGCTGAACTTCTGCACAAAATATCTAGTAAGATTGAAAGTAGCCATAACCATCAGTGTAGCTACTACGATAGGCAGTAGAAAAGGTGCGAAGATAGAATACGCGGCTAGCAGTGCCAAGCCAAATAGAATCAATACAAAGATGGGTGAGCTATTCAAAAAGCCCTCCTTTCTCACTGGGTGGTGCTAGTCGAAACAGTTCATAGCTTTTTGCAGTCGCTACCCGTCCTCTAGCGGTTCTCTCTATATACCCATTGGCGATGAGATATGGCTCAAGCACATCCTCGATTGTACCCTCATCTTCACTTAGTGCTGCACCAATCGTACTGAGTCCCATTGGCTTACCCTTGGCGGATATGAGCAGCTCCAACAAGCGGATATCCTGTTCGTCAAAGCCAATCTCATTTACACCCAGTTCATCTAGTGCAAATTTTGCTCTTTTGAGATCTATGGCATCTTCATCCATAACTTCTGCAAAATCTCTTACTCTCTTGAGTAGCCTAAGAGCGATTCTTGGTGTTCCTCTGCTTCTATTAGATATTTCGTCAGCAGCATCATTGTCTGTGAGTTTATCAAGCTTTTTGGAAGCAAGCTTAATGATAGTTGCCAGTTCTTTTGGTGAATAGAATTGCATACGAAAATGCATCCCAAAGCGTTCTCTGAGTGGGTTGGAGAGCATGCCCGCTCGAGTAGTAGCACCGATGAGAGTAAATCTAGGCAAATCTATTTTCACTGTTTGTGCAGCAGGCCCAGAGCCTATGATGATGTCCAGTCTAAAGTCTTCCATCGCAGGGTAGAGTATCTCTTCAATAGCAGGACTCATACGGTGAATCTCGTCTATAAAGAGGATATCTCCCTCCTCGATATTGGTTAGTAGAGCTGCTAGGTCACCAGCTTTTTCTATCATGGGTGCGGCAGTAGTTTTGATGTTTGCTTCCATCTGTGTGGATATGATATTAGCTAGAGTAGTTTTGCCAAGCCCTGGTGGCCCAAAGAAAAGTATGTGGTCAAGTGCCTCAGCTCTTCGTCTGCTTGCTTCTATAAAAACTTTGAGATTTTTTTTGATCTTTTCTTGACCAATATACTCATCCCATGTACTAGGACGCAGAGATGTTTCATAGCTACCCTCGTCATCAAAACGCTCTATTTCTACTATTCTTTCCATTGATTCACATTCCCTCTCGTATGGAGGATTTATTCCCCACCCCTAAATCCTTCTTTGGCAAATAGAGCCACCCTGCATGTTTTGTATATGTATCTTTCAGTTCAATAGCTATAGTTTTCATCTGGAAACTTGCGATTTTTTACTTCGTCTCGATATTGCTCTAGACCATTTCTAATCAAAGTAGCACCATCTAGATATTGCTTGACAAATTTAGGCTTGAATGCTTCAAAAAATCCAAACATATCAGACCAAACAAGCACTTGTCCATCACAGCCTACTCCAGCACCTATACCTATGGTTGGTATGGATAGCTCTTTTGTGATATTGTGGGCAGCTTCACTTTTCATACCCTCAAGAAGCATAGCAAAAGCACCCGCTTTTTCTAGTGCTTTGGCCGCTATAATTAGATTTTGTACTTCCTCTTTGCTCTTGCCCTTGATCATGTATCCACCCTCTGCTCTGACTGATTGAGGCATCAGTCCTATATGGGCAATCACGGCAATTCCGTTGCGTGTTAGATGCTCTACAATCCCTACTTTTTCTATCCCACCTTCTATTTTGATAGCTTGTGCATCTGTTTCTCTATATACTCTGACAGCATTTTCTAGTGCTTGTTTTTTGTTGGTATAGGTTCCAAAAGGCATATCGAAGACAATGAGAGGAAGCTTAGCACCGTTGCATACTGCTTGCGTATGGTATATCATCTGGTCTAGGGTAGCAGAGAGAGTGTCATCTTTGCCAAAAAAGCTCATGTTTAGACTATCACCTACAAGTATCATCTCTACCTCGCCATCAAACAATTGTGCAAATAGTGCATCATAGGCAGTGACCATGGTAATAGGCTCTTTTCCTTTGAGCTTTTGTATTGTTCTGACGCTAACTTTTTTCTCGATTCTAGCTGTTTGTATGCTCATGTTTTCACTCTCTGTAAATTTATAGGGCATCACCTATTGTTAGATGTGCCCTTATTTCTCATTTTATCTAAAAAATGTATAATATCGACAAAATCTTAATGATATTCTTAGAAAGAGTCCATATGAAAAAATTAGTCGGCTATATCACTACAGGCTTTCCTGATAGATATTTTACCATCGATTTGGCTATGGCTATGGCAGAAGCTGGGGTAGACACTCTAGAGCTTGGCATGCCTTTTTCTGATCCCGTAGCTGATGGACCTGTCATAGAAAAAGCAAATCTTCAGGCACTAAACTCTGGTTTTAAACTAGACCACCTCTTTGAAGCCTCAGCCAAGATTGCACCCCATATAGACACACTATGGATGGGTTATTTTAACCCTTTTTACCACAAAGGTATGGACAACTTCATAGCCAAAGCTAAAGAGACAGGTGTGAATGGTTTTATCATCCCAGACCTTCCCTTAGAAGAAGCAAAACCTTATAAACCTAGCATAGAAGCAGCAGGTCTTAGTCTTATTGACTTCATAGCACCCACTGACACCAAAGAGCGTATCAAAGAGATAGTTACTGACGCTAAAAAGTTCATCTATCTTGTAGCCTATGCTGGCATCACAGGAGCTGGAAAGAGTGAAGACTTACAGCCTATCATTGCAAATATCAAAAAGTATTCTGACACGCCTGTCTATGTAGGTTTTGGTGTAAATACACATACAGCTAAAGACAAAGCAGAAGGCGTTGATGGCGTAATCGTAGGTTCTGCATTTGTCAAGGTATTACTTGATGATACCCTAAACAATATGCAAAAAATATCAAAGATTTCCAGTATAGCCAGAGAGATCAAAGAGAAAATCAATATCTAGGCTTATGGGATTTTCATGAAAAGAAAAATTAGTAAACACTGGTATGATTGTTATGTTTTAAAGAGATAAAGCACTCATTGTAAAAATAAAATAATGCACAATTGGGAACAATGACAGACCCTGAGTTATAAAATATTTGATGCCCAATTAATCATATTAGAGTATAATACTCTTAATTGAATAAAGGTTATCGCTAATGGAATATTTTGTCTGGGATATAGACCCCAATATCTTAAAGTTTGGTGCCTTGCAGCTTCGATGGTATGGGGTACTCTTTGTCGGATCTTTTTTTATAGGTCTGGCTATTATGCAATGGATATATAAAAGAGAAGGTAAAGACCCAAAGGTCTTGGACAATTTTCTTATCTATATTGTTGTGGGAGTGGTGGTTGGAGCTAGACTTATGCACTGCTTTGCCTATGAGCCTGATTACTATCTTAGTAACCCCGTAGAGATTCTTTATGTATGGAAAGGAGGACTGGCAAGTCATGGGGGTATGTTGGGTGCTATCTTGGCTCTTTATATGTTCTCTAAAAGATACAAGAAAGATTTTGTATGGCTTCTATCAAGAGTCGCCATAGCAGGCATGGTCACAGCAGCTTTTGTGCGAATAGGAAATTTTTTCAATTCAGAAATTCTTGGACTTGAGACCACTAAGCCGTGGGCAGTTATCTTTGCTCGTGTTGACAATCTGCCTAGGCATCCAGTCCAACTATACGAGGCATCAGCATACTTGATAATTTTACTTATCTTATTGTGGATTTATCGCAAGGCAAGTTTTGATTTTGCTACAAAGATACTTCCTGGAGTCTTTCTCTTATTGTTATTTGGTGCTAGGTTCTTGATAGAATATACTAAAACAGAACAGGCAGACTATAACACAATTGTACCTTTGACAGTAGGGCAGATGCTTAGTGTGCCGTTTGTGATATTAGGTTTACTCTGGACTCTATGGGCAATTTTTTTATCCTCAAAAGACAATAGATGACACAATACTCTCTAGGGGTTGATGTAGGCTCTACTACAGTCAAGTTTGTGCTCTGTGATGAAAAATTCAACATTATAGCCAAGTCTTACACTGCACATGACACCAGGCAAGCCGCCACATTACTCAATATACTTGAAGTGCTTTCCCAAAGAAATGCAGAAGAATTTGAAAACATAGATCAAGTGTATATTACAGGATCTGGTGCTACGCGAATTGCTCCAGCACTCAATGCTAGATTTGTCCAAGAGGTCAATGCTGTAGTACTTGCTGTTGAGCATCTATATCCAGATGTTAGGTCAGTCATAGAATTGGGAGGACAGGATGCTAAAATCATTCATTTCAAAGAAGATAAAGAGGGCAAAAAAACAGTCCTTACTTCCATGAATGATAAGTGTGCATCAGGCACAGGAGCCACGATAGAGAAGTGTACTATGAAGGTTGGCATGGAGACAGAAGAGCTTCAAAGCTTGACATTTAAGTCTGATAAACTACATCATGTTGCTGCAAAATGTGGCGTATTTGCTGAGACGGATATCGTCAATCTAGTCAAAAGTTCCGTGCCTAGTGATGAGATAATGAATTCTCTAGCAGACGCAATCGTCATGCAAAACCTTACAGTACTAACCCGTGGCAATACACTCATGCCAAAAGTACTTCTGCTTGGAGGCCCAAATACTTATCTACCGTTTTTGCAAGAGGCATGGAGAGAAAGAATATCTAAACTTTGGACCGAGAGAGAGATAGAGTATGATGCTAGAGAGCTTGACAATCTTGTACTTGTACCAGACAATGCACAATACTATGCAGCCTTAGGTGCTGTGATATTTGGCAAAGGTGAAGAGATATCGGGATATGATTTTATAGGCTTACAGCAGTTACAGGTGCTAGTAGATACTCAAGGTGTCAATCAAGATGACAATAGCGATGCTCCTCTTGTCAGCTCAGATGATGAGTTAGAGAAGTTTAGAAAAAAATATACTATTGATTCTTTTGTTTCTCCTGAGCTAAGACAAAAAACAACCTGCATTTTGGGTATTGATGGTGGCTCTACATCATCAAAAGCAGTTTTGGTTGATGAGCGAGGGCAACTATTGCTGAAGGTGTATCGCCTCTCCAAAGGAAACCCAATAGAGGATACGGTAGATCTGCTAAACCAGATAAAATCCCAAGACCCCAATGGATATTATGATATCAGAGGTCTGGGAGTGACTGGATATGCAGCTGATGTGCTTAAGGGGGCACTCAAGGCTGATGTCAATATCATAGAGACAATCGCTCATATGAAGAGTGCACAGTATATATTTGGCAAGAGCATTAATGTCATATGTGATATAGGTGGACAGGATATAAAAGTGCTCTTTTTGGAAAATGGCATGATGAAAAACTTTCGCCTATCCAATCAATGCAGTGCAGGCAATGGCACACTTTTGCAAAGCATGGCAAAGCAGTTTGGCGTGCCAGTGGAGAACTTTGCTGAGGTGGCATTTGCTGCCAAGCAAGCACCTAAATTCAACTACGGCTGTGCAGTATTTTTGGATACAGATAGGGTTAATTTCCAAAAAGAGGGTTATGCCAAGGAGGAACTATTTGCAGGCATTGCCAAGGTTCTGCCAAAAAATGTATGGCAATATGTGGTACAGGCCCCAAATCTAGCTATTTTTGGAAATCATTTTGTATTACAGGGCGGCACTCAATACAATCAAGCAGCACTAAAAGCACAAGTTGACTATATCTTAGAGAGAGTCCCAGATGCAAGAGTTGATGTGCATCCGCATCCTGGTGAAGCAGGTGCGATAGGTGCTGCTCTGGAAGCACTAGATACAGTTGTTGCCAAAGGTGAGTGTAGCTTTGTCGGTCTAGAAGAGGCGATACAGATGACCTACACTTCAAGAACAGATGAAAGCACAAGGTGTCACTTTTGTCCTATGGACTGCTCTAGAACATTCATAGATACACAAACACCTTCTTCAGATACTGTTAGATATATTGCTGGTTTCTCGTGTGAAGATGGTACGGTGGAGTCTCCAGAGGCATTTGTAGAAATAAAAAACAAGAGAAAGGCTCTTCAAAAATCTGTACCAAATCTAGTCAAATTTGAGGCAAAAACATTATTCTCTTCTACGGGAGATAGTTTTGAATTTCCGACATCTGATACACTTATTAAAGAGTGGCAATCCAAGGTATTATTAGGCGGATGGGGACCTACTATCAGGAGAGAAGTTAGCAGAAGCTTTGAAACAAGTTCAGTAGATTCAAGGAGTAAAAGAGAGCAGATCAAGATAGCCATTCCACAGGTACTGAGTATTTATTCTGTAGCCCCATTTCTTAGAGCATATCTGGAGGCACTTGGAGTGCAGTCCAAACATATCATCTTTTCTGGATACTCCAATGAAGATATGTATCTAGAAGGCGCAAAATACGGTTCTGTAGATCCATGTTATCCTGCCAAGGTAGCCCAATCACATGTTTATGCATTGTTACACCATAAAAAATATGTCAGACAAGCTATAGATTATATTTGGTTTCCAGCGTTGACTCATTTGCCAGGATTTTTAGAGCATACGCTAGGGCAAACCGCCTGTCCTATCATATCGGGTACTCCCAGAGTGGTTTGGTCAGCATTTGTCAAGGAAAGAGACATATTTGCACAAAAAGGAGTCGAGTATTTAGATGGCTCTTTACATTTTGATAATATCGAACTTCTTAAGAGGCAGCTTTATGATACTTGGTTTTCAAGGCTAGAAATCAGCAAAGATGAGAATGACTGGGCAGCAGATAGGGCATGGGAGTATCTAGAGGCACACGAAAAGCAGATGATGCAGCAGGGCAGAGAGATATTGGATATCGCACAGAGGCAGGACGAGGTGGTACTCCTATTACTAGGTCGCCCATACCACTCTGACCCTGGCATCAATCATGAGATACTGGATGAGTTTCAGTCGCTTGGGTTTAAAACACTTTCTGTAGCATCCATACCCAAAGACGAAGAGTATTTGATGAGATATTTTCATCAGGATATAGCAGCAGGACATATTGAGTCAGTATATGATATCAGGGATGTATGGCCAGAGAATTTCTCTACCAATTCTGCTCAGAAGGTATGGGTCGCCAAGTTTGCTGCACGACATCCAAATATAGCAGTTGTAGATTTGAGTTCATTCAAATGTGGACATGATGCCCCAACTTATGCTATTATTGATAAGATACTGGGAGCCAGCAAAACCCCGCACTTGACACTACATGATATAGATGCCAACAAACCTAGCGGATCGATAAAGATCAGAGTCAAAACCTTTGCATACGCACTTGAGCAATATGCACAAGAGATAGCTTCTGGTCAATTATCCAAAAATAGCTGGCAGAAATCTTTTAGTTGGGATACAGTACACAGTGAAGAGAGTGCAGTATTCAAGCAAAACAAGCAGGAGGTTTTAATATGAGTATATCTTGTGCTAACATAAAAAGAACTCAAAGCAATGGAAATTTAGATTTTATCAATTCTGAGATATCTCAATGGCGTGAAGAGATTCCTAGCAAATTTACATACGAGGATAGTCAAAATAGCATCATACTATTTGGTGGCTTGACAATACTTCAAGATAAACTACTTATGTCCGCAGTAAAGTCAATGAAAGAGCAGTACATAGCACTTCCTAATCCAGATTTTGATTCATTCCGTACAGGAAAGGCATATGGTAACAGAGGGCAGTGCAATCCTACCTATTTTACAGTTGGAAACCTTGTCAAATATCTCCTTGAAGTACAAAAAAACAGTGGAATGTCCGCTGAAGAGATTGTGCAAAAGTATGTATATGTGACAGCTAGCGGTTGTGGACCTTGTAGATTTGGTATGTATATTACAGAGTATAGAAAAGCACTCAACGATGCAGGCTTCAAGGGCTTTAGGCTGATGAGCTTTGAGCACAATAGGGTTACGAACACTGAGGGAGAAGATACTCTTCAGTTCCCTCCCTCTTTTTTCATTAGACCAGTCAAGGCTGCCATGGCAGGAGATATACTGACCCTATTGACTCATCAGATGAGACCTTATGAAGTAGAGGTAGGTGCAGTAGATAGAGCCATGCAGGATTGCTATGATATCCTTAGTGTAGCCCTAGAGAATCGCAAGAGTCTTACATTGGCATTATATAGGTGCAGGCAAGTACTCAAGAGAGTCAAGCTCAATAGGCTTACCCCAAAGCCAAAAGTAATGATAATAGGTGAATTTTGGGCAGCTATGACAGAAGGAGAGGGCAACTACAACCTGCACAGATTTTTGGAGTCAGAAGGTGCAGAGGTGATTCCTCAGCCGATTATGAACCGCCTATTGTTAAGTATGTGGGAATATATGTATTTTGAGGATCAAAAATCAGGACTTAGTACAGATTCTGGCACAGGGTATCTGGATTTTAGTACACCCAAGAGAAAGATACTTATGGGGCTGTTTCGAACTGCATTTAAGGTTCAGTTTGCACTATATGCCAAAATGATAGGACTTAGCGGGTATAAGCTGCCAGATATTGAGAAGCTTGCTAGATTGGGCAAGGAGTACTTTCCTCTGGATGTAGATGGAGGAGAGGGACATATGGAGGTTTCGCACCTACTTGAGAGCCTCAAACATAAACTCTCACATATGGTTATATCAGTTAAGCCTTTTGGCTGTATGCCTTCATCAGCTATCTCTGACGGTATTCAGTCACTTGTGGTATCAAGATATCCAGAAGCCAATTTTCTGAGTATTGAAACATCAGGTGAGGGAGCTGCAAACTTTTATTCCCGTGTGCAGATGGCACTATTTAAAGCAAAACAAGCTGCCAAAGAGGAGTTTGAATCACTAGAGATGGTCGAAAGCGTATCAGAAAAAGCACATGATTTTTCATATGCCCCTAAAAGTGACAAGACTGGTACAGCTGCAAAGTTGCTAGATGCACTGAAGATATCTCGATGATTTGGATCTCACTAGTAGAAGGATTCCTATTTGGATTAGGAGCAGCGATTCCTCTAGGCCCAATCAATATTCTTATCATGTCCAATGCCTTGCGGAACTATCCAGGTGCTGTAGCGATAGGTTTTGGGGCGATGAGTGCTGATACTATTTATCTGCTGGCTATACTGTTTGGGATGATGGCATTTGTCAAAAATCCCACAGTGATGTTTGTTTTGGGCTTAGTAGGTTCAGTATTTTTGCTCTACATGGCATGGATGATTTTCAAAGCAAGGCACGAAGAGATACACTTGTCCAAGGAGATCCGTACAGCTATTTTGCCAAACTATTTTAAGGGACTTTCTCTAACTCTGCTAAACCCTTATACTATAGTTTTCTGGATCAGTGTATCTGTCTATATTCAAACTAGACAACTAGATACGGTCTTTACTGTAGTGGGAATGTTCTCTGGCATACTGCTATGGATCACACTGATGCCACTACTGATACACAAGACTAAACATTTGTTATCTCAGAGAGCAGTTACGATTATCTCTATTGTCTCTGCTGCCTTACTCTCCTTTTTTGCACTTGGGATGCTGTATAGATTGTTCTCTTGACAAAGAAACACAAAAGTGCTATTATCCATCTCTCACTCAGTGTGGGGTTAAGTGTATAAATGTTTACCCTATGGGTCAACATCACAACACCAGACTCCTATTGATAGATATATGGGGATGACTTGGTTTCGACTGGAGTAGTCGGGGCTATGTGCATGTCGGACTGAGCAATTCCGTTACGCGGCTCAAACGCATTTAAACGCAAACAACACAGATTACCGTCCAGCTTACGCAGTAGCGTAAGTCATTAACCCCGATTCGTCGGAGGACTGCCCTACCGAGGAGTGTCATCTTAATCGGAGCCCATTTATTTGGGGGTGCTTGCACCTTGGGTATCACATCTGGTGACTATGCTCCATGGAAGTTATGCCATGGTGTGAGAATTCTAGCTCGTTAGGCAAAGTTTTGAGTGTAGTACAAAACCTAATTAAAATTAACAACACTGACTAAGCATGTAGAGTCATAGTTCTAGCTATTTTAGGACAGGGGTTCAATTCCCCTCATCTCCACCAAAACAATCATATCTTAACAAATCACTTCATATCAAAACATCTCATAAAATGCCTATATTCACGCTATATATGCCCATGTATACTATTAATACACTTGCTCTAAGACTCACTTATTTAGGATGTACCACTATGTTATTGACCGATACGAAAGTAAGATCAGAAAAAGCATCTACCAAGACTAAGACACTTAACGATGGTGGAAGCTTTACAGCTAGAAGTCAAACCTACAGGTTCAAAACTTTGGAGGTTGCGGTGTACCATAGAGGGTAAACGTACACGACTTAGTATAGGTGAGTACCCTGCCATTAGTCTCAAAATGGCAAGGCTCAAGAGAGATGAGCTTAAAGAACAGATAGCAAATGGCATGGACCCTCGCATCAAAGAAAAGGCTGAGACCATAGAAGAAAAAAAGACTTTTTCGCAGATGGTACATCTTTATCTAGCTCACTACAAAGCAGACCGTAACGAAAAATACTGGGAGGGTGTAGAAAGCCTTTTCAGAAGAGATGCCAACCCAATCATAGGAGAACTCCCTATTGACCAGATAACAGCCAAGCAAATCATCCCTATCATCAAGTCTGTACAAGATAGAGGTGCGTTAGAGTCTGGCAAGAGACTTTTTACACAGATAAGCAAAGTTTTCAAGTTTGCAGTCTCGCATGGAGAAGCAGAGAGAAACCCATGTGCAGACATAGACAGGAGTATGGTACTACAAAAATCAACGGGTAGAAACTACCCTACCATCACAGACCCAAAGGAGATAGGCAAACTCATATCTGCCATAGATTGCTATACTGGGTGGGTCATGGTTAGGCTTGGGCTTCTTTTTTTAGCTTACTCTGCCATTCGCCCCGGCAATTTCCGTTTGGCAGAATGGGACGAGATAAACTTTGAGCAAAAGCTATGGACTATCCCTGGGAAGAAGATGAAAATAGGCGATGAACATATAGTACCACTTTCACAGCAACTCATGGAGATACTCAAACAAGCCAAGCACTTTAGCAAAGGTGGTAAATATATATTTTACTCAAACAGAGACCTAAACGCTCCCATGAGCGATGTCACGCTAGGTAAAGCCTTGCGTACTACTATAAGGCTACAGCAATGACCGCATAGTCCCTCATGGCTTCCGTGCTATGTTCTCTACCATTGCCCATGAAAAGAGTGATTTTTCATCTGAGGTCAGAGGTACAGTTGGCTCACAAGATAGGGTCTAAAGTGGCACAAGCGTACAATAGAGCTAAGTATTTGGAACAGAGGAGAGAGCTTTTGGAGTGGTGGGGTGAGTGGTTGGATGAGAGGGAAACCAGCTAACTCTTTCAACTTCAATAGTCCCACTGCTACCTTCAACTTTCATTGTGTAGCCACTTTCAGATTTAAATATTGTTACTTTTGGCATAAATTTATATGCATATCTTGATTGTTTCCATACTTCACGCCTTCTTATAAATTTCCGTTGAGCTACACAGTAGCAAATAAGCCTCAGGACGATTTCAGGATAGTAAAACGCAGTTTTACGACACTGAAAACCCATCCTGCCTTTCTACATAAACCAATAGAAATAAATTTTCATATATTTTAGCATATTGGTATAAAAACTAACCCCTATAAATGATAATCAAACATAGTTTGCTTAAACTTGCTTATATTGGCTATAATTTGCCAAATATTGCTTAAAAAAGGTTAGCTATGGTAAATCAACGCGGAATGCAGAAAATAGAGTTTTACACCTCTCTACATGAGATAAAAGAGCTTTACAGTAGTGGGTATGTGGTGCTTAAAATCCTCTATGAAGAGATGAAAAAGCGTAGAGGATGGGAGATGTCTTACTGGAGTTTTTGTAAGTATGCCAAAGAAGAACTGCCTCTAAAAAAGACTGTCAAGTATGTAGTAGAAAAAGAAACACCAAAAGTAGAGACCCACGATGATAGTCCTGTCATAGCCAGAGCAGACTTTGGTGGAGGTGCAAGATTTAATCCGCATACTGCAGGTATAGACCCATCTAGGATTTTATAGTGGTAGAGATACGTCCTTTGCATCCATTCATTAGGTAACTTGCACTAGACAAGAGTTCCGTCTGCTTTTTTTCTAATTCGTTAACGATACTCTCTACCTCACTATATGACTTTGAGCCAAGATTTGCTTTTCCGTTAGCATGATGCACAAGCCACAACTTAAAAAACCCACCTACACGACATAAATCTGCCTTAGCTTTCACAAGTTCATCTACTGCAATAGCATCTATCTTACTTTTAAGCCTATAGTTCATCCCAAGAGTTCTAAGGTACGATGAAGTACTCAATGCCTAATAATTGGCTTTACTCTTAATGACTTGATACTCTTTCTCTGTAATTTTAAGGGGTTGTAAACGCTATACTCTACATTAGAATAATATTAAACTAGATATGTTTTGTGCATTATTATAATATATAGTTATATATAATTCTACTTTTGAGATAAATTATGGGCAAATATTTATACTATTTATCCGCTCGTTTAAGGTTAAGGAGCGTCAAGTCAGACAAAATAAAAATATTTCATGCCATTTTACTTATGGTATAATCATAAAAATACTAAATGGGGGCATTATGGTTAAAAAAATAGAACTAGATATCGAAACTATTTTTGAAGATATACATAGTATCGAAATGAATGACAATACTAAAGAACTTTTGCATAATGGTATACCTGCATACTTTAAAGAGTCTGGCATGGCAAATGGCATCATGACAAAACTCTACCCTAATGGCACAAAAGAAACTGTGCAAATCGATGAAGACTTTAATGAAACGGTAGTAAATCTCTAAAATATGGTAAAAAAACTTTTCCTACTTGCCGGTCCAAATGGGTCTGGGAAATCTACTTTATATAGAAAACTTATCGGCAAATACAAAACCCTTTCAAAATTACCTTTTGTAAATCCTGACGATATAGCCAAAGAGATTTTTGGCGATTTTTTACCCAATGGATCAAAGGGTATGAACTTTATATTGTCTATATCGCTTTAAGTGACCCCTTACTTAATGTTCAAAGGGTACGTACAAGAGTGCAAAACAAAGGACATTTCGTTGATCCTGGTATTGTTGTAAGACGCTATCACAAAAGTATGCAGCAGATTAAAGAGGTAGCTTTAAATGCTAAAGGTCTCTATCTGTTTGATAATTCTCAAACCCATTACAAATTTATTGCTTCACTTCGTAAATCTGGGGCAAGAGGTGAACAAAATATTATCCTCAACACACCTCTACCTCAGTGGTCAAAAGAAATTGTTAATGACCTCGTAAACAAGTAAAAAATGCTATACTTCAATCCCAATAAGTAGAATTGAATTCAGTTCCATGTACCAAGTGGTACATGAATTGGTACACGATTTAGAGCCTAGTCTCTGAAAGCACGGTACGCAAAAGGAAGAGGTGCTTTTTATTGATGTATCTTTTTTGGGCGTTCTGCTGAGGTAGCCAACCAGTATTTACGCAAAGGCTCAAAAGTCCAACTAGACGGACGGATAAAGCTAGACCAATGGACAGACAAGCAAGGACAAAAAAGAAGTAAACATAGTGTTAGTGTAGAGAACCTTACTATGCTTGACTCCAAACCATCATACGGACAAAGTACAGCACCAAGCCCACAACCTCATCAAACACCAACACAAGAGCAGTACAATGTTGGGGTGTTTGATGATGTGAAAAGCATATCTGAGAAGTACCAGTGTTGGGAGTATGTGTTATGATGTACTCTTATGCAGTCCAACACGGTTTCACTAATTATGTTATAATCACTTTATGAAGAAAGAAACACTCAAAGAATTAGGTAAATACTTTTTAGATGTTTCTAAAATATTAATAGCCTTAACGCTTATATCTCCAATTATGAAAGATACCAGTTTTTCATTTGGTGCTATCTTAGTGATCATGGTACTTTGGGGTGTAGGCATGTATCTAACAAATAAAGGAGCTAAAGAATGAATGAAGCCATAATTATAGTGGGTAGTATCTTTGCAGTTATTGGATTAGCTATTATTGCTTATCTACACTACACAGAAAAGCATACAAAGAACCCACACTAATAAAAAATTTTAGGGGGTATTTTTAACAAGTACATTGGTAGGTATCGCTATAGCGTTATCTTCAATTCCCCTCATCACCATTTAAAGCTCTAAAGCACATTGTTTAGGCGATACTGTCAGTGCATTTGTCAGTAAGAAATGCCCATTATCAACTTTTATTTTTTTGTATAATCAATCATGCATAACCTCTTTTAATTTATTTAGCACCCTAACCATCGCCAAAGTATCAAACTCACAGTACGACAACAACCCTATTCTCGCCTTCTCTTTCTCATCATCTTCTAGCTTTGACATATTTGCAAATGCATTCATGGCTTCTGTACCATTTTGTACACCATCTAACTCTTTGTATGCATCTTTCATGTCAGGTACTAAAGCAGGCAAAACATACTTGATGGAGTAGCTTCCATTCATACTAGGGGCGACATAGTGTTTTTGTTGAAATGGTGTCATGAGGTCTTTTATGTTGTCGTGTATTGCCATGAGGTGTGTACTCAAATACTCGTACTCCAAAGCAAGTTTTTTGATGACTCCTTTTTCAAAGCTCATACTGTATGCTAAAACTGTTACATCTCTGGGTATGTCAGCACAGAGTCTTTGTGCTAACTCTTCTCTAGGGTCTACTCTATCCACTGCTAAAAACTCACTATGTTCAAGCCTACCGTCTTCATGCTCTATGTGTAGTGAATACTGAAAGGGTATCTGCATAAATGGACTGATGCCTTTCCACTCTGGTACAGCTTGTTGAAAGGTCTCAAAGTCTAAATGGTAGATAGGGTAACTCAGAGTACCTAGAAATGCTTTTATGGCTTCCTTGTCTATGTGTGTTACGCCTAGCTTGTAGTTCTGTACGGCTTGGCTTTGTTTGGCTGTCATGGTAAGGTACTTGGTATGTCTTGTATGTTTATGATGCCTTGTTCGTACAGTTCTACTTGCTTTTTGCTACCAAGGTTAAAGATGTTAAATATGGAGTACTCAGGTACACCTCTCTGCACTTTCCAGCAGTAGTCTTTTGCGTCACATACGTAGGGCTTTTTAGAAATAGAGGAGTCTCTAATGAGTACCTCAGTGGGCATAAAGGCAGAGATAGCATTAGCATCACCCCGTAAATATCGTTACTATTGGTATCATTATAGGGTATCTTTAATGTGGCGACTGACCCATAAATTTTTATCTAATTCATTAGGCTACTCAAGTATCAATAATTTTCAAAATAAGAACTGATAAAGATATCAACAAAGAAATTATTGAAATAGTAAAAACTCTTAAATTTTGCTTTCGACCATAAACTATATCTATATATTTCTCTGTAGAATCTATCCCATAAATTTTTTTATATAAGTAGAACAAAAAACAGGCATTATTGTTTGTTTATGCAGTATACATTTTTTATCATGGTAAAAATAACATGTCTTACATTTCAATTTGAAGTATCTCCTCTTGTGTAAGAGTTTTTATTGGAAAATGTCTAATACCAATTGATTTTAAAGTTTTATCCAAACCAAAAGTTGTAATTTTAAACTCATTGGTTAATTTTCTAGGGTTTTTATATACAGGAAATATAATTTTTAATAAATCTATAAATTCATTATATTTCATATCTGGATGTATATCTTTATACAAAGAAGAAAATAATTTATATAGATCCTCCCCGTCCCTATAGGTTCTTATTTTTCCTCTAGGTATTAATCTTAATGACATTGAAGTCACATCAAAAACAACACTAGGCTTGAAATACATTTTTTCATCTATCACAATAACTCCTTAATACTTTTTCCAGGCAAACCAATAACATCTCTGTAACATTTCCATTCATCATCCAAGTCAATCATCTCTAAATATTTTTCTCCTTTTTTTGTAATGCCATATTCAGTAACCATTACAATACTTCTTTCACCCCTAATACTTTCGTTAGTCCTTAATGGCACAATTAAACTATTTGTTCTATCCTCAAGTATTTTTAAAGATGAAAGCACTTCTTTTTCTTCATGACCATATTTTTTAAGGAGTCTAAATACTTCATCATCTACTATACCTAATTGTTTTATGGCTTCAAGAACATTATAATGAAGAGAATTTCTTTCTTCACTATATATTTCATTTAAATTAAATATTTCAAAATTTGATTCATGTTTTATCCTATCAACAAGGAATAG
>JAAXPZ010000051.1 GCA_012329065.1 Sulfurovum sp. | reverse complement strand
GGCAACTTAAATATCAACTGATTAAACAATAAGAGCCGTGTGACGGGAGACTGTCAAGCACGGTTCTGTGAGAGCCTCAAAGTGCGAGTCTATGGGGCTACTCGACCTAGATTAATTTCTATTTTCGTTACTCTATTTACGCTACAGTGTGCAAAATCTATTCAAAAAAAGGTCTAAGTTGTGTGCAAAAGTAGCCTGTCCCCTTTATCTGTCCCCTTTATCCTCTGTCCCCTTTATCCCAGAAGCAAACCAAAGACAGATTACTTCACTTACAGGGCTTAACCCAGTCTATAGACAGTCAGGCTCATCTTTACAGTCATCGTACAGAATATCTAAATCGGGGTCTGTATTTTATAGAGGAGCGTTGTTTATGGGAGTCATGACAGCTGTGCGTTATGATGAAAACTTGGGGCTACCCCTTGAGGGCATAAAGCGTTTTATGAAAGATTAAAAGCTAACGGCAAACACACCACACAAGTTCAGATAGCTGTGATGAGAAAGATAATTATTGTGGCTCATTCTCTTTATAAGAATGATACAAAATATATCAAAAAAGTAGGTGTTTTAGGGGTGGGAACTATGGATTAATGTAGAGTGTTTTTGTTACTTTTGGTATCATTGTTATGTTTTATTTAAGGTGGCGACTGTCCCCCTTTTTTCCCTTTTTTTCAAGCACTGCACCTAAAATCACGATAATTATCAATTGCATCTTGCCCCCATAAGTTTCATATACTTTATATTAACATAAAATCAGAATATAACACTTTACTTGTTTTTTTAGGCAAATCATTACTATGCAAGTAGCGAAATTTTAATGAAATTGATTTTAAATATCATATTAAGCACTTTTTGTATATAATAGCAGGAAATAGTCTAAAGGTATGAAAAATGAGTAATATAACTTTATCAATACTAGTATCTTCATTTATGGTTTTCTTTACAGCATGTGGTAGTAGCAATAAAAACACTTTGTTAGGCAGTACTCCCATAGCTTCTCCTCTCTCTGTGACAATAAGAGAAAATAGTGAACAAAACATCACCCTCTCTGCAATTGATGCAGATAGCGACAACTTAACTTACAGTATCGAGTCAGAACCTACACATGGAAAACTCACAGGAAAAGCACCAAATCTTATTTATACACCCAAAAAACGTTACTTGGGAAATGATAGTTTTTCTTTTAAGGCAAATGATGGCATCAACGATTCAGCTATTGTATCTGTAGATATAAATATAAAAGGATATAGGCTTGCTTCTACACAAGATATTAATGGCATTGATATTACTCAATATACTTATAATGCCAATGGAAATCTTCTAACATATAAAAGTGATGATGATGCAGATGGTGACTTTGACTATAGTAGCAGTATTAAATATAATGCAAGTGGGAAAAAAATAAGTGTAAAAAATGATGATGGTAATGATGGTGTAATAAATGCTATTTATACTTTTACCTATGACAAAGATGGAAATAGATTAGCATTGAGTGCAGATGATGATGCAGATGGTACAGTAGATTATATAACGACAAGTACCTATGACAAAAATGGCAACAAAACAAGAAGTGTTTTCGACGAAAATGCTGATGGTACAGTAGATATAATAGATACTTATACCCATGACAAAAATGGCAATGTCCTTGTGGAAACTTGGGATGATGATGCCAATGGTGCAGAAGAATTAGAACTCACTTACACTTATGATGCAAATGGGAACCTTATAAAAGAATATTGGGATTGGATAGACAATAATGAGCATAATATAACAGATAACTATACAAGCTACACTTATGATATAAATGGAAACCAACTAACTTCTACTAGTGTAGGAGATTCGGGATTTGCACACAATTATATTTTCACATATGATGCACAAGGCAATAAGATACGTGCCACTTTTGATGATGATGCTGATGGGGTAGTAGACTATATAAAAACATACACCTATGATATACATGGAAATCAATTGACCGATAGCAGGGATTCAAATGCTAATGGCATCATAGATAGTACCTTCACATACGCCTATGATAAAAATGGAAATAAACTATCTATGCATTATAAAAGTACTGATATTACAGAATATTTGATTAAAACTTTTACTTGGATTGAAATTTAATCGACTACTTTCCCTTGCTTATACATGGGAAATGTATACAAAGAAAATAGACAAGTCTTGGTTGAAGATAGCAGTGACTAAAATGGTCAAAAAAACATTTGCTGGCAAAGTAGAATGGGCAGTAGTTTTTGACAATAAAAATATAAAAAATGAAAAGAAAAAAGCACTCTACATCTTTCTAAATCTAGGTGCCGACATTGCAGGTGTCAACTATACAGGCAAATAATTCTTTTATTTCGCTATGATGACTAAAATCTAATAACTCTGGAAAAAACACATGGAAAATTGGTACGAAAAAACAAGAACAAAAACTGAGGGACTGTAAATAATTCTGTGTCAATTTAGATAAAATTGTACACAGAAGGATTTAAACATGAAGATGGAAATAGATGTAGAAGAGTTTGCAACACAACTCAAAGCAGGCAAAGGCATCGGAAATAGAGAAATAGAGGGTCAGGTAACAATTACAACCTAATCTTTTTTTCTGCTATATTCTTCCAAGTATCACCACATCCTGGACAACCCACTGGAATGAACTTTCCACTTTCTTCAAATATCCAAATTCAGTTAGAAAGCTAATCTATACGACCAATCCTATCGAATCGCTCTGTGCAAGCATTAAAAGAAAAACAAAATCGAAAGGTTCATTTCCAACTATAGAATCAGCATTTAAGATGCTATACCTTGCTATACAGGAGGTTCAGGGAAAATGGAAAGCTAACAGTTTGAGGAATTGGCCGGAGATTTACCCTCAGCTTAGTATATTTTTAGTGAAATAATGTCAAAATACACTAAGTGACTAGACAGCTAGAGGTGGGTTTACACAGTTTGTTTTATACTCTCTCATTTTATCTGCTTTTTATATTTTACTGATTCAATCTACCAAGTAAAAAAAGAATTTTTCTTTTCTAGCAATTTTTTCATCTTTTTGTATTTTTCTTTATCCCTACAATATCTTGATAGACCACTTATTGTAGTATGCCCATATGTATCGATTATGTCTGATTTTGCACCATGGTCTAGCAGTAACTTAACTAATTCAAAATTATTACATCCTTTAGTAGCAATAGTTAAAGGTGTTTCAGATTTTTTTATACTGAAAATTTACATCCACTCCATTTTCTAAAAATATTTTTACTGTTTTTAAGTCATTTCCACTCACTGCCCATGTAAAATCAGAATAACTATTATGTTTATCCATTGCATACATATTGGCACCACTTTGAAGAAGTCTATTTAGGGCATATTCATTTTTGTACTGCATAGCCACACGCAACAAAGTATATCCTTGTACATTTTTCATTTTCAAATCCCTGTCAGAAATCATCAAGTCATCGAATTGACTATTTTTATTAAATTTAATGGCAACAAATATAGGATATTTTGCTACTTTTAGTTCTTGCTTGTATAGTTTGTCTTCTTCTATTTTCATTTTTTGATATTGATTATTAAGGATTTTGTCTTCCTCTTTTTTATTTTTAAAATACTCTGGATTACTTTTCATTAATAAGTTGTGCCAGTCTATTTCTCTTTGTTGTGGCTTATCTCCAAAATGTGAGTAAATATTTTCATTTTCAAATTTTGGAATATATTTTTGAATTATTATAATCTTTAGGATTGTATTGTGTCGAAAATGATGTATTGTAATTATCTGAACTACTTTTCCCTAGCTTATAAAATACAGAGACATAAATCAATAGATATCCAAATACAACAAGAAATGCCAATGTTCCCACTATTCTCAATATTTTTTGACCTATATGCACGGCTCTGGTTTGTTTTATTTCCCATCACTTAACTCCCTTTATTCTTCAGTTCTTATCATTACTTTCTAAAGGGCAGCTATAAAAGAACTAAAGATTAAAAAGGAGTGCTTGCTTTTTGATGATAGTTAAACACGAAGGGCTGGACAGCAGATTTTTTGCACTATTTCAAATAGCCATCCATACGATTGAACCATCCTCTTTTAAATCTCTTCAGGTTTCGTTCTGGCGGGCAGATGCGTGTTAGCCTATCTAGTACCCATTTGCCAGATTTTGCAAAAGCTCTATATGGGTTGGAGTCTTTAAGGTCCATACGGGTAAGCACCTGATAAAGCCCCCAACCTTTACCTTGGTATCGTTCGCCCTTGTTGATGCCATCACCTTTGAAGTTAATATAATCGATGAGCATATAGGCTCCCTGTGGATCTATAGTGCCATTGCTTCTATAAAGCAATCTTCTATAATTTTGTTCAACTGTTTTGTCTTGACCTCTGGCTTTGGCGTATTCTAAAATCTTTGGGAATGAACGATTTAGTCTTTGGAGCATAAATCTAGCTTGTAGTCCTTTAGTGCGGTTCATAAACTCTGTAAGCTCTCGCATTTTTGGAGTGTTGTGCTTTTTTGCGTATTGCCACTCTTTGTAGTTATTCCAAACGCAATGCATGTTAGGACGCAGCCACTTGGGAGGCTTGGCACCCCTGTCCATCATAAACTGTAACATAGGTGGAAAGGCTTCCCAAAACCACATAGGCTTATCTGCTGTGAACCATATAAAATGCCCTATACCCACAGATGCAAACTCTTCACCTTTGTTCCACCAAACAAGTTTAGATTTGATACCTGACCCCTCGTTAAGCCAAATTTTATGGGCTATTTGATTGGCTTGCTTGTCTGTCAGCCTTAGCTCTTTGGCAGACAAAGGCATACATAGTATGAGGAATAAAAGTGCTATAGTTTTCAACATAATTAATCCTGAAGCTCTTGAAGTTTTTCTTTCACCGCTTCTACATGTCCCTTGACTCTGACCTTTTCCCATACAGCAGCGATCCTACCATCTGGATCGATGACAAATGTAGAACGAACCACGCCCATATACTCTCGCCCCATGAACTTTTTGAGCTGCCAGACACCATATGCCTGACAAAGCTCTTTTTCTTCATCAGAGAGCAAGGTAATCTTCAAATCTTTTTTCTCGATAAAGTTTCGATGTTTCTTGGGACTATCTGGGCTTACTCCTAATATACTTGCCCCTAGCTCTGAAAAATCAGGCAGTGCCTCCGTAAATGCACATGCTTGAGTAGTACATCCAGGAGTGTTGTCTTTTGGATAAAAATAAAGTACGATCCAGCTCCCCTGTAGATCCCGCAAGCATACTTCTTCCTCATCTTGGTTTGGCAGGCAAAACTCTGCTGCCTTTTCCCCTACTTTCAACATACTCTCTCCTTATGTTTTTTTCGTTATTATAGCAGAATGAATAATGAAACCAAACAAACAAAAGAAGAATTATTGACAGAAATAGATATACTGATTTCTTATGGCAAAATAGAGCCTACCATAAACCCTAATTTGTTAGAGTACTTAGAGATAAGTGACCTTCTAAGCATCAAAAAGAAACTACTCACCAAAGTCGGTATCTTAAGCGATGCAGATAAAGAATGGCTGGAGCAATTTAAGAAGTATGACTAGCTTGTCCAAACTTCTCACGACAGTAACTTCTACTCAAAAGCAGTCAAAGCGACTACTTTTTTCATGCTATATCACATTAAATAACAAATAACATTATATAAACGGCTATCCCAGATAATGCTGTCAAGGCGATTCCGAGAAGCACTAGGTGCATCTGTCGAGCATGCTTAAGAGTGAATCCCCCAGGCAAACTTCCATTACGATAATTTATATATGCCTGCACAATGACTTTGCCCCAATATATAGTCGCAACTACGGAAATAGCAATATGAGATATAAGTATTATCCTCTTTATGGCCATTGTTGCCATACTTCCGTCTATAAGGTGAGTGAATCCCCCTACATTTTTGACCCCTATCTCAAACCAGATGACCACAATTACAGTAACTAAAAACAAAAATGCCTGATAAAATATATGCAAAGCATAGTGTTCTTTATGGAGCAACTTTACTCCCAATAAGATAAGCAATGGCAGTCCTGCCACTATCAAAGTAACCATATCCATAAAAAATGGAGCCTCTGTTCCAAAAAAACCCGCTGCTTGCATATAATCCATTTAATATTCCTTTTTAATATTTTAAGACAAAATTATACAATAAAATTTCGCTATATTTATACAAAACTACTTGTGTTTAAAAAATGACTACTGATTTGATCTCAGTAAACTCTTCTAAAGCCCATTTTGGACCCTCTCTCCCTACACCTGAGAGCTTACTTCCGCCATATGGCTGTATATCGAATCTAACTGTTGGGATGTCGTTTATAACAACACCTCCACACTGAGCATCATCTATAAATCTACGAGCTGTAGAGAGAGAGTTGCTAAAGATACTGTATTGTAGGCCATAGGGCGATTTGTTGATCTTTTCAATAGCCTCATCATAGCTAGATACACTAACTAGGCTAACAATCGGAGCAAAAACTTCTTCGCAGATAATTTTCATATCATCTCTAACATTTACCATCACTGTAGGAGGAAATATCCCATCGATCTCTTCACCGCCTACAGCTACTATAGCACCTTCATCCTTGGCAGAAGCAACCCAGCTTTTTGCTCTATGTCTTGACTCTTCATCAATAAGTGGCCCCATAAAAGTATCCTCTTCGTATGGTGAGCCTACTTTAAGCTTGGCAGTTTCCGCTGATATCAACTCAGCGAACTCCTCGTAGATATCCTCATGTACATAGATTCTCTGAAGTGAGATACACACTTGTCCTGAGTTGTAAAAAGCACCAAAAGCACATTTTTGTGCTGATATAACTAAATCAACATCCCTATCTATAAATGTGGCTGCGTTTCCACCTAGCTCTAAGCTAACTTTTTTGATACCTGCTTGCTGAGTAATAATGTTCCCTATCGGCACAGAACCTGTGAAGCTCACGACTCTAGGTATAGGACTTTTGACTAGTGTAGAACCCACCTCTGCATCTCCATAAACCAAACTCAATGCATCTGGCACTGCATACTGTGAATCTACAAAGAGTTTGACTAATCTATAAGCAGTCAAAGGAGCCTCTGGAGTAGGCTTGAGTACTACTGCATTGCCTGCACCAAGTGCTGGTGCTATCTTATGTGCTACTAGATTGAGAGGGAAGTTAAATGGGGTGATGCAAACTACAACACCCACAGGAACCCTACTATAATATGCCAATGCACTTCTACCACTAGCTGCTACATCAGTAGGTATAGTTTCTCCTCCTAGATTAATCAGCTCTTTAGCAGTGAGTTCTATAGTCTCAGCACAACGCTGCACCTCAAGTCTGGCAAACTTGATTGGCTTAGCAACCTCATCCACAAGCAACTTGGCAAAATCCTCTTGATACTCTCTCAGCTTAGATGCCACATCCTCAAGCCATGCAATCCTCTGATGCATAGGCACTTTTGTAGCGATGACTGCGGCTTTTTCTGCAATTTCCAATACCCTAAGTGCATCTGCCTCATGACAGATAGAATGCACACTGACTACTTTGTCATCATATGGATTTTTGCGTTCACTTTTAGACTCTTTAATCTCAACTGTGGAGCCAAAAAATATCTTTGCCTCTCTGTGATCTTCTTTGTTGTCAAATATACCAAACATTATCATCTCCTAATATATTACGATACTATATCAGAATTATATCAAATTTATATCTTTAATGCCAATATATCAATAGCTTTTCTTTAGGGTGCCTCTAATATAAATCTATAAATAAAGTCTTTAATTGCTAACGCAAGACAATATATCCAGAGCAGGTCTATAATAGTGCTCCTATAGTATTCTAAGCCATATACAAGTATCGGATACCCTAGTAAAACAAAATATTTTATATAATAGAAGAAGAGTATTCCTGCACCATATAGCTCTCTAAGTAGCTTCATGAAGTAGGAGGCAGTACTCCTGCTAGCATATCTTTGACATGCTCGTGTGCCATAGAAATATTCCACTCAGGCTCCCAGACTACCTCTACTTCTACTTTACCTACACCTTTGATCTTCTCTACGGCTTCTTTGACCCACTGTGTGATCATCTGATGCAAGGGGCATGCTCTAGTGGAGAGGGTCATGATGACTTTGATATTGCACTCGTCATCTATAATCGCATCATATATCAAACCCATCTCAAAGAGGTTAAACCCTACTTCTGGATCCATCACTGTACTTGTCGCCAAAAAAACTTGTTCTTTTTCTATATTGCACATATCTACTCCTTATTCTTGAGCTCTTTTCCAAAAGAGAGCATAAACCAAACACTACTAAGCATAAACCCTGCTCCTACAGTAAAAAATGAAACTCCTCCATAAAACATCGTATTGTTACCAACCAATAGTCCAATACCTGCTATCGTCATACCAATAGCCGAAAACCAAAACTGATATTTGGACTTTTTATCAGGGAGCATATCATGAAGCATAGGAACCTTCTCCTTCCCAACCAAAGGACTATATCTCTCAAACCATACTAGAAAAGGTATTATCTTATAAAGGTGACCATTTATAAGAAATGTAATAAATCCCATGATAAGAAACCATGCAGCAGCCAGCACTATTTGTTCACTTTCACTGAACAGTGTTACTATCCCAAGCACAGTGCTCACACTCAAAGATCCGAAGCCTACATACATAGATTTGGCATAAATATCATGAGCTTTTCTTGCTCTGGTTTCATATATTATCCATATCTGAAATATATAGAACCCTACAGAAACATACATAGCAACAAGTGCCAAATATCTCAAAAAACTCCAGCCCACAATAGCTGAAAAGAGATACAATGACACCCCTCCAACCATCAAATCAAATGACCTTTTTACGGCAGTTTCATCAAAGCCATGAGAGAGCCCGAACATGGGTATAAGTATCATGGAAAGCCCTATGATCGTCAATGTTACATAGCCTCCAAGCACAAGCACCACATGCACTCCCAGCCATAAGCTCAAATCAAGATATATCCCACCACTGAGAGCCAAGGACATAAGAAAGCCTATGACTATAGCGATAGTTAAAAATACATTAGAAAAGAGAACACTCTTTACAGTGAGCGTAACTCTCTCAGCTTTTTTGAGTGTCATAAATGTCTCTACGAGAAATACAAGCATTGAGATTAGTACCAGCATGCCGCCGTAAGGCAACACCGCTGGGCTCCACAAAAAGCCTAGCATCATAAGTAAAGTTCCTAGAAGGAGTGAGGGCCATATGACATAGTACATATCTACAGAAAAATGACCAACCTCTAACACAACTGGTACCAACTGCGCCATTGCACCAAAGATTATCATCATCACGAAGCCTAGCATAAACCAATGAGCCCATCCTACAATATTAAAATCCAGATAGCCACTTTGTGGATTTAGAAAAAATAAAAATAAAATGCCCAGAAAATAAAATATCGAACCTATGAGAAAAAAAGGCTCTATCATTTTGAACGGAGGTGCAAAATCTTTGGATATACTAAGCATCTTTTAACCGCCGCAGCTTGCTGATCCTAGATTTGCTTTTTGGGTTTCTCCCTCTTTGTATTCAAAACTTATCTTGAATTTGCCACCATCCAGTTCTTCATCGCTGATATTGAAGTTCTGTCCTATTTTTTCAAGAAGTCCCATGGGTTTTTTGTGATTAAGCATATCCAGTCTCTTGTTTGGTGCATCTATCAATGCCAAGCCACACATTGCATTTACCATAGGCTCAGGAGGGCCACACTCAGATGTATCAAATTCATACACTTGAGTTTCGCCTTCTTGGTATGTAAAGAATGGTACTGTTGCACCCTCGACCTCTAATAATTCTTTTATTACTTCAGACATGGTTGTTCCTTTTTATTTTTTTATTATATTCCTATTTGTTTTATAGGAGATTGACCTTTATCAAGAACTATTTTCTTGCTTTTTATTTACCTTTAGATATATAGACAGTGCAATAATTAATCCTGTGATACCAAACAGCAAATAAACAGCATAAAGCAGCTGCCCTGGATCTGTCAGTGCAAATTTAAATACAAGCATAAGAGCCTCTATAGAAAGAGAGATAATAATAGAGCCTAAAAATTTTACCATAGTCTGATGACTATCATCTGAACGATCTCTCTTGTTTTCTCTACCTAGAACCTCCTCTTCAAATATAGCTTTTACCAAATCTACAATAGCCAACGAAAGCGTAAGTAAGATAGTGGCTTTAAATATAGTGTTAATATCAACTTCATCCAAACTAAGTCCAATACTTGAGATACCCTTTATAAACAGCAATGCTGCTATCCCGAGTAATGCTATAGAAAAAATTGTGTATATACCTTTGGCTATGTTTCCAAATGTAGAATCAGATGATGTAGGATGCACCATCTTCAATATATTTTTCAGACTAATATCGGCACAGATAATTGCCAGCAGTTTTCCCTCAGCATCATAGAATGGATAAGAAGCTGTCACAACAAGCTCATTGGTGAGCAGCGATGGGTATGGGTCAGTTAGCTTGCATCGGTGCTCTTTGCGTGTCTTATAATAGTAGGCTCTATCACTTCTATCTCTGCCTTTACCTTTGCCCAAAAGTTTAGGGTTTCGCGAGACATTCTCTGTAATTTGTGTGCCGTTTCCGTCAATAGCATAAACCACTTCAGCACTGGGTATCGCATCTTGAATTTTTTGTAAAAGCACCTGTATCTCGTCCTGAGAACAACTATCCACTTCTGAGGGAATATTGCGACTCATTATATAACACAAATAAGCTCTTGCTTTGGTTCTGATCTGAGCGTATTCTTGTATCTCTTTTACTGTCATTTATGCTCCTATAGCCATTTCAAAAGATCTCTACAGAGTCTTGACATAATTCTATTAGTAGCATCTGCATATCCCTTTGCATCTCTTGTATCTGTCGGCTCTTTGTATCTAAATCTCTTGCTTTTTACAAGATCGCCTGTATTTATATTTATGAGTGTAAACTGGATAGAGACTATAGCATACGAACTGTCCCCTCTTGCCCAATGTGAAAAGTCAAGTATATTACTCTCTAGCCTATAATCCTCTTTTAGTGAGGATGTGTATGGCAGCACTGCCCTGAACATAGCACTTCGCTCAAGGTTGTCTATCAAAACACCCTGCAAGAGTCTGCCTATATTGTTTGACCACTGGCTGTCTTGGTACACTCCTTGTTCGGACGCAGAATATGAAAATCTCATTTTGTTGTTTACTTTCTCTTTGATGCTTCTTGAATAGGTGACTCTGAGTATTTTTGTTCTATACTTTCCATGTTGCATACTTACTACAGAGTTAGCATTTAGCGTGTACACTTTCAATGACTTATGTTTACTGCTGCAGCCACCCAAACATAGAAGCATTAACAATATTGATATAATCCTCATTCTCCTGGTCCCCTTCTTGGTTTTCTAGATTTGAACAACAGATCATTCGGACTTCTTTCAACCTGCTGCATGAGGTCATTTATCTGATCGCTCATAATCTCAATATCCACCATAACTGGCTCAAATATTTTCTTGAGATTATAGTCTCCTCTCTTTAATGCTTTCTCTACCCTGAGGGTTACTCTATTGAAACTTTTAACTGTGATCATGAGTTTTTCTAATGCTGGATTGGCCACACCCCTTATCTCCTTCAAGCTCTTATTTGCACTCTTTAGCTCATATGATATGTTAGTAGAAAGCTTTTTAAACTCTTCTGTGAGTGTTATCATGGACTCCCTAAAGGAGACTGCTGTTTGATTTACTTCTTTTACAGAATCTATGGCTTCAAGCCCTAAAGTTTTCCCAAGTACAGTGATTTGCTCGATATTATCCAATATTTTATCTAGCTTCTGTATATTATCGTCCGTCAAAAGTTTTTGACTCTGATTTATAAGTCTTGTAGCCTTCTCAGATAAATTTCCTATACCTTGCTTGGCTAGGCTTATCAATGATGGTGCAGTGAGTATGGTGGGTACATACTCCTCAGTGGGCTGTAGCGTCTTTGCGTCATTGCTTCCACCATCTATTTCTATAGACATCAGTCCAGTAAGTCCCATGAGCTGTACAGAAGCTTCCATATCCTCTTTTATCGGTACTTTTCTACTGATCTGCACAAGTATCTCTATTTTCTCTATATTTTCAGGGTTGATACTAATCTGGCTAACCCTACCTATATCAACTCCTCGAAATTTGACAACAGAATCCTTTGAAAGCCCAGATACAGATTCTGTCATCTCTATCCTGTAGGTATCAAACTCACGATACGCGCCATATTTGCCAAGCCATAGTGCAAACCATATAAGACCCACAGCAAACAACAGAACAAAAGTACCAACTATCGTATAATTTGCCTTGCTATACACCTGCCACCTCTTTCAGATCTAACTTATCCAAATACTTCTGTTTTGTATAATCATTTTTGAAAAACTCCTCTACAAAAGGATGTTGTGATTGTAACACATTTCTCAATGATCCCTCTGCTACCACCTTTTTATTAGCCAAGATTGCCATTCTATCAACAATACTAAAAATAGAGTCTAAATCGTGTGTAATCATAACAACTGTTATATCTAGCAAATCACGAAGTTCTACTATCAGTTTGTCAAAATTTCTAGCACCCACTGGATCCAGCCCAGAAGTCGGTTCATCCAAAAAGAGAAGCTTTGGTTCCATAGAGAGTGCCCTAGCAAGTGCTGCTCTTTTGATCATTCCTCCGCTCAATTCTGAGGGGTAAAGTGATCCTACAAACGGCTCCAGTCCTACCATGGCTATTTTGGATTGCACCAATCTAGCCCTCATCTCTTTGGATATATCGCTATGTTCTTTGAGTTGTACTTCTATATTTTCTGCGATTGTCATAGAGGAGAAAAGTGCACCAAATTGAAAAAGCACACCCCACTGTTGACGCAGTGCCTGTGCCTGTGCAAAACTTATGCCACGAAGACTCTGATCCAGTACCACTATCTCACCACTATTTGGCTCCAAGAGCATGATCATCTCTTTCATCAATACAGATTTTCCTGACCCACTACCTCCCAATATACCATAGATCTCATTGGGCTCAATGTGCAATGATACGCCATCATGTATAGTACGATCTCCAAATCTAGTCACAATTCCGCTCATTTTGATTACACTCATACGCCAAACCCTGTATATATAACCGAGAACAATGCATCAAGTGCAATGACCACAAAAATTGAATTAACTACCGATGCGGTTGTATGCAATCCAATACTCTCAGTATTGTTGGAAACTTTAAACCCTCTATAACAACCTATAGTAGCGATAACAAAGGCAAAAACAGGTGCTTTTATCATGCCCAAAATATAATGTTTGACATCCAGCACCTCGTATAAGCGATCTACAAACTGCGTCACAGACAAGCCAAGCTGCATCTTGGCAGCAAACATACCACCAAGAATACCAAATATATCTGCAAAAAAGACCAATAATGGCAAGGTAATCATAAGTGCAAACAAGCGAGGTATAACCAAAAAATAGTAGGGATCAAAGCCCATCGTACGCATCGCAGATATCTCTTCAGTGATTTTCATAGCCCCTATCTCTGCTGTGTATGCTGAGCCACTTCGCCCTGCTATGACAATAGCGGTTATCATGGGGCCCAACTCTCTGACTACAGAAATAGCGACTGTATCTACAATAAATATATCTGCACCAAACTTTGCAAGCTGCACTGCTCCTTGATAAGCAATAACCATACCCACCAAAAATGCTGTCAGACCTACGATCAGCAGTGCAGAAAATCCAGATTCATAAGCATGATAAGTAATCTCTTTGAATCTCATATTCTTAGGACGAATTATCAAGTTGGCAATGGCTACAAACAGATGCCCTATAAATGTTGCAAACTCTTTGATATCTGCGTATATATCTATAGTATTTTTTCCAATTTTCTGCAAAAAATTATTATCTCTCTGAGATGTCAAGACTCTGTTTTCACTATTGTTGAGAAGCTGATACATATCTTTTTGTGCTTCTGTGTATCCGATAACCTCAACGGCTCCATCAGTCTCAAATTGCTCCAAATACTTGATAAAAAGCAGGACACCAGCACTATCAAAATCATCTACCCCTGAAAGATCCCAAATGATTTTTTTGACATGAGGAACTGCACGCAAAGCGTTTTCTATTTTTCGTAAATTATCCAGAGTCCATGCTCCAGAAGATGATACGTCTATACACTCATTGCTCTTTGAGTGTATGCGATATTGCAAATATTGGCTATTCATGATATCTATTATAAGTGATATTGCATTAAACTAAAATTATGATAAAATCCTGCATCTAAAAACAATCAAATTTTAAATGGAGAATAAATTATGGCATCAGGATTTTTTGCACTATTTGACGATATCGCAGTACTCATGGATGATGTGGCAACTATGGGGAAAATTGCTACGGAAAAAACCGCAGGTATACTAGGAGATGACCTCGCTGTAAACGCACAAAAAGCATCAGGATTTGTCAGTTCTAGAGAGCTTCCAGTGATCTGGGCTATTACCAAGGGTTCCTTTATCAACAAGCTCATCATATTGCCTGTTGCATTTTTACTTAGTGCTTTTGCTCCATGGTTCATAGTACCGATACTTCTCATAGGTGGTGCATATCTGGGGTATGAAGGAGCCGAAAAAATATATGAGTATTTTTTCCCTCATAAACATCAAGATGCACAAAAAGCAGCAAAAAATATGAGTGAAACGGAAGCAGCAGAATACGAGAAGAAGAAGATTAAATCTGCCATAGTAACAGACTTCATTCTTTCAGCAGAGATTGTCTTTCTTGCACTCGGTACGGTAGTCCATAGTGATTTGATAGTACAGATAATAGTAGTCACATTTATAGCTATTCTGGCGACAGTTGGTGTATATGGTCTAGTAGCACTAATTGTGAGGATGGATGACCTTGGGTATAGTATTATGGAGCGAAACAATAATCCTAGTGAAGTTATGCACAAAATTGGCAAAACGCTTGTCGCTTCTTTGCCTAAGATTATCAGGGGTCTTACAATCATAGGAACTATTGCTATGCTTTTGGTTGCTGGTGGAATATATGTGCATAATATACACTTCATACACGAGTTACTCGCAGCCCTGCCTTCTCTTCTAGGAGAAATGCTCACGGGAATCGCATTGGGCTTTGTTGTTCTTGGAACAGTGGGACTATTCAAATCACTCAAACGATATAGCAATGTAGAGGACAAACATGCGCAGTAGCATCAATAACCTCGTAGAAAGAGCAGCATTTAAAAATTTTATCATAGGGCTGATTGTGCTCAATGGTATCACGATGGGCTTTGAAACCTCCAAGAGGCTTGCAACTGAGTATTATACTTTTTTTGAGGTATTCAACACCCTAGTAGTTGCAATCTTCACTATAGAAATCATACTTAGAATATATGCACACAGAAGAGCATTTTTCAAAGATCCGTGGTCTCTGTTTGATTTTGCTATCGTTGCTATCTCTTTGGTTCCTGCAAGTGAAGGATTTGAGATATTTAGAGTACTGAGAGTACTTAGGATCTTTAGACTAGTAACTGTTGTGCCACAAATGAAAAAGATCATCTCTGCACTAATGAGTGTCATCCCAGGCATCAGCTCGATAGCTGCATTACTGACTCTCTTCTTCTACATCTTTGCCATTATGTCTACTCAGCTTTTTAGTGAACAATTTCCACAATGGTTTGGTACTCTTGGTGAATCATTCTATACACTCTTCCAAATCATGACACTGGAGTCGTGGTCTATGGGTATAGTAAGGCCCGTCATGGAGATATATCCATATGCGTGGATATATTTTGTTCCATTTATATTTATGGCGACTTTCATCATTGTCAACCTAATAATAGCTATCGTAGTGGATGCTATGAATGAGATGAACGCCAAAGAAGAAGAGCACATCATCGATGAGCTTCACACTAGCGAGGACGGAACAAGAGAAGAGATACAAGAATTACGAAAAGAGATTAGGGACCTCAAAAGGTTTATAGAAAATATTTACACAAAATAGGACTATTGCTCTATATCGTGCTCTAGCTTAAACTGTACGATACAATCACTACAGTTCTGAATCTTGTTGGTCTCAATCACAGTATTGAGGGCTTCATGCTCCAAAATAGTAATATCCCCTGCTCTTGCCCCTTTTATGTATCCTTCAGTTTTGAACCTTGTCAGGATTCTTGATAGAGTTTCTGGAGTAATATTGAGTATAGAAGCTATCTCGTTATATTTCAGCTTACGAAATATAGCTGTATTTTCAATCAGTATTTTTGCCACCTTTGCCTCTGATGAATAAATCGTCTCTTTATGTATCAAGGAGGACAATATCATAATTTTAGATGTCAATGACCTAATCATCTCTAATGCAAACTCACCCTCCCGTAAACTATCAGTTAGGAGCTTGCTTGGTACATTTACTATTTTGCCATCAGCAACAAACTCACAAGTTGCAGGAAACGGAACCTTTTCAAAGCAAGCATATTCACCCAAAACAGCTGGTGCTTCAAAACGATTTATTTGTATTTGAGTACCTTTAGGAGATGTTTTATATACTTTTACTGATCCTTCAAGTAAGACATAGAAATGATTACTATCATCTCCTTCATAAAAGACAATACCGCCCTTGGAGTATGCTTTAATGAAAGACTGCTTTTTAATCTTCTCAAAATTTTTATCACTGAGTTTAGAAAAAAGTTGTACTTCTCTCAATCTATCCAATTCTACTCCTTATTTCAAAACTTGACTTAAGACAGTATATCACAGGAATACAAATTTAGAGTATAAATCAGAGATATTTTCTCTTAAATAATCTTGGTTTATTTTAGTTTTAGAGTGAGTAGAATTGATACACAAATGTTACAAAAGTCTCTTATCTGTTGATTTGAACATGAGTTCATATTTTTTAAGCGCTATTTACTTAAGATTAAATTAAAATCACAACGATACTAAAGTTTGAGATGCTATATCATCTGCAAATGTATCTGAATAAGTTTGTTGTGATCTGGATTACAACTAGCTATTCAAATAAATGTCTTTTTATTATTAAAAGGCATATAAAATATAAAGGAGGGAGGATGAGAGAAAAAAGCACAGTAAAGATTATCGCTATAGTAGCTTTTATTATTGCGTTGATCTTTTTTGCTTACTTGGCATATATCTCAAAAGCTTGGTCGTATCTATCAAAAGATCCCAAAGCCTGTATCAACTGTCATGTGATGAATACACAGTATGCAACATGGCAACACAGTGCACATGGAAATGCAGGCATTACCTGTGTTGAATGTCACTTACCAACAGATGGTTTTGTGAAGAAGTATACAGCTAAAGCAATTGATGGCTGGAATCATACCGTGGCATTTACCATGAATACTTACAAGCATGCTATTGAAATGAGTGATGATGGAGCAAGAAGAGTACAGGAGAACTGTATATCCTGTCACGCAAGCATCACATCTACGCTTGTCAATAACGCTGACAACTATCACAACTTTGATCAACCATATGTTGAAAACGGCAGAAAATGCTGGGATTGTCACAAAGGTACGCCTCACGGAAAAGTGAGAGGAATCACAACAACACCACACAATTTGGGTGTAAAAGAAGTAAAATAAAAAGGGAGGATATAAATGGCTAAATATAAATTGCTACTTGCGGGTTCAGTTATTGCAATAGGTGCTATGGTACTACTGGCTAGCAATATAAACAAAAGAGAGGCGGAGAGAATCGCTTTGGGTACATCGCCTTCTGTTGATGCGAAAGCTCAATACAAAAGTGACGAATGGAAAAAGTACTATCCAAGACAATATAGCTCTTGGCAGAAAACCAAAGAGAGTGGGGAGATTCATGATCTACTCAAAGAGTATCCACAGCTTGCAATTCTATGGGCAGGATATGGTTTTGCAAAAGACTATAACGCACCAAGAGGGCACTACTATGCTATGCAAAGTAATACAAACACATTGAGAACTGGTGCACCAGTAGATGGCAAAACAGGACCTATGCCAACGGCATGTTGGACATGTAAATCTACAGATGTGGGCAGACTCATCGATGAGCAGGGAGAGCTTGAATACTTTACAGGCAAATGGGCCAAATATGGTGCAGAGATCAAAAACTCTATTGGTTGTGCTACATGTCATGACAACAAAACAGCAGAGCTAAGAATCAATGTTCCTTATGTAAACAGAGCACTTCAGGCGGCAGGTCTACCAACATTTGAAGACTCAACTCATCAAGTAAAAAGAAGTTTAGTCTGTGCCACTTGTCACTCTGAGTACTACTTCAAAAAAGAGAAATGGACAGATAAAAATGGTAAAGAAAAAGTAGCAAAAGTAGTTACATTTCCATGGCATTTTGGTCTTACTGCTGAAGGTGGAGAACAATATTATGATGGAGTAGGACATACTGACTTCAAGAACAAGATTTCCAAGGCACCTATTCTTAAAACTCAGCACCCAGGCTATGAGCTTTATCTCACAGGTATTCATGGACAAAAAGGTGTATCGTGTGCAGATTGCCACATGCCGTATACCCAAGAAGGTTCAGTGAAATACTCTGACCACCAGCTACAAAGCCCACTCAACACTATGGACAGATCTTGTATGTCATGCCACAGGGAAAGTGAAAGCAAACTCAAAATGATTGTAATGAGAAAGTATGAGAGAAAAACTGAGCTACATATTCTAGCGATGGACAACTTGGCAAAAGCTCATTTAGAGACTGCAAAAGCGATGGAAATGGGTGCCACAGACGACGAGCTCAAAGAAGCTAGACAGCTGATTAGAACTGCACAGTGGAAATGGGATTATGCAGTAGCATCTCACGGAGCATTTTTCCATGCACCAGAAGAGGTACTTAGATTGCTTTCAGTTGCAAGTGAAGGTGCTATGCAGGCTAGGATAAAAATCATTGGTGTGCTTGCATCCAAAGGTGTAGTAAGCTATCAAGCTCCTGACTTTAGCGACAAAGCACTGTCTCAAAAGCTTGCAGGACTTGATTTTGATAAATTGGCAAACGCTAAGCTGCAGTTTAAGAAAACTCTTGAACAAGAGTGGAAAAAACAAGCAGTCAAAAATACTGTTGTAATTGATGAACACTGGAAAGGTGTAGATAGAGACACTGCATACTCCAAAGCAGATAATGACGATGGACAACACACGAGAAAATAACTTTATATATTAAAGTTTATGTACCTGAGAGATTTTTTCTCGGGTGCAAATATAGCGATTTTAGCTCAGTATAAAACTTGATTTAAGATGGTTATATTACTGCACTACTTCAGCAGTAAGATTACAAATTTGCATTAATTTACTTTAGATATAGTTGCCAGCAAGTATGTAATCAGAACAAATAAATAAAGGTACCAATAATTGATATATAAAATACTAAGCTCTTATGGAGCTATGCTTTTACTTTTTGCTGTATTGGGTATTGGGGCAGCTGTCGGTACTTTTATAGAGAATGATTTTGGCTCTGCTCGTGCCAAAGACTTGGTATACACCGCTTGGTGGTATCAACTTACCCTTTTTCTAGCCTCCCTAAACCTTATTGCTGTGATATACAAAACAAAAATGTATCGCAACAAAACAAGGATTCTTTTCCACGGAGCATTTGTAATAATCCTTTTTGGTGCTGCCCTTACCCACTATTTTGGTATTGAAGGAGTTATGCACATCAGAGAAGGGAGCAAGTCAAATATCGTAGAAGCTGGTGAGCATAAAATTGAAGTTCCTTTTTATCTCAAGCTCAACGACTTTGTGCTTACGAGATACCCAGGAAGTAAATCCCCATCTGAATTCAGCTCTACCGTAACAGTAATAGATCAAAACAACAACAAAGAATTTGATACTATGATATACATGAATAACACTTTAACATATGGTGGTTATAAGTTTTTTCAAACTTCATATGATGATGATGAAAAAGGCACAAAACTTTCTGTCAACAAAGACCCTGGAGTAGAAGTTACCTACATTGGGTATGCAATGCTATTTCTAGGACTCCTGCTAAATCTAGTTAACAAAAATTCCAGATTTCAATTTATTATTCGAAAAATCAAAAAAATGCCTATAGCCTCAATAGTTTTATCTCTTTTGCTTTTCTCTATCATGCAAACACCAGCTGATGCCAAAGAAACAACGCATACCTCGTATACAGAGCAGTACTTATCAGAACATAGAGATAAATCAAAAAAGTTATCAGAATCTTTTGGGGCTATTGTCGTGCAATCTGTAGATGGACGAATGAAGCCACTAGATACGCAAAACAGAGAAATCCTAAACAAACTAACAAGCAAAAGCAGATGGGAAGGTATGGATGCCAACCAAGTAATACTGGGTATGTTTGCTCGTCCTGAATTATGGAAAAATGTAAACATTATCAAAGTCAGCACCCCTACACTGAGAGCAAAACTTGGTATTGCCGAGGATCAAAAGTTTGCCAAATTTACAGATTTTTTTGATGATAATAAGAGCTACAAGATTGGAAGAGAAGTAGAAGTAGCAAATAAACTAGTGCCGTCCAAAAGAGGTACTTTTGAGAGAGATCTTCTTAAAGTAGACGAGAGACTAAATATAATTTTCATGTCTTATAAGGGTACTCTTTTGACCATCTTTCCGCTAATTGAGAGCAAGCAAAACGAATGGGTAGATTTCAAAATGATGTTTAGAACTACAAGTGATTCTAAAATCAAAAGAAGCACAAGTCGTCTATTAGATGCCGTATATAACAGGAACTACGACAAGGGCTTTAAGCATATTGAAGATATCAAAAAATACCAAGCCACCCATGGCAGTAAAGTACTACCAGAAAATCAAAGGCTTGAACTTGAATTATTGTTCAGCAAAAGTAATCTATTTTTTAGACTCTCATTAGTTTATCTTCTTTTTGGGATGATGTTATTGATTTATGGTCTAGCCTCTATGTTTTATAATAAACTAATAAACCCCAAGGTTAAAGCTATCACAGTTGCTATCACTTCTGTATTTTTTCTCATACATACTGCTGGCCTAGCTATTCGCTGGTACATTGGAGGATTTGCACCACTTTCAAACACCTATGAGACGATGGTTTATATTGCATACTCCTCTGTACTGGCTGGTATTTTTCTTCTAAGAAGAAGTACTATAGGTCTTGCGGCATCACTCATGATGGCAGGTATCTTTATTTTTGCTGCATACTTAGGTGAAATTGATCCAGAAATTACCAATTTGGTGCCAGTGCTAAAATCATACTGGCTCTCTATACATGTTTCTGTGATTACTGCAAGTTATGGTTTTTTTGGTGTCGGAGCCATATTGGGTCTTGTGACCTTGCTGCTATTTATACTTAAAAATGATGATCGTCCACATATCGATACCCATATTCAGAATATCACTTATATCAATGAAGCAGCACTCATTCTTGGTCTGGTACTTCTAGTTATCGGAAACTTTCTTGGGGGTATATGGGCAAATGAATCATGGGGTAGATACTGGGGCTGGGATCCAAAAGAAACATGGGCCTATATATCTATTATTGTCTATGCGATATTATTACACATAAGACTGCTCAAGGATATCTATAGTCCATATCTTTTTGCGACATTATCGGTCATATCTTTTTTCTCGATTCTTATGACCTATTATGGTGTCAATTTTTACCTTGCAGGTATGCATTCATATGCTACAGGTGATCCCGTACCTATACCTACTTGGGTTTACATAAGTGTCGGTTCAGTTTTGGCTATCATAGCCATTGCGTACCCAAAAAGAAAACAAAGGAAAACAAATGAAAAATATCAAACTAATCAGTCTTAGTGTAGTTGCTACTTGCGTACTATTCGCTACAGAAACGGCAGTAACAAAAATGCCCAACAGTAGCGGAACAGATACAGTATCTATGCATACAGCATCACAGGACTCCAACAAGACCAATGCACCAAAGCCTTACTATTTTGGTGAGATAGTCTCTATCAAACATGGTGGAGCATATACTTATCTAGAAATCAAAGAAAAGACCGATAAAACCTTTTGGATTGCGATAGAAACAGTTGATGCCAAGGTAGGTGATTTTGTACGATTCAACATAGAATTGGCTACAAAAAATTTCAAAAGCAAAGCACTTAATGAAGTTTTTGAAGATTTGGTATTTGCCTCAAACTTAGAGTATCGAAGCTCTAAAGGCAAAGAAGATACAAATACTAGCAAATAGGTTTTTTGTTACTGGTCACAACTCTCAGCATGTCAACTAATCGACAAGCATAGCCATACTCATTATCCTGCCATGCAGAGATACGGAGTAGATTTGTGCCTGCTAGATCCATAAGTGGCAGATCAATTATTGCACTATGCGGATCAGCAATATAATCACTCGACACCTTTGGCTCTATAGTAGTTGCCAATATCCCGCTATATGATGCATCAATTTCATCTATCAATACAGCCTCTATATACTCCTGCTGGAAATCCCCATCAAGCTTGATTAGCAGATCGTACATCGTACAGGCATTCACTGGGATGCGGATACTTTTTGCATATAGCTTCCCCTTGAGGTTCGGAAAAAACTGCTCTGTTGCTCTTGCCGCACTACTCTGAAGCGGTATTATATTGACAGCTGCTGCTCTAGCTCTTCGTATATCTTTGGAGTAGTGCTTGGAGTCTAGTAGTCTCTGATAAGCGGTATAGCTATGAAACATATGCATCTGTGCAACACGGATACCAAAGTGCTTATCAATGATTTTGAATATAGGAACGATTGCATTGGCAGAGCAGCTTGTATTGGAGATGATTGGTTCACCTTTATACTCCTGATGGTTTACACCGTAAATATATGTTGGCATATCATCTTCTGCAGTGGTAGAAACTATCACTCTGTTTGCACCTGCATCAAGATATGGCTGATTGGATGAAATAGTCAAGAACATACCGCTACACTGAAGCAGTACATCAACCTCCAGTTCTATTAGCCTTAATCTACAGGGGTCAGACTCACAATATACTCTTAGCAAGTCCTCATCGACAACTATAGCATTTTTTTTGCTCTCTATCTTTTGTGGAGCTACACCATATACAGAATCATACTTAAGCAGATATACCATTTGCTCTACACTATAGAGATCATTTATCCCCACCAGCTCCATATCATCTCTACCAAGTATTACCCTAGCAGCAGATCTTCCAATACGACCAAAACCGTTTATAAACACTCTTATCTTTTTTGACAACTCTTTTCCAAATATTAATAGTTATGAAAGTGTACTATAATTTCGGCTTCCATACAACCCGCAATAAAGCTTCTCGACCCAAAAGTACGAGGTATCTTCATTATTCCCGGTTCTTCTCCAATATTTATTATTGGAAGATTAGCATATTTTAGGGCACTCTAAAATTGCGAACTTTATTTTACACTATCCAATAAGATAATAAAAATTATAGTAAGTAAAATCTAAGTCTCCTTGGTAAAAAAGAATTAAAAATTTAACTCTTGTTTCTTAAAGTACCATTTAAAAATTTATGCACAATCGAACTTAATAGAGTTTGATAAGGTATTCCATCAACCAATGCTCTACTTTTTAATCTATCTAAATCACTTTCAAGAAGTCTAAAATTTACTTGTTTTCTACTCTCTCTATTGGCTTTAAAAATATTAGTAATTTTTTTAATTTCGTCTTTTACATTAGGTACACTTTTAGGGTTAGTTTCCATATATTCAACTAACTCTAATTCTTCAGGAGTGTATTTTATATCTTTCATGGTTAATCCTTTATATTATAAATTTTATTTAATTTTCTACTTGGAACAATGGTTTTTAAGAAAAACACATCATCATTAAAAACAAATGGCACATAATGGATGTAATTATTTAATTTCACTATCAATATTTTCTGATTAGGAAATTTTTCGATATTAAAATGAGGTTTCACATCTATTTATAATGCTCCCCATAAACTAGACCACTTAATTTAGATTTCTTATTCCAAATGTTAGAATAAAAATAAGAAATATGAGGGGTAACAAATGAGCGTTAAAAGAAAAAGTTACAATGCAGACTTGGGGCTACCCCTTGAGGGTACAAAGCGAAATTGGTTTTGGAAGTTTTAGAAGGCGAAAAAATAATTAACGAAATAGCCAGTAGATATGAGGTTTTACCAGTGAGTATAAGAAACTGGAAAAAGCAGTTTTTAGAGAATATCTCTTTGGCATTTGATAAAAGTACTGTAGTCAAAGAATATAAAAATAAGATAGAAGTACTTCAAAAAGACAAAGATATGATTGCCAAAAAACTTGGAGAGACGATTGTAGAAAAGGAATTTCTCGAGGGAAGTCTATTATGAATATATCAATAATTTAGGATTTAAAGGAGAAAAACTGTTACAGATGGAGGTATAGAGAGGTATAATAAGGAAACTTGTTTTAGTGGTCTAGGAAAAAGGGGAGCATTATATTATCCTATGGAGGATATAATTTCTGTTTAGCAGAAGATATTACAGTCCCCACAATCTCTCAACTCAATATTCATTTTAAGGAGAGATTGAAAGATGCTTTAGGTTTGGTATAATACTGGGACAAATTAGGTGTTGACACAG
>JAAXPZ010000082.1 GCA_012329065.1 Sulfurovum sp. | reverse complement strand
GCACTGTTATGTCATAGACCCATAGCAACATAAAGCCCAAAGTGCTATAATGACGGTATGCCGTAGGGACTTCCTGCGGTAGTAATTTCGAGGGTGCCATATTTTTTTACATTTCATCGGGAGTCAGGTGATTCATGATTCATTCTTTCAGAACAAATCATGCATCGGGAGTCAGGTGATTCATGATTCATTCTTTCAGAACAAATCACAAATCACCAGACCCCTGGTTTCCTAGTAGGGGCGAACCCATGTGTTCGCCCTTTGATGCCGTAGGGACTTCCTGCGGTAGTAATTTCGAGGGTGTCATATTTTTTGACATTCTTTTACATTGCATCGGGAGTCAGGTGATTCATGATTCATTCTTTCAGAACAAATCACAAATCACCAGACCCCTGGTTTTTTTGACATTTTTGATTTGCTTTGGTATAATGAATTGATGGGAACCATAAGATGAAGTAAAAGAGATTTTAAATACATTGAGAATTACTGTGAGTCTCATCTTTGGACTTATGGTTATATTGGCAGGTAGTCTTGTAAAAAGATACGATGCAAACAATATAGATTATGTTTTTTGGATTGGTACTATATTTGTTTTTGTGCTTATGGGAGCATTAGTTCTCATCATCAAAAAAATATCAAAAAAGATAAAAGAAATAAAGGATTTATGATGGATTTAGCATTGATTGCTATTGGTGCAATGGCAGTAGGTTTTGCTTTGGTGCTTTTTTATGCTATAGAAAAGCTTTCAGAACAATAATATATTAGTTTGCACAGCATTGAAAAAAATTATACTATTTCCTTCTGTTATACAGCATATTTGAACCCAAAATATGTAAAAGAAATCACCAAACTAGCAAAAGTCATTGCACCGTGGGATTTTGGAAATTCTATTGTATGGTTTGGGTTGAAATCAAATACTCAATTAGATACCTTCCATGACTCTGACCTCAAAACTCACAAGTCGCTCACATGAAAACTTGAAAAATAGCTCTATGGGACGACAGCAGACCTCGCAATCTTCTATATATTCACTATCTTCCTCGCTAGGATCTAATATCATCGAAATCTGCTCCCAGCAGTAGGGGCAGGTGAAAAAGTGCTCCATTTTGTTCTCCTATAGAAAATTTGTACTTATCCAATATATCAATGGCAGCGTGATAAAACTAAGGACTATACCATAACCAAGAGTAGAAGCGACAAATCTCCTCTCGAGTCCTACTCCTATGGCTAGCATGGCTGAGGACATCATGGGTCCCATGGCAGTTTCCAGTATGGATACTTCTGCGGATAGTCCATCAATGTCGAGCACAAGATAGCCAAAAAATAGCAAAAGTGGTGCTATTATCAGCTTGATAGAAAGCCCTATAAACATAGGAGAAAGTTTATCTTTGTCTAGCTTGAGCTTGAGGTGTAGCCCGATGACAACTAGAGCCAATGGTGTGAGAGTAGAAGCAAGCCCTTTGAGCACTAGCATGAGTAAGTCTGGTATCATATGTGCTTCAAGGATAAATGCCACAACAAGAGCGATGGTTGAGGGGAAGCTTACTAGCTTGTATAGTATGATAGGAACAGACAGTCTGTGTCCACTATATATAGACAATATAATGATACCTACAGTAGAAAGCATCAAAAATGAACCTAGCTGGTCATATATGACAGCATATGGTATGCCAGCATCTCCAAAAAAGACTTTTGTAAATGGGATACCTAGAAATGATGTGTTGCCAAATGGGATTATCATGAGCAAGGCACCTGTTATTCTTCTAGTCCATTTAAAGATCTTTGAAAGCACAAGCACCATGACTATAGAGACTACAAGTATCCCCCACGCACTTGCGATAGGTAGTAGAAAATTATCATCAAAGCTCATATCCACCATGTAGACAAGCACAAGGGACGGCAATGAGATGTAGATAACAAATTTATGAAGTATATTGGATAACTTTTCACTATGAGAGTTGGATATAGCTCTTTGAAGCAAGTATCCAGCTGCAAGAAATGCAAGAAGCAAAATAATAGAAGCCATGACTGCCCTTTATTTTATTTGAGATTATATCAAATAAATACTCATTAGGGTATAATCACAAAATATGCAATAGGATTGCCAAAATTAGCGATAATGATATCCAATTTTATGAATTGTATTTTCAACAAAGGACTCTCTTTTATGGGAAAACTCTGGGTACCGATCTCTCTACTTTTACTACTTTTGATTCTTTGTTCATGGGTACAAAGGAATAGCTTTGATCATGCTATGGCATATACTATTTCCAAACATGAAAACACTTATCAGCTTAGAGGCACACTTAGTAGCGGTCAGACAATAAAGCAGATCAAAAACGAGTTTGTAAAACACGGTATATCCCTAGATGTCTCAGAAGCCAATACAAGTGCATTGATGAAGTCTAGAGGTAGCTTGGCTATTGTCTATAGCTTTATACCAGTTTTTGTATCCCAGTACAAAAAAGGTAGCATCACCCACACAGATGCTGGAATAGAGATAGCTGGAGTTGTTGAGAGTGAATCTGCTATCAAGCAATCAAAAGCAGTGCTTGGTGATGCTCGAATGCATGTTGATAACAAAACAATTATTGTCAAGCCACTGTTGATTAGCTTTGATATCAAGCAGTATAATGGAAAAAGCTATATCCTCAAAGGAGAATTTGCTCACCCTTCTCAGAAGCAGAAACTTATAAGAGTCTTTGAGGACTCTAGGGCTATTTTAATACCAGAGGCTGAAGATATAAATCCAGACAGAAACGATAAAAAAGCAATCCTAGGTAAACTTGGAAACATTATCCCTCTTTTTGTTTCTAGAGTCAAAGATGGCAATATGTTATATAGGGATGGGACACTGATGATAGCTGGGAAAGTGTTTGATAAGCGATGGATAGTGAAGCTAGAGAAGCAATTATCCAAACTGGACATTGAGTATGAAAATAACACTACACTTGATGTAAAAGCCATAAAAGGCTCAAGAGCCAGAGCTAAAGCCAAGAGGCATGTCAAGGCACTTCAGAAGCAGCGTGCAAAAAAAGAGGCTGTTAAAAAAGCAGAGAAAGAGATCTCAGAAGACATTTCAGTCATGATGGATACTAAAAATAAGAAAACAACAAGCAGCAATAGTAAAGTTAGAAAAAATCTTAGTGTGCTATTTGAGACAGAGATTATTGAATTTAACGCTGCGAAGACAACCTTGACAGCATTTGGTTTGGGAGCAGTAGTAAAGATAGCAGTAATCCTCAAGACTTATCCTGATGTCAAAATAGAGATTGCAGGACATACGGACTCAGAAGGTGATGATTCATTCAATATGCTTCTCTCACAAGGAAGAGTGAATAATGCCAAAAGAGCATTAATGAAAGCAGGGATATCAAAAGATAGAATTAAGGCAGTAGGCTATGGCGAGACAAAACCATTGCTGCCAAATACAACCCATGAGAATAGAAAGAAAAATCGTCGTGTTGAAATAATAGTGATAGGAGATTGATATGCTGGAGATTGCCTCAGAGTTATCGCTGTGCTTGTTGCTTGGCTCTATATTGGGTCTGTGGATTGGATGGATAGTGGGAAAACAAAGGTGTAAATCACAAGAGTAGCAGCTAATACCATTTCTTCTACTGCTTGACTCTGTATAATACTGCATACATCAATGGCACATATATAAGATTGAGTAGAGTTGACCAGGCTACCCCACAACCCAAAGCAACTGCCATAGGCTGTACAATCAAAGACTGACCACTGGCAAAAAACATAATAGTAGAGAGCCCTAGTACCGTTGTGATGGAAGTGAGAAGTATCGGTCTTATACGCATCTGTGCTCTTTGGATGAGACCCTTGTGTTCTTTCTCTCTCTTTATAAAGTCTAGCATAATAAGTCCATCGTTTACAACAACGCCAGCAAGCCCTATAAAACCCATTATCCCAACTGTATTTAGATTTAGTCCAAAGAGATATGTGCCTACCAAGGCACCAAATATGGATAGAGGTATGTTTGATAGAACAATAAGAGGAAGCAGGAGGGAGTTAAACATTAAAATTAGTGAAATAAATATGAGAAATATGGCAATAATCGATGCTCTCGTCATATCTTGTATCATTCGCTGATTTTCTTTTTCTTCACCTTTGATGACTACCTTTACCCCACTCTTTTCTATATCTTTTAGTATAGGATTTATGATATCCATTACATCTGAAGAGAGTATTTTCTCTTTGTCGATATTAGCAGCAACTGTCCATATCTTTTGACCACCCTCTTTGTATAGCTTCAGCATCCTTTTTTGATAGACAAAATCTACAATATCTTTTAGGAGAACGGTTCTGCTGTCATCTGGAGTATCTATAGAGAGTGCATATATATCATAATCATCCTCTTTGTTGATGTCTTCTATTCGTATTCTAATCAAGCCTTTGGAGTCAAGTATCTTTCCGTACTCTGCCTCCATAAAAAGCCCCCTTAGAGAGCTGATGAGGTTTGCTTCGTTGAACCCTAACTGATATCCATAGCTATTGATCTTAAGTTTCAGCTCGAGTGGCCCTTCTTTTGCATTGTTACTTATGGATGTTACACCATCAATTCTTTTTAGCTTTTTCTCAAGCTTTTCTATGGCGACAAATACTTTTGCATCTAGACTACTCACTAATCCTATTTCGATATCATTTGTGACAATACCAGCCTGAGGGACATAGGCAGAAATGTCTCTAAAAATATTTTTACCATCTTTACCTATTTTGCTTTCAAGTCCAAAAAGGACTTTTTTTTCCAAATCATGCAATATATCATGTGATTCTTTGTTTCGGATCATGCTTTTTTCATCATATTCTACAGATATATATGGGTTTATGTATTTATCGAATAGATTTTTTGGTTTTCTCTCATGAAGGTTTATAAATATCTGAAACAGATGCTCTCCTGTCTCAAATGTTTGATCGGGATTAAATTTGATACCTATGATAGAAGTTATATTGGATATATCGTCAGGGTCAGCAAAATCTAACATAGATTGCTCAAGATTAGATATCAGCCTTTGAGTGTCATCAAGCCTGTTATTGATATCCACTTTTCCACTAATATAGATTTGGTTACCGTCAAACATGGGAAAAAGTTCAAATTTTAGTATCTTCATCATTCCTATGCTGCCTAGCACTATACTGAGAATGATTAACAAAAGTGAAGTCTTTTTAAAACTTAGTAAGAATCCCAATACTTTGCCATAAACACTATTGAGAGTATCCCAAAACTTACTTGGTTTGTGATGATCTATGGTTTTGCCTATAGTGTAGAGTTCTTTTGAATGAAGTGGAAGAAAATAAAATGCCTCAAACAATGAGCTAATAAGTAAAATAGAGATCATCACAGGCAGCACTTTGACAAACATTCCAAGCTGTCCACCCATGATAAGCAAAGGTAAAAATGCGAAAACTGTAGTAGCTGTAGCAGTCAGTACAGCAGGAAACATTTCGATAGACCCTTCTATAGCAGCTTCTCTCGCTGATTTGCCCATCTCCATATGCCTAAAGATATTTTCACCCACTACTATAGCTTCATCAACCAGCATCCCTAGAGCGATCAATGCTCCAAGCATTGTCAGCATATTCATACTATAGCCAAGTATTTCGGCTGATACTAATGCTATGAAAAAGCTAGCAGGTATACCTATGGCAACTACTGTAGCGATTCGCCAATTTACACTAATAAATAGAGCTAAAAAGACCAAAAAGAGACCAAAGATAATATTACCAATAACTAGATTGATACGGTTTTTTATCCAAACAGATGTATCCACATAGGTCTCTATGGTGATATCTGAATACTCTTTCTGAAACTCGGATATCATTTCTTTAATCTGCTTACTCAAGGCAATTGCATTTCCCTCAGAGGTCTTTGTAGTGTTGATGGAGATATTTTGTTTGCCATTGAAGTGAGATAGGGTTTGGGGTTTACCAAGAGCATAGCTAACCGTAGCAACATCTCCTACCCTAATACGCCTTCCTCTCACATCTATAAGTGTGTTTTCTATCTCTTTTGCGTCTTTTATGCCATCTTTTGTTGAGAGATATATTAATTTTCCACTCTGCTTGAAAGTTCCAGCAGGATAAATGGAACTTAGTCCACTAATCGCTTGAAAAAACTGTGTTTTTGATATATTGTATGCTCTAAGCTTGGATTCATTTATTTTGACTCGTACCTCTTTATCAGCATCACCTCGTATATCTATAGCATTTAACTCTTTGATGTCACTCAGCCTGTTTTTTAGTTTTTCTGCGACTTCAATCAGTGCTTGTTTTGGCTTGTCTCCAGAGATAGCTATAAGCAGAAGAGGAAAATCTGCGACCAATAATTTAGTGATAGGCTCATCCATGTCAGATGGAAGATCTCGTTTTATCGAGTTTAGCATATCTTTGATATCACCAAGAATTAGTTGTTTGTTTGACCCAGATTTGATATCTGCAACTATATGGAAAGCTCCGTTTTGAATAACAGTTGCAATATTGCTAGTGTTGCTAATATTTTTTAACTTCTCTTCGATTGATCTCACTGCTATTTTGTCTAGTACATCTGCACTAGCACCAGCATACCCTCCAGCTATAGATACTTTGTCGAGCTGAGAGGGGGGAAAAATTTCTTTGGGAATGCTTTTATAGGCAAATACAGCCATAATAAGTAGCAGTATGAAAAGTATGTGATTCAATATCGGTCTGTCTATGGCAAACTCTATAAATTTTCTAATCATTAGTTTCTTCTGCTTCAGCAGCATCAGTTATCTCTTTGTTTTCTTCCATAGAAAAGATAGTGTCAGTGATTCTGTTTTTATATTTGAGCTGTTCAGTATTCATTTGCAGTATGCTGTTTTCCTCTTTTAGGGCAGCCACTTCTGCTTCAATGAGATTAATCTTTCTACTTTGATGGTATATTTGATTGCTAAGATAGACTTTCATGAGTGCCAAGATCAGGATGATCACCATAGAGATGATAGCGATAGACAATATACCTAGTGTGATACCTTTTTCTTTGTACTTCATGATAAGCTCTCTTTGAACTGGAATGAACGAAGTTTAGCACTTCTACTACGAGGATTTATTGTGAGTTCTTTTTGGCTCGCTGTTGTCGGTTTTCTTCTCAAAACTTTACCTAGACCATGATTTTTGCCACAGGTGCATCTTGGTGCACTTGGGTCACAAATACACTCTTTTGACCAGACTTTAAACCTATGTTTAACTAATCTATCCTCAAGTGAGTGAAAAGTAATCAGTGATATTATGGCAGATTTTGGCTTCATTTTCTCGATAGCATCAAGCAAACCCTCTATCTGTCCAAGTTCGTCATTCACTTCTATGCGGATAGCTTGGAACATAAGTGTTGCAGCATGGATTTTTCCTCCAGAATATAGAACTTTCTTTGCTATATTACTTAGCTCTTTTGCACTTTTTATGGGTGAGGATGTACGAGCCTTGACAATCTCGTCTGCCAATCTATCAGCTTGTATTATTTCTCCATATTGTTTAAATACATAGCTTAGTTGCTTCGCGGTATATTCGTTGACAACATCATAAGCAGTCAGTGAAGCACATTGGTCCATACGCATATCTAAAGTATCACTTTCAAAAGAGAATCCTCTGTCCTTTTTGTCAAGCTGGAGAGAAGAGACACCAAAGTCTGCTAGTACTCCCACGATGGGCTTCTCCGTAAGCTCTGTCAATACTTGAGCGAAAGAACCTTTGTATAACATATATCGATCTTTGTAGTTTTGCAATCTCTTGTCAGAGAACGACAACGCCTCATCATCTCTGTCAATACCGACAATAGATATTTGATCTAGATGCTTAAGTAGTGCTGAGCTGTGCCCAGCATAACCTAGAGTGCAGTCTATGATATATCCATTATTGCAACGCTCAAAACTTTCCAAAACAGAATCAAGTAATACAGGTATATGTGGAGTAGTTGTCATTTTTGTACCTAGTTGTTACCTTGTAGGGTAATAATTATTTGGTATAATACCAAAAATAGCTCCACAAAGGATAATAAGTGGACAGTAAACATCTTTTTGAAGAGATTCGGACTGTCTCTCTCTCTATGTTTCGAAAGAACTTTTTAGGTGTCTATCATGGATCTGTTTCTGCACGCATCTCGTCTAATTCGTTTATAATCAATAAGAAAGAAGCAATATTTGATGAGATAAGTAGCACTTCTCTCATAGAACTAGATGTGCGAGTCAAAGACTATAGGTGGAACATGTCAAGTATGGATACGCCTATACATGAACAGATATATCAGGAGATGCCTCAGGCAAAATATGTATGTTATACCATGCCCCCGTATGCAACAGCATACTCCTTGAGTCATGCGAAGTTATCACCCAGAGATTATTTTGGCGATCTAAATATTGGCGACCTTGAGGTATACGATCCTGGAAGTTTTCACGATTGGTATGATAGAGCACCTTATGAGATTACCAATTTTTTTAAAGATAGTAAAAATCAACTAATGCTTATCAAGGGTCATGGACTATTCACATATGATAGGGATATGACAGAAATGGCCAAAAAAATAGCATTACTAGAAAATAGTACTAGACTTTTGATGCTCAATAGTTCAGCATGACTATTTGTAAACTTTCAGTAATTATCGATATCATTAGATGAAATATTTTATAAATGATAGTGTATAAAAAAGTTGTATGGAGACTAAATGGAAGAGATAACAATCCGATTTGAAATTGTACGCCTTGCAGTAAAAATGGCTGATCATGACACAGTGAGTGTACAGGCTAAAAAGCTTAGGGACCTAAGTCTTGATGAAGATCTCAATGAGATTATAGCATTACTTGAGAGCAGAAATTATAGACAAGCACTTTTTCTTATGAAGGGCTATATTAGCTCTTTGGAAGACAGTTTCTTTAGTAGTGCTCCTTCTGAACCTGTAGCTAGAAAACCACAAGAACAAGAGTCTAAACAGGAGTCACAAAACCTGTTCGATATGATGCAGCCACAAGCAAATACAACAATAAATTTGGACGATATGCTCAGAATGACAGAGGAGAGCGTAGAGGATACAGTTGAGTATAACGAGCCAGTGCTAGCCTCTGAAAATTATGTAGCACAAGCCAAAGAAGAAGTATATAAAAACGAAGCATATCTTGATGTAAATAAGAATAGAGCAGAAAATAAAGAAGTCAAGCCATTTGATGAGACAGAGGTGGAGTCTTTGGTTGACATAGACGGAGAAATAGTTTCCGAAACAGGTGCACAACAGCATATAGATAGAGAAGAAGAGATCTCTGCACAGCAAGAGATTGACATAGTGGAGACAGGTGTTGGAGAATCTACCACTAAAGAGTCTGAGGAAGAACCACATGTAGAAAATATAGATAGCTATGATTATAATATTGACAATACTGCAGAAGAGTTGTTACTCGAAGAACCTGAAGTTGTAAAGTATTTTGATAATCAGGTAGCAGTGGAGACAACAGTTGATAGTGTTGATATAGATATTGTCAGAAATACCGATAATATACAAGATACAGGTGAAGAAAATAATGAAGAAACTGCACTAGAAATTAAACGAAAAGCTGATTATGATAAAAACAACAGGCTCTATCCCCCTATCTCATATATAGATCAAAAATTCAGAAATATGAGACACCAGTTTCCGCAAGTAGAGCAGGCAGAAGATGGTATAATCGACGAGGTTAAAGTATTATTGAAACAAATGGCAGGCAAAGGATATACAGAAAATGATATCAAAGATGCCATTATGCTTTTTAAAGATAAAAAAGAAGAGGGCAATATAGCAGAGGCGGCACAGGTTCTTCTGTTGTCAGCTGCAAGTGAATCTAAGTATGCACAGTTGTTGTTGGCTAGAGAACTCTTCAAAGGCGAGGTACTAAAAGTAGACTATCCTGAAGCATTTACTCAGATAAATAGACTAGCAGAGCATGACTATCCAGAAGCAATTTGCGATCTTGCACAGCTTTATGAGTATGGCTACGGCATCAAAAAAGATAAAAAAACCGCACAGCTCTTGTATGAAGAAGCTGCTGAGATGGGAGTGGAAAGAGCAAAAAAGCATGCGGAAAGATTTTCTGGAAAAAAAGGGATATTGAGCTCCTTTTTTCAATAGTACCTCTTTTTAACCACAAGTAGAATAGAATACGCTCAAAATTAAATCGAAGGTAGACTAGAGATGATTTCATGGATGCAGAATAATAATAAATATCTTATCGTCACCATATGGGTGGCCACTATAGCGTTTATAGGTGCAGGATTTGTTGGCTGGGGTAGTTATCAGTATGGCTCAAAAGCAAGTGCTGTTGGAAAAGTAGGGGAAGTAGAAATCACGCAAGAGAAGTTTGACATGACTTACCAAAACCTATATAGTCAATATAGTGAGATGTTCAAAGGACAATTTGACGAGGCAAAAGCCAAGGAGATGGGGTTGCTAGGACAAGCATTTAACTCCCTTGCTTCACAGGCGCAACTGTTAAATCTTGCTAAGTACTATGGTATTGTTGTCTCTGACGATGAGTTAGGAAAGTATATTACTTCCATAGAAGGCTTTCAGGACAAGGGTGTATTTAGTAAAGTTATTTACGATACCTATTTACAAAACAGAAGACTCAAGGCAAAAACATTTGAAGAGGTTCTTAAGGATGAATTGACTGTAAAAAAGATGATGAATTTCTTTGATAGCAAGGCACTTCCTTTTGAGATAAATATTTTAGCATCCGCACTTAGTATAGCTGATAAAATTGCTTATAAAGTCATATCGCCTTCTGATATTACCATAGAGGTAGATGAACAAGAGCTAAAAACTTACTGGGAAATGTTCAAAAACAACTACATGACAGCTCGTTCTTATTCGTTGGAGATACTTTGGACAGATTCATCTACTACAGAGGCAACTCAAGATGAGCTCAAAGAGTTCTACGATAAGAATAGCTACAACTATGTGCAAACTGACGGCAAACAATTTTCTTTTGAGCAGGCGAAAGGTGTGGTAGAGCAGGAGTATAAGATCAAAAAGACCAAAAAGCAGGCCTTAAAAGATTATGTAGCTTTTAAAAAAGGAGAGCTTAAAGCCTCAGAGACAAAAGAGTTATCAGTAAACAGTATAGAGCTTTCTGCTGATACATGGAAAGAGATAGCCAAAGCCAATATAGGTGAGACTATCAAGCCAAAAGTAATAGGGCTAAAGTATGCGACAGTTAAAGTTCTAAGTGTCATGGATCCAAAGCAGAAGTCTTTTGAGCAGGCAAAAGAGGCAGTGTCAAAATCATTTATATCTCAGAAGAAAAGTGAGATATTAGAAGCCAATTCTAAGAAGATATTGGAGAATATTGACAATGAACAATTGAGTACAACAGATTGGATGAGTATGAGTAAATTTGACAATATGTCACCACTTAGTAAACCAGAAACTTTACAGTTTTTACAAAAACTCTTTACATCTTCAGCTAAAAACGGTATGATTACGGTATCGAATAATGTTATAGTCTATAAAATAGTAGAACAGAAGATGGACAAGGTTGACAATAATCTTTCTAAAACGGTTGAAGAGAATGTTAATCAAATAAAGGATAGTGTCTTTGAATCCAATCTTTTCAAAACGCTGAATAAGCAGTATCCAGCTCAAAAGTTTGTAAAAGGAATTTGATTTGAGTAAATCAATCTTAGCTATTGATATCGGTTCAACAAAAATTTGTGCAGTCATAGCTGAGGTAACTGGCGACGATATTCAAATTATTGGTCATGGTGTTGCGAAATCCCAAGGGGTTAAAAAGGGCATCATAACCAACATAGAGTTAGCTTCAAAATCTATTAGGAAAGCACTTAACGATGCCAGAAGAATAGCAGGTAACAATATCTCTACGGCCACTGTTTCTATATCCAATGCTTATGCGAAAAGTCTAAGCTCTACAGGTGTTGTTAACATTCCTCAAAAAGACATTTCTACCAAAGAGATCAATCGCTTGATGGAGACAGCACTATATAATGCTAATATCCCAAATGAGTATGAAGTAATCCATGTCCTCCCGTATAATTTCAGAGTAGACGAACAAGACTTCATAGAAGATCCATACGGCATGAATGCCAGCAGATTAGAAGTAGACGCCAATATTATTCTGACCCAAAAAACAAGCTTGAGTAATCTTAAAAAAACGGTAAGATCTGCGGGTCTTGAAATAGAAGGGATAGTGCTCAATAGCTATGCCTCTTCTATCACAGTATTGCAAGATGACGAGAAAGAACTAGGTGTTGCATTGATCGATATGGGTGGACAGACAAGCAATCTGATTATACACATAGGTAACTCTATTAGATATAACTCTTTCTTGGGGGTAGGCTCTAATCATATCACCAATGACCTTTCTATGGCATTACATACGCCATTGCAGATTGCAGAAAATGTAAAGATACGCCATGGTGACCTTGTCAATGGTACACACGAAATAATCGAACTTCCTGTTATAGGTGATGAAGAAAATCGTAATAGTATTTCATTGGAAATGGTACATAGTGTAGTCATGGCTCGCGTTGAGGAGTCACTTTCTATTCTTGCAAATGCTATCGACAAGAGTGCATTGAGTGAGCAGATCGGTGCAGGTATAGTTTTAACAGGTGGTATGACCAAGCTCAAAGGCATCAGGGAGCTAGCGACTGCTATTTTTAGAAATAGTCCTGTTCGTATCGGTTATCCCAAAGATGTAGGCGGTCTCATAGACGAGCTAAAAGATCCTTCTTTCTCTACAGTCATTGGACTTTTGCTTTATCAAACTGGCGGTCATACTCAATACGAGATAGATAATGAGAAAAATATGCTACATACTAAGAGTCATATCCCTGAGGTTGAACTTGGTGATATTAGGCTTAATGATGAACAGCAAAATAATAGTGCTATTGTTACACAAAAAAGACGGAAAAAAGAAAAAAAAGTTGGCAATAAAGTGCTTAGAGATATGAATCCAGAAAAAGATAGCGATAACTTTTCCTTTGATGATCTGCCAAGACCAGATGCAAATGAGGGAAATATAATATCCAAAATCACAAACTGGGCTAAACAGTTATTTTAAAAAAAGGGGGAATATATGAATGATTTAGATAATTTTGATGTAGAAATAGAGACGATTGATGATGAGATTGCGATAGAGTCCATAGTTACTGCTGCAGGTGCAAAAATCAAGGTGATAGGCATAGGTGGTGGCGGTGGAAATATGATAAACCATATGATAAGTGAAGGAGTGACTGGAATCGACCTTATAGTTGCCAATACTGATGCACAAGCTTTAGATGCATCTTTTGCACCTACTAAGCTCCAGCTGGGACTTAATGCCACTAGGGGGCTTGGTGCAGGCATGATACCTGAAAAGGGCAGAGAGGCAGCACTGGAGAGTTTTGATGACATCAAAGAGACTCTGGCGGGCGCTGATATTGTTTTTATTTCTGCAGGCATGGGAGGCGGTACTGGTACGGGTGCTGCCCCTATCGTAGCTCAGGCTGCCAAAGAAATAGGTGCATTGACTGTATCTGTGGTCACTAGTCCATTTAAGTTTGAAGGCAGAAAGAGAACAAAGCTCTCAAAAGAGGGTCTAGAAGAGCTAAAAAGAGAGAGTGATTCTATTGTCATCATACCCAATGAAAAGCTCCTCTCTATAGTAGAAAAAAACCTAGGAATCAAAGAGAGCTTTCGCTTGGTAGATGATGTTCTCTCTCAAGCAGTTGCAGGTATCTCCAATGTGATTTTATCTCATGGTCCAAATGATATAAATCTTGACTTTGCAGATGTAAAAACTGTTATGACTCACAGAGGACTTGCATTGATGGGCTCAGGCAAAAGTGAGGGTGCCAATGCAGCTTATGATGCAGCCAAAGCGGCTATCGACTCCCCACTGCTTGACAATATCTCCATTAATGGTGCTATGGGTGTACTGGTTCACTTCCATATCCATCCTGACTATCCTATCCTTCAGATTTCTGAAGCCATGGAGACGATAGAGGATCATGCACACGAAGATGCTTCTGTAATCTTCGGTACTACTACCAACAGCAACATGGCTATAGACGAAGTAAAGATAACCATCGTAGCTACAGGCTTTAACAGTAACGAAAATGTAGCCATAGAGCAAGCTAAAAAAGCCAAAGAAGCAACAACTCTTCTCTCAGGAATGAGTGCCAATACAGCATCTCCTAGACCAGTATCTGTCCAGAATCGTAGAGTAGTAGGTGGATATGATAGTGAAAATGAAGATATTTTAGAAGTTCCTACTTTTCTTAGAAAGCAGATGGACTAAAGCATGTGAATTCATCTCGTGTCCCCCTCGAGATGATGTTGACATATACTTACACTTCAAAACTTATTTTATTTCCAGCAGATTGCTCAGAGTATGGAAGCACTTATGGACTACACCAACCACGAAAAAAGTAACTTTATCGTCAAAAGTGCTGTGGCACATTTATGGTTTGAGTCTATACATCCTTATGATGACGGAAATGGAAGGATTGGTAGAGCTATTACAAACTACATCCTCTCTAAAGATGGGGGATTGGACAATAGATGTTACTCTATCTCTAGTGCCATAAACCAAGACAGACAAGGCTACTATGATGCACTTGAAAATGCACAGCGTTTGAAAAATAGCTTAAACATCACAGAGTGGGTTATATGGCATACCCAAAGTATTGCACATTCGATTACCTTTTCTATAGGTAACATCCAAAATGTCATCGTTAAAACAAAATTTTTTGACAAGATAAACACAGTCAAACTGAATGAAAAACAGTTAAAAGTCATTAACAAATTGCTAGATGTAAGTGAGGGGCAATTTGAAGGCGGATTAACCAACAAAAAGTACAGAGGACTTACTAAGACAAGTGCCGTGACCGCCTCTCGACACCTAAAAGACATGTTGGACAAAGGGGTCATCCGAGAGATCGCAGGATTTAGTGGACGAAGCAGTAAATATGAGCTAAATTTGAATTAACTATACCTCAAAGCATCCACAATCTCCATCTTGGAAGCCCGTATAGCAAGGAAAAGCGAAGACACAGTACTCACCACATGAGTCCTATGGTATTGATGATGGTAGTGGTTACACATGCAAACACTACCCTAGACTTCCTAGACTCAGAAAAGCTTGTCATCAAGTTCAAAAAGGATTTTGGTGATTCTCTATAGTGCTACTTGAGGACTTGATCGCTTCATTACTTGCTTGTGTAGCCATAATGCAAGCAGGATCAATCCCCCTCCAAATACTAGGCTGACATAGTCTATATCTTTTCCCCATAGCAGAAGATTGACAATCAGCCCTAGCGGCACTACTGCATTATTCATGATAGCAAGGATACCAGAGTCTACTTGTGTGGCACCTCTGTTCCATAGGAAATATCCAAGACCAGATGCCACAATACCAAGCCATATAAGTACTGCCCACTGTGTAATATCTGGAGTGATTCTCTCCATATTGCCAAAGAATACAAATGCCATCAGAGATACAATCAGTGCACCATAATGAAAGTAGCCAAATATCGTGGACTGCTTTATATCTTTTAGCTCATCATTCTCGAGAAGCCTCTTGTATAGCACTTGCCCCAGTGCAAAACAGATATTTGCTCCCTGTACCATCATGAAGCCTACAAAAAAGCCATCATTAATCTGTGAAGATTTTATCACATAAGCTCCAAGTACTGCAATGGCAGCTGTGAGTATATACAAAGGGTTGAACTTGCCCTTCAGTAGATCGTATATGATAGTTATATAGATAGGAGTAAAGATAGTAAATAGCAACACCTCTGGCACAGTAAGAAACATGAATGATTTATAGAAGAAAATATACATCAAGCCTACTTGTATGATGCCTATGCCCATGATTTGTAGTTTAAATTTATTTGCTAGCTTAAAGTTGGTAAATGGTAGAAATATGAATGATGCTAGAACAACTCTGATAAGTACAGCAAAATAGCTATCGATCTTGCCAGCTAGATATACTCCAATAAGTGAAAAAGAAAATGCCCAGATAAATGTAACCAGAGTAAGAAGTCTCATGTGTTTCCTTAAGAATTTATATGTGAAACTATACCGAAAAAGGATTAATTTTGCCACAATCAAAGTCAACTTCGCTATAATTATTTTCTTAATATAGCTAAAACAATAAGGAAAATAAATGCAACTTTTTGATGATGATGATTTTATGAATACCACACCACAAGAGAACTACTTCGCTATCGCTAGAACAGCCAACCAAAACATAGTTGAGATGGAGATAGAGAAGATGTTTAGGCGTTTTGCAGTTGCAGAGAAGATGCTTGAAGACAAGGGACTTGATGAGGAACATGAGCAACTGATTAGTAGTTTAATAATAGACAAAGAGATAGATTCTAGAGTCGAATCTCTATTTATAGAGTTAGTGGGCAATATCGTAACACAGTGCGAATAGAGTAAAAGATGCTAGAAGCAGTAGAGAGAAAGATATCACAATATATAGAGGATCTAAATGATGCTGACGCAATAGCACTGTACACAAAGCTTCCTCACGGCAAAAGACTAAGAGCAAAGCTGATTCTTAAAATAGCAGGCAGTAGTTTAGTCTCTATCAAAACTGCTGCAATTGTAGAGATGATTCATGCTGCTAGTTTGCTACATGATGATGTGATTGACGATGCGTTTGTTCGTCGTGGCACAGCGTCTCTCAATGCAATATATGGAAACAAAACTGCCATAATGTTAGGTGACATACTTTATTCCAAAGGCTTTTATGAGCTAAACAATATAGACAAAGAAGTTTCTAAAGTAATATCCAATGCGGTAGTGCAACTGAGCCTCGGTGAGCGAAATGATGTTTTGCTCTCAGAGAGATTCAATAGTGACAAACAGAAGTATCTCAAGATGATATATCAGAAGACAGCTTCTCTTATGGAGGCTTCTGCGGAAGCAGCAGCACTACTGGCAGGTAAACCTAGAGAGACTTATCGTACATATGGCAGGAATCTTGGTATAGCTTTCCAGATGATTGATGACCTTTTGGATGTTATACAAACTAGCGAACAGCTTGGAAAGCCAGCCATGCATGACTATGAAGAAGGTAAGGTGACTTTGCCTTTTATATATCTCTATGAGTCTTTGGATCAAGTAGAAAAACTACGATTGACCTCACTGCATGCACAGAGACTCAGTAGTGACGATCAACAATGGATCACTATAAAGATGAATGAGTATGGCATTGTTCAGAAATGTTTTGCTGAAGCCAAAATACTTGTAGAAGAGGCAATATCTTTGATGAATGAAGCTGGAGAGAATTCTCTCGAAAATATAGCCAGATCCATGATAGAGAGGAGTTTTTAGTGAATTATCAAGTGGTAAGTTTCAACTATAAAAAATGTGATCTTGAGATCAGGGAGCAGATCTCTTTTCAGGATGATGATTCTATCAGAGTCTATCTGAACCTATTGACAGGCTTTGATTTTATACTGGAGGCATTTGTTGTTAACACCTGTAATAGAATAGAAATTATTGCAGCTACTAAGGATAATTTCTCTACTTATCATACTATTATTGGCATCTTGTGTAAAGAGACTGGTGTTGATTTTGCAGTATTGGAGAGTTCTGTATTGAATCTAGAGGACGAGGAAGCCATAAAGCATATATTTTCTGTAGTTTCTTCGCTGGACTCTCTGGTGATAGGAGAAGCTCAAATCACAGGACAGGTCAAAGATGCTTTTAGATTATCGTACGAAAATAATACAGCTGGCAAGGAACTCAATAGAGTGATAAGCTATGCCGTAAAATGTGCAGCAGAGGTGCGTAATGCGACCAATATCTCACAAAATCCTATCTCTATAGCTTCAGTGGCTGTAGCTCAGGCAAAAGCGGATATGAATGGTTCTTTGACTGGCATGACGGGCATTGTAGTCGGCAGTGGAGAGATGGGCAGATTGGCAGCCAAACATCTACTTAGGGCAGATGCAGATGTTTTATTACTATCTCGTACAAAAGCGAATGCAGAGAAACTTGCACAAGAGCTCAACAGTGAAAATGTTAATGTGGTAGATCTAGAGAAACTTCATAGACTATTAAATCGGTATAGGCTACTTTTTTCTGCTACATCATCACCTGATATTGTCATTAGCAATGCTATGATAGAATACAAGGAAGCGGATAGGCTATGGTTTGATATGGCGATTCCTAGGGATATAGAGGAGCCAGCAGAGGCAAATATCAAACTATATCGTATCGATGATTTGCAAGAAATTTCAACGAATAATCACGCCATGAGGGAAGAGCAAGCACTGCAAGCCTCAGAAGTTGTGCTGAGGTATACGAATGAATTCTTTCTATGGTTGCAGACTTTGACAATAGAGCCATTAATTAAAGGAATAAGGCTGTCTATCAAAGATGTTATTGAAACAGAAGTACAGAGATCTATAGATAAAGGTTACCTTCCAGAGCAGTTTTCTGATAATGCTAAAAGAATGATTACTCAAGTGTTTGATAAATATCTGCATATTCCTACAAAAAATCTGAGAGATATGGCAAAAGAGAATGATGGACAGGTAGCCGTCAACGCTTTTAAAAAGGTATTTGAAATAAATACTGACGATTCTGACTTAACGCAATACAAAAAGAATGCACATAAACCATCACCTGAGATGATGGCGAGATTTAAAGGAGAGAAAGAATGAGATTTACACAGCTGTTGATTCCTACTAGCAAAGAAGCACCAAGTGATGCAGTGCTTGCTAGCCATATTTATCTTATGAGAGCAGGATATATCCAGAGTGTAGGAAGTGGGTTATATAATTTTCTCCCATTGGGGAAAAGAGTATTAGATAATGTCCGAAGAGTAGCAAAAGAAGAACTAGATAGGGCAGGGTGTCAAGAGGTGGATCTCTCTTTTGTTACACCTGTATCACTTTGGAAAGAGAGCGGCAGGTTCGAGAAGTATGGCAAAGAATTATTGAGATTTAAGGATAGGAAAAATAATGATTTTGTACTTGGGCCAACACACGAAGAGATGATGGTAAATATGGTCAGTCAGACGGTCAGAAGTTACAAACAGTTGCCTATAAACCTTTATCAAATCAAAACTAAATTTCGTGATGAGATTAGACCTAGATTTGGATTAATGAGAGGTCGTGAATTCTTAATGAAGGACGGCTATAGTTTTGCGTCAAGCGAAGATGGTATGAAGGCAGATTTTGACTTGATGGAGAAGACTTACAGTCGTATTTTTAAGAGATTGGGATTGAATTACCGCATAGTGGAGGCTGATAGTGGTGCCATAGGCGGCAGTGCTAGTAAAGAGTTTATGGTTATTGCAGATAGTGGTGAAGATACTATTGTGATCTGCGATAACTGCGAGTATGCTGCCAATATAGAGGCAGCCAAAAGAGCAATGGTCGCTTGTGATGCTGATGAGCCAGAAATTAGTATATCTAGTAAATTTCAAACCATCGATATTAAAAGTATTGATGATTTGAGTGCATTTTTTCATGTTGATCCATACTATCTGATTAAAACAGTTGCCAAAAAAGCACTTTATGATGGGGGAGAAAGTAAAATAGTACTTTTTGCCTTGAGAGGAAGTGACGAACTAGAAGAGACAAAAGCATGCAATAGTATAGATGCTAATGAGCTAGTAGATATCAATGAAGAGGAACTTAGGATAGCTGGTTTGGTAGCTGGATATATGGGACCATCTAATTTATCAGAAGAGATCATTGTTGTCTATGATGAGGGACTTAGAGATGGAAGAAGTCTAATATGTGGTGCCAATGAAGAAAACTATCATTTTGTAGGCTATGACCTTAGGGGCGTTGAGGTGACATATAAAGATCTAGTGGCTGTGCAGTCTGGTGATGGCTGCCCAAAGTGTAACGGGAAACTAAAACATACCAAGGGCATAGAAGTAGGACATATATTTCAGCTAGGTACAAAATATAGCTCAGCACTAAAGGCAGAGTTTTTAGATGAAAATGGCAAAAGTAAACCATTCATGATGGGAACATATGGTATTGGTATTAGTAGGTTGCTTGCTGCAATAATAGAACAAAATCACGACGATAGAGGATGCATATGGACAAAAGAGTCCTCTCCTTTTGCTGTACATATAATTATTTCAAATATTAAAAAAGAAGAAGAATTAGAGGCAGGAGAAGAGCTCTATAGCGATCTTCGGTCTCGTGGTATTGAGGTGCTACTGGATGATAGAAAAGAGAGGTTTGGATTTAAGATAAAAGATTTTGAGCTGATTGGTGTTCCTCTTGCGGTAGTAGTTGGTAAAAATTTGACTGATGGAAAAATGGAGATTATAACTAGGGATGGCTTGGATAAAGTAGAGATAAAAAGTAGTGATGTTCTAGATGAAATTCTACGGAGACTTTCATGATACTTGCAATAATCCCTCTATTTTTTTTAGAGCTTTTTATTTCTATGAAGGTTGGCGATATTATAGGTTTTTTCCCAAGTGTTATCTGGATACTCTTGACAATGATGGCGGGTAGTATGCTTTTGAGGCTTTCTCCATATACTTTTATGGGCAACATGAAGTCTGTGCAGATGGGAAAGCTTGATCTTAAATCCGCCAATAATGCAAGCATGGCTTATCTACTAGGTGCAGTGATGCTAATCATCCCTGGAGTTATCACAGACCTGTTGGCTGTCTTTTTGCTGCTCTACACACTCTATTTACAATTATCGGCTAAAATGAGACCGCAACAATCAAATAGATATGGAAATAAATATGATAAAAACAAAGGAGACAATGATGTCATTGATGTCGAAGTTATTGACGAGTAGTATAATAGCTACTCTAGCATTGAGTGCAGAAGCATTCGATATAGAAAAATATGTAAAAAACCATGTGGTTAAAAATAAGCAGGTCAAAGTAAAGAGTGTAGATACGCTCAGTACAAAAAAGATACCAGGATCGAACGATTGGAATGCTTATCTTGTAATGGTGAATCTTAACTACAATGGCAAGGATATTAAAGAGCCTATGACAATATTTGTAGATGTAAAAAGTGGATTGGCAACCATGGGGCTTATTAATGTAAAAACAGGAAGAGACTACCAAAGAACAATCAAGCCAAATATACCTAAAGATTATTACAAAGAGAAAAATCTCATAGCTGGTAATAAAGATGCCAAATACAAGGTAGCTATATTTTCTGATCCGCAATGTCCATTTTGTATAGATTTTGTGCCAAAGGTATTTAAGGAGTTCAAAGAGACAAAGGCAGATATAGCATTATACTATTATCACATGCCACTTCTAAGGCTTCACCCCGTGGCAGAACCATTGACTAGGATAATGGAAGTATTGCAAAAAGAAGGCAAGATGGATCAAGCAATGAATGTTTATAATCTAAAAATATCTGCCAAAGAGACCAACGAAGATATAATTTTAAAAGCCTTAAAAGATCAGTTAAAAATAGAGGTCAGTAAAGAAGCTATATCCAAACAAGAGATCAAAGATGCCGTCAAACAGGATATGGAAGCAGCAACAAAATTGATGATCAGAGGTACTCCTACAGTATATTTTGATAGTGAGTTTGATGAAACTAGGGTAAAATATAAACAATATTTAAAATAAGGCATTAGAGTTTGGATAAGATAGTTATAGCGACGCGTGCAAGCCAGTTAGCACTATGGCAAGCATATCATGTAAAAAATAAAATAGAAAAAAACTTTCCTGAAATTAGGGTAGAGCTCAATGAGATTACAAGTAAGGGCGATAGGATACTTGATCGTCCTCTTGCCCTAATAGGAGGGAAAGGGCATTTTACAAAAGAGCTTGAAGATGAGATGCTTTTGGGCAATGCAGACCTAGCCGTACATTCTTTGAAAGATGTACCTACTTATATCCCAGAAGGACTTGAGCTTTGCTCTATCACAAAGCGACAAGACCAGAGTGATGCCTTTCTCTCACATACATATGCGTCTCTCGAAGAACTTCCTCAGGGAGCAGTTGTCGGCACTACAAGTTTACGCAGAAGAATGCAGCTTTTGCAAAAAAGACCAGATCTCAACATGAAAGACCTTAGAGGAAATGTGAATACTAGACTTAAAAAACTCTCTGAAGGTCAATATGATGCTATTATATTGGCCTATATAGGACTGTCTAGATTAGATTTACTCCAAGATATCCCATATACGCAGAAGTTAGACTTCATGATTCCTCCTATGGGTCAGGCGTCATTAGGCATAGAGATAGTAAGTAAAAACAAGAGTGTTAGAGAAATAGCAATGAGTCTAAATGACCCTATCAGTCAAGTTTGTGCTCAGGTAGAGCGGGATTTTATCTCCAAAATAGGAGCAGGGTGCTCAGCACCAGTAGCTGTCAATGCTAGAATCATCAACTCTGAATTGCACCTGCGAGCTATGCTTGGTTATCCAGATGGCAGACATATACTACAAAAAGAAATTACAGCTTTATTTGAAGTATCCAGTAATATAGGGGTAGAACTTGCCGATGATATGATATCAGATGGAGCTATGGAGATACTATCTGAAGCAGAAAAGATTGCCTTTAAGGATGAGATGCTAGATAGAATATAGTTTTGACTTTTTTTAGATAAAATTACTCTTAAATAACTTACATGGTGGGGCAAGAATTTATTGAGACAGTTTAAAAAATTATATTTATATATATTGTGCATCTTTGTGCTCAGTATAATTCTACATTCAGCTTCTGGCTCAGAAATACAGCTAGATGATGCAGAGAAAGCATTTTTAAAACAGAACCCTGTCATCACCGTGCACAATGAAAAAAACTATCCTCCTTATAACTTCAATAAAAATGGCACTCCTATGGGCCTCTCAATCGATTATATGAACCTATTGGCAAACAAGATTGGTATTAAAGTGAAGTATATCAGCGGATATGAGTGGAGCGACTTTATGCAGATGATGAGGAATGGCAAGCTGGATGTCATGCTCAATATTCGTAGAACACCCAAAAGAGATGAATTTCTCAACTTTACTGAACCATATGCTGCTACCAACAAAGCAATTTTAACAAACAGTCCGTTCCTAAAAAATCTGAAAAACCTGAAAGGAAAATCAGTTTGTGTCCCTAGGGATTTTTATATAGATTATTTTCTTGAGGCGTATTATCCTGATATTGTTTTGATCAGAGGAGCATCACTGTTGGACTGCATGAAGTCTGTTGTAAAAGGTTCTAGTGACGCAACCGTAGGTAGTCACGCCATTATGAGCTATCTAATAAAAGAGAACAATATAAGCATAGAGCATGAAGTAATTATACCTGATAGAAGACTAGCAGTAGGTTTAAGTATAGCTACCGCTTCTCATCTTGAATTGCTTAGAAACCTGTTGCAAAAAGCGATGTACAGCATTAATGACGAGGAGCTGTCTGTGCTTATGAGTGGATGGCTTGGTTATGTAAATGCCCACCATAAGTTAGATACTAAAAGTATTGTAAAGCCGTATAAGCAAAAAAGAATAGTGACAATGTGCAATAATCCCAACTGGGCACCTATAGAGTTTGCTCATGGAGGTGATCAGTCCATTATGCAAGGTATTGCGATAGATACACTTAGCCTGATAGAAAAAAAACTTAATGTTGAGTTCAAAACAATTCCTACCAAAAGCTGGAAGCAGTCTCAGGAGTTTCTTGAGAAAGGAAAATGTGAGGTTCTGCCTGCTGCCATTGAAACAGAGCGAAGAAAAGAGTATGCAAACTTTACTGTCCCGTATTTGGTTTACAAACTGGCAGTTATCACAAAAAATGATAAGCCTTTTATCGAAGGCTTGGGCGATATTGCCGACAAAACAATCGCTAGAAAACAAGGATCAGGGCTTATATCAAAACTACGAAAAGTATATCCACAAATAGATATAATTGAGACAAAAGATTATAAAAGCTCTTTAAAAAAAGTGTCTGAAGGTGAAGCTTATTGTACGGTAGTTACACTACCAGTTGCTTCATACTATATCAACAAGTTTGCTTTGAAAAACCTATATGTCGCTGGATATTTAGATATGCGATATAGATTATCTATGGCGATAACCAAGAACGACAAAGATTTGTTTGAGAGGATAGATGCAGCTCTCTCGGAAATTACAGATTATCAATATAAAGAGATACATGATAAGTGGGGAGACAACAAGAAACTTGTCCAGTCACAGGATTATCGATATTTTTGGTATCTTCTCTCTGTGGCTATTGTGATACTTTTTTTGATACTTTACAGGCAACATATTCTCAAAGGTGCAAATAAAAATCTACAAAAAGAGATTCAAGATAAAGTTCATGAAAACTTAATTCAGTATCAATCTATGCAAGAGCAAGCCAAAATGGCCGCTATGGGAGAGATGATTGGTGTAATTGCACATCAATGGAGACAGCCACTTAATGCTCTTGGATTAAGTATTCAGAATCTAGAATTCAATCATAAGGATAATCTACTAAATCAAGAGTTTATAGAGAAGTATATCGACAAAAATCTCAAAACAATTAAATTTATGAGTCAGACTATAGATGACTTTAGAGGATTTTTTAAAGTGGATAAAGTCAAAGAGAGTTTCAGTGTCAGAGAGAGTATAGACGCAACATTTTCTATGCAGTCATTATATCTAGAGAAGTATGACATATCTTTTGAAATAAATGGTAACGACTTTGAAATAAATGGGTTTCAAAGTGAATTTCAACAAGTTATTTTAAGTTTAATTAGCAATGCAAAAGATGCACTGGTTGCATTCAGAAGTAAAGATAGAAAAATTGAAGTTTCTTTCGAGGATAGAGTTATTGTCTTTACGGATAATGGAGGAGGAGTACAAGAGAAGTTTCAGGACAAAATATTTGATTCTTATTTTACAACTAAGCGAGATGGTATCGGTATTGGACTGTATATGTCAAGAATTATCATAGAGGAAAAATTAGGTGGCAAGATATCTATGGTATCATATGACGGCATCACTTCGATAATGCTTGATTTCAAAGGTTTGTAAAATGGAGCAACTCAAGATACTTTTTGTGGAAGATGAACCCATGATAAGAAGAGAACTTGGTGAGTTTTTACAGCGATATACAACTAATAAACTCTGTGTAGCAAGTAATGGGAAAGAAGGGCTGGAGGCGTTCCATGCCTGTCATCCTGATATCGTAATATCAGATATCAAAATGCCAAAAATAAATGGTATAGATATGATTAAAGCAGTAAGAGAAATCAATCCTACTCAGGCAGTAATATTGACAACAGCACATAGTGACAGTGACTATTTTTTGGAGGCCATTGATTTACAGGTGGATGGCTATATACTTAAGCCCATCGATTTAAAAAAATTGGATAAAAAAATTATAGAATTAAGTGAGCGAATTATATTAAAGAAGCAGTATGATGAGCAAAAAACTATTATGAATGAGATAGCACATCTTCAGGGAAGCTTGCTAGCTGTTATCGATAAAAAGAAAGAACTTCTGTTTCTGAATGATAAAGCATTGTCATTTTTAGGCATAGCAACAGTTGAAGAGGCTATTTTGAAAAACCGAGTACTTGCTGAAAACATGGTCAAAAGAGAAGACTGTTTTTATCCGTCACATCAAAGTGGAAGAAGCTGGATAGAAGAAATCCAGCTATTGGAGCCTCATCGGAGAATCATAGCACTCAAGCAGTACAATAAAGAAAAAGTTAAGACATATGCTGTAGATATTACATATGTAGCAGAAAGTAAGCACACTATTCTTTCTCTTTCTGAAGTTACAAAGATGGAAGAGGAGAAAAAAATGTATCAAAATAGAGTATACAAAGACGACCTCACTCAGCTACATAATCGTGCAATGCTCAACAAGCAGCTTGATCTTGAAATACAAAAAGCCAAAGATGAAAAAAAGAATCTGAGCATGATAGTGATAGATATAGACTACTTCAAAGAGATCAATGATCAGTATGGGCATACAATAGGAGATGAAGTATTGATTGAGCTTAGTAAGCTTATTGAGGATCAGGTTCGTAGTAGGGATTTATTTGTGAGGTGGGGTGGCGAAGAGTTTGTAATCTTGCTTCCAGACACAGATTTGAAAGGTGCCTGTGCACTGGCGGATGAATTAAGAAGGATTATAGAGTCTCACTTATTTTGTCATGATATCTCTATGACCTGTAGTTTTGGCGTTGCTCTTATGAAGGACAATGACAACTTGTCTCTCTTTAGAAAAGCAGATGCAGCACTCTACAAAGCAAAGTTAGGTGGTAGAAATAAAGTCGTTATTTATTAATGCGAAGCGATAAATTCAACAAATTGTTTTGCTCGTGTATCTGAAATCGAAGGTAATAATTTCTGAGCTTCTGAGGCTGAGAATTGTGACTTCTTAAGATGCATAAAGGCTTTTTTTACATGAGATATGCTCTCTCTGTTCTCAAAGCTTCTCCTCATCCCTATCAGATTTAACCCTCTTATCGAGGCCAAAGGAAAACCTTCGACTAAGCAAAATGGTGGAATATTACTCTTGACGGTCGAAACACCACCTATCATTGATCCAGTACCTACAATACAATTTTTAGCAACCGTTGCTTTGGCTCCAATGATTACCTTTGGACCACATCTGCTATTTGAGTGTAATACAACATTGTTGGTAATGATACAACTTTGGTCTATGACTACAGCAGATCTTATATCAGCATATGCCATGATATAGCAGTCGTCCTTGATTTCTATCTTTGTATCCTCAATACAGCATATGCCAATTTTTGTAAATTCTCGGATATGACATCTTTTTCCTATACGAACACTTGCCACATCGTTTCCAATCTCTGCAAATGGAAATATATGTGTATTTTCATCTATGTTTGTGTGACCTTTAATATTGACATGAGGCTCAAGAGTGACTCCATTTTGTATAGTAACACCTTTGCCAATATTGCAAAATGCTCCTATTGTAACACCTGCTCCTATTTGCACTGATGCGTCAACCTTTGCTGTTGGGTGAATCATACCTGAGTAGCAACTTCTAGTGTAATGATACTGTCTTCTATACTTGCTAGAGAGCCTATTGCTCCAGTTTCTACATAGTGTACAAATGCTTCCATTTCTTTTAGCAGTGGCTCATCCTTTTTGATATGGCAGTCTCTGACCACATAAGAGTTATGCTTGCTGTAGCCGGAGTATTCTGTGAGGTTTTGTGTGATAAGGTCAGCTTCTAGGTATACTTGCTTACACGCTACTTCTATGACTCTTTTTTTGAATGGTGTTAACCAGTTTGTAAGGATATTTGCTACGATATTGTCATCTAATTCGAAGTTTAGTACAGCATTATCTTCATGGTGGTTATGTATTTTTTGTGATTTAAATATCGCCTGATTCTTGATCTCTCTATCGGTAATAAATCGCATGAGATCAATATCATGTACAGATAAGTCAGTCAGCACACCTACATCTGCTATTCGTGGAGGAAAAGGACCTACTCTAGTGATAGAGATAGTATAAATCTCTCTATTTTTTAGCTCATTTTGAAGTGCTTGCACTACAGGATTGAAGCGCTCTACATGACCTATGCAACTTCTGACATCTTTAGCTTGAGCAGCTTTTTGGATAATTTTGGCATCTTCTACTGTAGCAGCAGCAGGTTTTTCTATAAAGATATGAATACCTCTGCTTATGCATTGAAGTGCCATATCTTTGTGCAAAAAAGTAGGTGTTGCAATGACAACCGCTTCAGGCTTGGTGTTGTCAAGCATATCACCTACTTCCACAAAGCATGGTTCATTATATCCATATAGAGCTACAGTATCGCAGAGCCCAACTATAGTAACAGCTTCTTCAAGCTCTTTGAGGATACGGTAATGGTTTTTACCCATTGCACCCAAGCCAATAATGGCTACTTTCATCACGATATCTCCTTGATGGCGTCCACAATAAAGTTTTGCTGTTCTTTTTTGAGGAATGGGCTCATAGGTAACGACATAATCTCTTGACTGATTTTTTCAGATAGTGGAAAATCTCCTAAGCTATAACCAAGATCAGCAAACGCTTCTTGTAGGTGTAGTGGCATAGGATAATGCACTGCTGTGGGAATATCTTTGGATTGGAGATGTTTAGCTAGTGTTTCTCTGTTTTGAGCTCTTACGGAGTATTGTGCATATACGCTTGTATTGTGCTCATCTATTTTAGGAGTGCTAACATTAGTACTTGAGAGTAGATTGCTATATCTTGCCCCTATCTCTTCTCTTTTGGTCACCTCTTCATGAAAGTATGCTAGTTTGACATTCAACACTGCTGCCTGTATGGCATCTAGCCTTCCGTTTATGCCTATGTATTTGTGTCTGTACCTCTCGTTTTGACCATGATTTAGAAGCATTCTAATCTTTTCTGCCAGAGCGTCATCAGAAGTAAATATAGCCCCTCCATCACCATAAGCACCCAATGGTTTAGACGGGAAAAACGAGGTGCATCCGATAGTAGATAAGTTGCAGGACTTTTTGCCTTTATAGGTAGCACCAAAGCTTTGGCAGGCATCTTCTATGACAGGAGTATCATACTTGACTGCTATGTCATTTATGGCATCCATATCTGCACATTGTCCATAGAGTGAAACAGGCATGATAGCCTTGGTATTTTTTGTAATAGCAGCCTCTATGAGTGCGGGATCAATATTGTAGTTATCCTCTTCTATATCTACAAAAATAGATTTGGCTCCAAGCAAAGCTATGACCTCTGCTGTAGCAATAAAAGTAAATGGTGTAGTGATCACTTCGTCACCTGCACCAATATCAAGTGCCATCAAAGATAATAGTAAAGCATCTGTTCCACTACTGCATCCTATGGCGTGTTTGGCTCCAGTATATATGGCAAGATTATCCTCAAGCTTTTTGAGCTTTTCTCCACCAATAAATTGGGCTGAACTCATCACCTCAAGCACCTCTTTGTCTATTTCTTCTTTATATGCTTTATATTGGGCCTGTAGATCTATAAAATTTATCTTCATGTTTTCTTCTTTGTTATGATTTTAGCAATATTCTTGGCACTTCCATGCTGTAGATATTCTATCAGATTTAATGAATCATGATAAAATGCTCTTCTGTCCACTGCTTGCATAGTACCAATCAAATTTTGAGCTATCACTTCATGTTGTATTAGCTCTGGATGCAACACTCTATTTTGGTATGCTTTGAGTAGGATATTCCCTAAGCCTATAAACTTAATTTTGACTAGTAATTTATATACAATATAGTCCAAGAAAGCAAATTTATACACTAGTACAAATGGTGTTCCTATCAAAGAAGCCTCTAATGTAGCAGTGCCTTTGCAGATAAAGGCAAAATCACTCTCTAGTAGAGCTTTTCTACCATCTCGTTCTACTCTAAACCCTTTAAGATTACCATAAAGTTCATTTGTCTCCTCTTGTGAAAAATGATTAGGAATCACAACTATAGCCTTTTTCTTTAGTTTTCCTGCTATGTCTCTAAAGATAGGCATTAGCTTGCGAATGATACTTTTTCGTGAGCCAGGCATATATGTTATCGTTTCGATATTATCATTGATAGCAGTTTTGAATTCTTTTATCTGATCAAGCAGAGGATGCCCGATATATCTGATATTGATGTCAGGAGCATAATATTCTTTTTCAAATGGGAGAATAGAAGCGAGTGTATCGATTCTGTTTTCTAGTTTTTTGATACGCCCTTTTTTCCACGCCCATGCTTCTGGCAAAATATAATATATAATCTCTTTGTTTGGATACTTATTTTTGATTTTTTTCGATAGAGGAAGATTGAAGCCAGATGAGTCTATAAGAAGTATTTTATCTGCTTTGTCTGCCAAGTCTACCATCTGTTTGGCAAGCTTTAGATAAAACCCTATTTTTTTTATAGCATCCACATAACCCATGACAGCTTCCGCCTGTAAATCGACTATCGGTTCACCTAGATCTTTGTCAAATATACCTAAAAGCTCAGTGTCTTCAGGTAGGTGATGTAGTAGCGACTTTAGATGTATATTGGCAGAGTGCTCCAGCGCAGAGACTAGTATTTTCATGACAAATTGTGACCCATTTTATTTTTAATCAGTATAATACTCTTTATTCTTTAACACTAAGGACATATAGTATGGAAGATGTGATAGAGTGGCTCAAAGAGCATGGGGATCTGAAGATAATAAATGAGCCTTTGGATGTGGAACTTGAGATTCCGCATGTAGCTTATTTGGAGATAAAAAGAGAAAGCTCTAGGCCTATACTTTTTACAAAACCGATTTACAAATCCAAGGGTATAGAATACGACATGCCAGTGTTGATGAATATCTTTGCCAATCGTGCCATTACACAGAAGATATTTGGCAAACATCCCGATGAAGTGGCAGAGGGTATTGATGCTTTGCTGAAATTTAAGCCACCAAAAGGACTGAAGGCAAAGCTAGCGATGCTTCCGAAGCTTTTTGCATTAAAAAATATATTTCCAAAGAGACTGAAGAGCAAGGGAGCTTGCCAAGAAGTCATCATTCAAAAATCAGAAGTGGATTTGGATATGCTTCCTATCCTAAAAACATGGGATGAAGATGGCGGTAGGTTTATCACTATGGGGCAGGTCTATACTATGTCACTTGATGGATCTATGCAAAATTTGGGGATGTATAGACTTCAACAATATGGTAAAAATCGTCTAGGAATGCATTGGCAGATACACAAAGATGCCAGCCACTTTTTTGATCAGTACCAAAAAGCAGGCAAAAAGATGCCTATCTCTATTGCCATAGGTGGTGACCCTCTGTATATCTGGTGTGGACAGGCCCCTATGCCGTATGGGATGTTTGAGTTACTCTTGTATGGTTTTGTGAGAGGTAAAAATGCTCGTATTGTCAAATCTATGACTAACGATATTTATATACCAGCAGATGTAGATGTGGTGATAGAGGGCTTTGTGGATCCAGAACTAACAGAGATAGAAGGCCCCTTCGGCGACCATACGGGCTACTACACTCTAAAAGAATCTTTTCCTGTACTGGAAGTAGAGGCTATCACGATGAAGAAAAACCCTGTTTTCCAAGCTACTGTAGTGGGCAAACCGCCATTAGAAGATAAATATATGGGTTGGGCAACAGAGAGGATATTTTTGCCTATGCTAAAACCTATGGCACCTGATCTAATCGATTATAATATGCCTGAAAATGGTGTATTTCACAATCTCATACTTGCCAAGATGAAAACCCTATACAAAGGACATGCTCAGCAGTTTATGCATGCCTTTTGGGGAGTAGGGCAGATGAGTTTTGTAAAGCATGCAATTTTTGTAGGAGAGGATGCCCCACACTTAGAAGATCACGAGGCTCTCATAAGACATATTCTCAATCGCCTGCACAGAGATAAGATACTCATAACAGAAGGCATAGTAGATCATCTGGATCACTCATCTCCAGAGCAGTTTGTGGGTGGAAAACTTGGGATAGATGCCACTGGTGATGAAGTGGACAATGGCATTGAGCTTCAACTAGAAGATCAAGAGCTCCTTGGGATGATGCAAAGGATTGACGAGAGTATCAGAGGGCTCAAACAGTATATGTTAGATACAAAAAATCCTATCTGTATCATCACCGTAGATAAACAGGGATCTCAAAAGTATCTTATCTCAGGACTGCACAAACTCAGCCCTTATCTCAAAGTGCTTATTATTGTAGATGAACAGGGCAATGATCTCGACAATCCATATATGCTTATCTGGAGAGTGGTAAACAATATAGATGCACAGCGAGATATCATACTGGAGCCTTTTATAGCGGTAGATGGTACAAATAAGAACGAACAAGATGGCTATGATAGGGAGTGGCCAGCTGATACTCTCTGCAATAGAGAAGTACTAGAGAGCCTACGAGATAGAGGGCTTATTGACTGGGATGAGACATTTGTACACAAGTGGGGTCTCCTATAGATATGCCCTTAATGAGAGTTTCGTTATTCACAGATTAGCTCCTGATAGTAAAATTCCAGATACTGTCTATAGTGGTAAATTTTTTACTATTTCAAAAAGTGAGAATGAATTATCCATTGTTTGTAGTTCTTCTATCGTTTTGGAGAGCCAACAGAGTGAAGATGGATGGTCATGTGTAAGAGTTGTAGGTGAATTAGACTTTTCTATGGTGGGTATTCTAGCAAAAATTTCATCTTTGTTAGCAGGTGTTGGGGTTAGCATATTTGTTATCTCGACATATGATACAGACTATATATTAATCAAAAGTGATCAGCTGGCAATAGCCTTAAATACCCTAGAGGCAGCAAACTATATTATCAAAAGGATTTAAAAATGAAGAAGATATTAAAAATATCGTTTACTTGATTAGTATAGTTAGTTTTTGTTGATGGTAACGAGAGTGAAATAGCCATAAATAGCCATAGAACTTTATAGCAATATCTCTGACAGGACTTTCTATTTTTTAACCCGTCAATATCCCCTCAGCGGCTCTTATGCCAGATGCCCATGCAGCGGTGATGCCTCGGCTTGTACCTGCACCGTCACCTATGATATAGTAGCTCTCCTTTACCATGAAATATTTGTTGATGAACTCTGGTTTATTGGAATAGGTTTTGACTTCTGGGTAGTAGAGGATAGTGGATGGATGAAGCACACCAGAGATGATGGTATCAAGCATCTTGAGAGCTTTCCATATGTCTCGCAGTATCTTGGCTGGCATGCTGAGTGATAGGTCTGCTGGCACTGCTTTTTTGAGTGTTGGCTCAAAATCATAAAGATCTGAGTTGAATGTCTCCTTTTTGCTTCTACTTCCTAGTCTGAAGTCGCCTACTCTTTGCATGATGACAGAGCCACCACTTAGCTGAGTGACCATCTGTCCCAGTATTTTGCCAAACTCCTGCCCGCTGACGACTGGTTCAGTTAGGCGAATGGTTTTTAACATTGCGAAGTTGACTAGATGGTTTGGCTTGTTATGCTCTTTGGAGAGTGAGTGTCCGTTGATAGAATAATACCCATCATACTTTTCTCTCACTATATGTGCAGAGCCAGAGTTTGTACAGAAAGTTCGAACTTTGTTTGGGAAGAGTATCTTGGGATCATAATAATCTTTGACTATGGGATAATATTCTTCTTTACACTCAACTCTGATACCGATATCAACAATATTGTCGCTATAAGGCACACCTAGAGTATCCATCTGGTCTTGGAGCCAGCTATAGTCAGATCTACCTGGAGCTAAAATGATATTTTCAAATGAGATTATAGAGCCATCCATCAAAGATAATGCTTTTTTATTTTCACTGAGTGCTTTTGCTTCACAGTTTAGGGCGATATCCACCTTAAGTTTTTTTAGCTTGCCTAGTAAAGATTTAATGAGCTTTGGTGACTGGTCTGTACCTACATGAGCTTGGTCTATCGAGAGTATATTCACAGCTATTTTTGAGGCTCGATTTTGGTATTTTTCTATATGCTGTCTGCTCTTCATTGTAGGGTTTAAATATTTTTTGACTTTCTCTAGTAGAGGTTCAGCCTCATCTTGGCTCCACAGCTCTAGAGGGAATCCGACAGGGTATGTGTAGTTTTGTTTGCAGTCGTTTCTGAGACCTCCTGAGCTTATTTTTTTCTTTTCAAGCATCAAAATAGAGTACTTGCCACTCTCTGCCAGCTCAAAAGCAGCACCAAGTCCAGCAGGACCAGAGCCGACGATAATGACATCATAGTGTGATTTTAGTTTAGTGCTTTTCATGGTGAAAGTATAGCTAAAAAAATATTGACAAATTCATAAATTGCCTCAGAACGACAGAAGCTGTTTCGGCACGGTGAGCCCAGCCAGCTCTTGTGGATAGTCTCTAAGTTTACACATCTCTACCGCTCTTTTGTTTATCTCATCCTCAGATATATATTGTAGATGCTCCAAGCTTCTTACCCTAGAAGTTTCTTTTGGAAGATATTCAGTTTTCTTCATATTATCTACTATAGCATCCATCATATCTATGATAGATGAGACTTTGACTATCTCACATCGGGCATATCTCTCTATGGGAAAAGAGACTTCAGCAACTCTGAGTTCTGGATCAAATCCAGGTATTTGTTGAGCTCCATATAATGGCTTGGAAGCTAGGTTTGCCGTGGCAAAGTTTGGTATGAATTTGGATAGATGTTTGATAGCAGCTTTTGTCCGCTCTTTTACGATTTGTGGCTGCCAGCCTTTTTCTATTTTAGCTACAAATATGCTATGAAGCTTGGGTTGAACATAATTAGATTGACTGCTGACTAAGCCACCCTCAAACAGCGTGATATCTGTTGTCATACCGTGAAGTTGAAAATGTCCATCAGGGTATGGGGTAAATTGAGCCATGCCTTCTGGTGTCCCTCTTTTGCCATGAAAGATAATCTCTGGCCAGAGCGTGCCTTTTGTGTCACACTTGGTGACATATGCTGCCTTGAATTCTACCATTCTTTGACAGGTGAGCCCCAGCATGTCATCTATCTCGCCCGTACGAAATCCCGCCGCATTGATGAGGTAGTCATACTGATTTGTGCTCTCAGTATCAGCATTTTGGTATCTGATTTGCCATCCGCGATCATTTGTCTTAATATGTGTGATTGTTGTGTTGAGCTTGACATCTATATTTTTCATTTTTTCAAGCAGTGTTGTGAGACCTCCCCCAAGCCTAAATAGGTTGAGTCCATACTCTTGCACCAGAACTAGAGGGAATTGCACTTTGTTTAAATCGATATTTTTTGCTACTGCTATCATCCATTCATCTGAGTTTTTTGGTGTTGTCACAGTATCTTTTTTGCTTAGTTTTAGTATCTCGTCTTTACTATACAGCTTGTAGTAGTTTTCTGACTCACCAAGTACCTTGTTACTAGAATCAGCATCGATGAGCTTTTGATATTCGTTTTTGAGTAGCTTAAGTCTGGGTATGAGCTGTATTGCTGTCCCCTTGTCGCCTATAGGTACCGCTATGACAGTAGGTCTATAATCCACAACAAAAGGGTAATATCTGAGAAAATCTATAGATTGTCTGAGTAGGTCTATGCACTGCTGATCTGATATTTCACGATATAAGTTTCCGCCAGCATGCAAGTGACAAAAAGGAGGACCATTTATGATAGATGATTCTCTCTCGTACAATGTCACATCGAGCCCTAACTGCCCCAGATAAAGTGCTGCAGTTGCTCCAGCTGCGCCTGCGCCTATGATGGCTATTTTGGTATGCTTATGCATTTGTTTTGCCTGTGATTATGGGCATAATATCTGCAAGGCTATCCACTATGAAATCAGGCTCATAGATAGATATATCTTCACCATAGTTATATCCGTAGCTTACTGCTATGCTATCCATGTCACAAGCTCTTGCCGCTAGTATGTCATTTTTAGAATCACCTATCATGACACACTTATCGATCTCTATATCAAAATGCTCACAAATATGCAGCAGGGGTGCAGGGTCTGGCTTTTTGCTTGACAGAGAATTTCCACCTATGAAGTAATCGATGTATTCATCTATGCCTAGTCTACAGATAATAGGCTGCACAAACTCTACTGGCTTGTTAGTGACTATCACTATTTGGTACTCCAGACCCTTTAATTTTTTTAAAGTGTCCTTTACTCCGTCGTATAAGTATGTGTCTACACATAGATTTTCTTTGTAGTGTGATAAAAATATATCCATCGCCTTATCTAGGAGACTGCTATCTATTTCGCATTTGATATCTCTCTTGCCAGCTAATGCTCTGGAGACAAGCATTTGGGCACCATTCCCTACCCAGTGATGTATCATATCATCATCGAAACTCTCCCTGTCCAGCTTGGCAAGCATATGATTGATCGATCCACACAGGTCAGGAGCACTGTCTATGAGTGTCCCATCTAGATCGAAAAGTATGGTTGTTATTGGTTTTGCAGACATCTGAACTCCTAGAGATTTATTTCCAGAACATTACATTAATTTTGTTTCTATGTCAAGAGTCTGTTACAGTAGTAGTTAAACCCAAATTATGCAATAGAAATCACCAAACTAGCAAAAGTCATTGCACTGTGGGCATTTACAAATAATCATCGATTAACCTAAGGGTTAACCTTAAATTCTTTGCAAACACCCACAGTACAAGCTCTATCGCTAATTTTGGCAATTCTATTGCATATTTTGGGTTAAATCGTAATCCACGCCCAAGCCAACACAAGGTATCTACCTAACTTTGCTATAGCCACAAGTAATAAAAATTTCCAAAAGCTATACTTGGCAATCCCAGCTGCAAAAGTAAAGAGGTCACCTATAAATGGCATCCAGCTCAAAAGTAGACTCCAGCCACCATACTTGGCAAACCAGCGGTTGAATTTTGCGAATTTGATAGGGTTGATCAATCCTTTCTCCTCCAGTAACACTTCGCCTCCAAGCCCTAGCCAGTAGTTAATCACAGCTCCAAGTGTGTTGCCAAATGTCGCTATGGCTACCAGCCATACTAGAGGGTGTCCTTGTTCTATATCGTATACCAGCAGTGCTTCGCTACCCATCGGGAATAGAGTAGCAGAGACCAAAGCTGAGAAAAAAAGAGTAACATAGACCAAATTGGTACCTTTGTGTTTATTTGGCTACTTTAAAATACTTAGTTGGTATTTGTGTTATTAATACTCCTAGAAAAACGATAGATGATGCTATCATCTCTACAAAAGTTAGCATCTCACCAAGAATTACAAAAGCTAGCAAGAGTGTAAAGATTGGAATCAAGTTTATAAACATACTCGCCTTACTAGCCTCAATACGACTTAGGGCGAAGTTGAATAGCCCATAGCCACCAAGCGTAACTACAACTCCAAGATATACTATCCACAAAATTGCATCTTTGTTGAAGTCTATGGTCATTGTATTGTACTCCCATAGTGCAAAAGACAAGAAAAATATAACCCCGATAAATGCCTGTAGGGCAGTTAAAAAAAGAGGTGAAAATCTTTTTGTTAAGTGCCTTATAGATATGGCATAACCTGATCCACATATCATAGCAAAAAACATAAGAGTGTTACCTAGGAGTGGATTACTTGCATTTTGCTCACTAGTAGCTGACAAGCTTAGCCATACTACACCAGCAAGGGCGATAAGTGAGCCGATGATAAGTTTTTTTGAAATAAGTTCTTTTAAAAGTATCCCCGCCCCTATGGCAGTCAAAAGAGGCATGGTCGAAGCAATCATACCTGCTTGCCCCGCTGTTGTAAATACAAGAGCATTTGCTTCAAACAGAAAATACAAGCAAGGCTCAAATACGACCATCAAAGCTAGGTACTTTATATCCTCTTTTGTAAACCTTAACTTCATAAAAGATTTTATGAAAAATACAAAACATAAGCTTGCAACCACCATGCGACCAAATATCACGCTCATAGGCCCCATAGGCCCAATAGTAGATTTCAAGGCTATAAATGAGCTAGCCCATACCATCATGGCTATTGTCAATGCAATTACTGCTATCCAGTCAATCTCTTTTTTTACCATATTGTTTGCTTTTAATATAATTATATGTTTAGTCCCAAAATCTCATGGAGTTAGCTATAATTTCCTAAAAGGAGTAGATTTATGGGAAATATACAACACGCAAATGCCAAGACAACGCCACGAATTAGAAAAGAAATACAAGAGTCTGAAGAGACAATCTCTGAGCTAGCTTCGAGATTGTCTCTTAATCCAAAAACAGTTACAAAATGGAAGAAGGCAGGACGTACTGAAGATAAGAAAAGTGGTCCAACCATTCCAAAGTCAACAGTACTGACAGAACAAGAAGAACAAATCATATGTGAATTTAGAAGGGTCACAAAGTTTTCACTCGATGATGTCTTTATAGCTCTGATGGATGAAATACCTAAAATGACACGTTCAAGCCTACACAGGTGCCTACAACGTCATGGATTAAGTCGTTTACCCAAAGAGGATGCTACCCAAAAAGAAAAGAAGAAATTCAAAGAGTATCATATAGGATATGTACACATAGATATCTCAGAAGTTCATAGTGAAGAAGGTAAAGCCTATATGTTCGTAGCTATAGATAGAGCTACCAAATACACTTATGTTGAAATACATACAAGAATGACACAAGTTATTGCATGTGCATTCTTGCAAAACTTCATCACAGATGTTCCCTTTATTATTCATACGATATTAACAGATAATGGTGCACAATTTACCTATGCTCTTTTGGCTAAACATCTAAGACCAAAAAATAAAATGCATCCTTTTGATTTGGTATGTGAAGAACACGACATTAAACATAGACTTACAAAATTTAGACATCCATGGACAAATGGACAAGTTGAGATAATGAATAAAGTGCTCAAAGGTCATACTATTAAACTTTATCATTATGAGACACTCGAAGAACTAAAAAGGCACACAATGAGCTTTTTACTTTTGTATAATTATCAGAAAAAACTCAAAGCTTTAAAGTTTCAAACACCTTATGATACAATGATTCAAATATATCAGGTTAATCCTGAGTATTTTAAGCTAAATCCTGAGAGTAAGTCTTTGGGACTAAACACCTAAATATATGAGAAGTCACTCTTTTGTGTATTTGTGACTTTACAGATGCTTGTTTTATGTTTCTGCCTAAAGTTTTTTCATGTACATGATGCCTACGAATGACTTCAGATCTAGGATCTTTTGCAACATTACGCATGGAAAACAAAAATTGCCATTTTGTCTCATATTTGCCATTTGGGTATTTCCGTTCTAAGGCATGTGGTAAATATACGCTGCCGTAACCATCATCCAAATCTTTTTGATGTAATGCTTCTACACTTTTTACCTGCACTTGAAGTTCATCTTTTAGCGTAAGTGGAAGTGGTACTGTCCTATCACTAAGCGATTTACTATCCCATACATACAATTTATTAAATCCAAAGTCAACATCTTTAATACGAAGACTCAATACCTCATTCATTCTAAGTCCACATCCATACATGAGGGTAACTACAAGTTGGTATATGCCATTAAGGTTTTGTAATACCTTGTGTACTTCTTCTTTTGTAAGTACTACAGGTATATGTTTTCTTTCTTTTGCTCTAAGTGCCTGTATGTTCCACTCACTTACATTTACTCCCAATACTTCTTTATAGAGAAACAGTATGGCATTAAATGCTTGATTTTGTGTTGATGGACTAACTTTCTTTTGTGTCGCCAGATATGTTAAAAACCCTTCG